>JBOHZO010000040.1:0-11742 GCA_050738555.1 Steroidobacteraceae bacterium | reverse complement strand
GCAGACTTCATCGCTCTCAAAGAACAGCACCTGGGCGCAGCCCTCGCCGGCGTAGATCTTGGCGGGCAGTGGCGTGGTGTTGGAAAACTCCAGCGTCACATAACCTTCCCATTCCGGCTCGAACGGCGTCACGTTGACGATGATGCCGCAGCGGGCGTACGTGCTCTTGCCCAGGCAGATGGTCAGCACACTGCGCGGGATGCGGAAGTATTCCATCGTGCGCGCCAGCGCGAACGAGTTCGGCGGGATGATGCAGACCTCCGCGCTCAGGTCCACGAAATTGTTCACGTCGAAATCCTTGGGGTCGACGATCGTCGAATTGATGTTGGTGAAGATCTTGAACTCGGGGGCGCAGCGCACGTCGTAGCCATAGCTCGAGGTGCCGTAAGACATGATCTTGCGTCCGTCCACTGAGCGGACCTGGTTCTCAGCGAAGGGCTCGATCATTCCATCGGCCGCCATTCGGCGGATCCAGCGGTCGGACTTGATCGCCATCATTGACCCTCGATCCGGATTTCGGGCAGCTTCACCGCACCCGCGAGCGCACTCGCGGCGAGCGTGCCCGCGGCGCGGCGCGCGATCGCGTGGAAAGTCGCCGTGACCGGCGACGCGGGATCGGCGACGACGGTCGGCCGCCCCGAATCAGCCTGCTCGCGGATCGCGGCGTCGAGCGGCAATTGCCCGAGCAAGGTCACTCCGTAGCGCTCCGCAAGCGCCGCGCCGCCGCCGCAGTCGAACACGTGCGATTCGTGCCCGCAGACCGGGCAGCGGTGCAGGCCCATGTTCTCGACGATCCCGAGCACGGGCACTCCAACCTTGCGGAACATCTGCAAGCCCTTGCGCGCATCCAGGAGCGCGATTTCCTGCGGCGTCGTCACGATGACCGCGCCGGAGACCGGCACGCGTTGTGTCAGCGTGAGCTGAATGTCGCCGGTGCCCGGCGGCATGTCGACGACCAGGTAGTCGAGCGCGCCCCAGTGCGTGTCCGCGAGCATCTGGGACAACGCCTGTGTGACCATCGGCCCGCGCCACGCCATGGGCTGGTCGGAATCGACCAGGAAGCCGATCGACATGACCGGCAGCCCGTGTCCGCGTGGCGGCTCGAGTGTCTTGCCGTCGGTCGTCGTCGGGCGTTTTCCCGACAAGCCCATCATCCGCGGCATGCTCGGTCCGTAGATGTCGGCGTCGAGGAGCCCCGTGCACGCCCCCTGGGCCGCGAGTGCGAGCGCAAGATTCGCCGCCACCGTGGACTTGCCGACGCCGCCCTTGCCCGACGCCACGGCGATGACGTTCGCGACGTCCGGCAGGGGCCGTTGCCGCGGGTCGGCGACGAACGCCGGGATCCGCGCGCTGATCTCGTAGGCCGGCGGCGCGCTGATGCCCGCCTCGGCGAGATGCGCATCGAGCGCCTGCGCGAGCCTTTCAGCATAGCCGCCGACCGGGAATCCCAGCACGATCCTCGCGATCGCCCGGTCCGGGCCGGTCGTGACCGATTCGATCGCGCCGGCATCCGCGAGCTTCATGCCGAGATGCGGCTCGACATAGTCGCCGAGCACGCTGCGCAGCCGGTCTTGCGAGCCAGTGGGCATGGATCCGTTCCAGGCCGGGGGGCGGCATTGTAGCCGAAGCCGCCGGCCCGATCGGGCGGGCCGGTCGCTATGGCATACTGGCCATGCGGCATTTTTGGTCCAAAAAATAGCCGAGGCAAGGTTGGATGGGAATTTTTGGAGGCTACCGGGCGGATCGCCTCATTGCCGAGGTGCGGGAAAGCGGCGACCCGGCCAGTGCAAAGGCGAAGTCGGCACTGACCAAGCTCCAGGGCATGGGTCAGAACGCGATCAAGCCGATCGTGGACGCGCTCGCGACCGCCGACAAGCGCGAGACGATCGCGTTCGTCGAAACCCTCACGCCGCTCATCGACAACAAGTCGTTTCCGGTCCTCGCCCGCGCCCTCGCCGAGGAGAATCCGCGCGCGGTCGCCGGCGTCGCCTGGGCGCTAGCGTCGTCCCGCAACTATTCTCCCCCATTACTGCTCGAGCTCCTGTCCGCGCCCGGCGTGTCGAAGCCCGCCGTGCTCGACGTGATCGCGGCGCAGAAGAACCGCTTCCAGCTGCGCGACCTGCTGAACGCGGCCTATCTCCAGGACCCGAATGAGAAAGCGGCGCTGTTCCGGATCGCCGGCGAGCTGGTCGACTCGACTTCGGTGGACGAACTGGTGGCGCGGGTCCAGGGCAAGGACCCGATCGCGCGCACGCACATCATCGCGCTGCTCGCCCGTTTCGACACGCCGAAGGTGCGCGCAGCGCTGCAATCCACGCTGAAGGATACGAACAAGCTCGTCCGCTCGGCGGCGCTCCGCGCGATCGCGAATGGCAGCGGCCAGGTCGATCCGGCGCTGGTGGCCCCGCTTCTCAGGGATCCCGAGCTCGACGTGCAGAATCCCGCGATCGAGCTGCTATGCCGCAGCAAGCATCCCGACACGGTCCGCCACCTCGTCGAGGTGCTGAAGGACGAGTCCGAGCACGCGCGGCGCGCCGCGGTCGAGGTGCTGAACGTCGTCGGGGACGAGAGCTCGGTGAAGTTCCTGCTGAAGGCGATCCGCGATGCCGACTGGTGGGTCCGGAGCCGCGCGGCCGATGCGCTCGGCAAGATCGGGGGCCCGCAGGTCATCGGCGCGGCGCTGTCCCTGGTTTCGGACAAGGACGACGAGGTCCGCCGCACCGCGATCGAGATCCTGAACCAGACCCAGGACGAGCGCGCGCTTTCCCACCTGCTCGAGGCGACCAAGGACCCCGACTGGTGGGTCAGCGAGCGCGCGGTCGACGCGCTCGGGGCGATCGCGAGCAAGAAGTCGGTGCCGCGGCTGGTCGAGATGCTGAAATCGAATCCGAAGTCCATTCCGACCGTCGTCCGCGCGCTCGGCAAGATCGGCGACTCGGCCGCCACCGAGAGCGTGCTGGAGGCCCTCGACCGGCCCGAGACCGACATCCGCATCGAAGGCTTGTCGGCGCTCGTGCGCCTGGCCAACGACCATTCAGTCGATGCGGTGCGCGCCAAGATCGTGCCGTTCACGGCGCTCACCGACCAGTCGCTCGCCGGCGCCGCGGTCCGCGCGCTGACCGAGCTCGACACGAAATTCGGCGGGTCTTCGATCATCGCCGGGCCGGGGACATTGACGCCCGGAGCCGCGGCCGCCCGCGCCGACGCGCAGCGCACGCTCCTCATCGAGTCCGCCGACGTCTCGGCGATCATGAAGAAGGCCGAGTCGCTGCAGCGGCTCGACATCGCGACGCTCAAGGGCGGCGACATCATCGAGGGCCGCTACAAGTACATCGAGCGCATCGGCCGCGGCGCCTTCGGCACCGTGCTCCTGATGGAGGATACGGTCGTCGACGAGCGGCTCGTGCTGAAATTCCTGAACCCGAGCATCTCCCAGGACGAGGAGATGATGCAGCGCTTCGTGCACGAGCTCCGCTACAGCCGCAAGATCACGCATCCGAACGTGATCCGGATCTACGATTTCCTGCATATCCGCGGCAACTACGCGATCTCGATGGAATACTTCCCGTCCCACACGCTCGGCGGCGAGGTGTCCGACGGCAAGCCGCTCGCGTTGCGCCGCGCGGTGCGCCTCGGCATGGACGTCGCGAAGGGCATGGCAGTCGCGCATCAGGTCGGCATCGTGCACCGCGACCTGAAGCCCGCCAACGTTCTCATCAACGACGACGGAATCGTCAAGATCGTGGACTTCGGCGTCGCGGCGGCGCAGCACCAGGGCGACACGCAGCTCACCAAGACCGGCTACGTGATCGGGTCCCCGAAGTACATGGCCCCGGAACAGATCCTCGGCAAGAAAGTGGACGAGCGGGCCGACGTATATTCGCTCGGCGTCATCATGTACGAGATGCTGACCGGCACGCCTCCCTATCACCGCGGCGATCACATGTCGGTCATGTACCAGCACGTGCAGGGACGCGCCCGCGCCCCGATCGAGCTGAATCCGGCGCTGCCACAGGGAATTTCCGATGCCGTCATGAAGTGCATGGCGGTCGACAAGGAGAAGCGTTTCGCGTCGATGGACGAGGTCCATGTGGCGCTGGAGCGATTCTTGTGATTCACTCGCGCGGCGATGCCGCGTATCGACGCCTTTCTGAAGCTCGGATCGACCCAGGGATGCTCTGACGTCCACCTGGCGGTCGGCGTTCCGCCGATGCTGCGCATGAACGGCGACCTGGTCCCGATCCGGTTTCGCGAGCTGGCCGCGCCGGAGCTCGAAGCCTACGTGACCGAGATACTCTCGCGAAGCCTGGCCGACCGGTTCCGGGCCGGCAGCGACGTCGATTTCTCCTACGTTTCCGAGGACGGCGGGCGCTTCCGCGTCAACGTGTTTCGCAAGGATTCCGGCGTGGGTGCCGTATTCCGCACGATTCCCGCGGAAGTGCCGACGCTCGACTCGCTGGCGCTGCCGCCGCTCGTGAAGAAGCTCTGCGATTACCACCAGGGGATGATCCTGGTCACCGGTTCCACCGGCACCGGCAAATCGACGACGCTCGCGGCGATGATCGACCTGCTGAATACGACGCGAAAGCTCAACATCATCAGTCTCGAAGACCCGATCGAGTTCGTCCATCGCAGCAAGCAGAGCCAGGTCGTGCAGCGCGAGCTCGGCACGCACCTGCCCTCCTTCGCCGAAGGCGTGCGCGCCGCGATGCGCGAGGACCCGGACGTGATCCTCGTCGGCGAGCTGCGCGACCCGGAGACGATCTCGATGGCGATGACCGCCGCCGAGACGGGCCATCTCGTGCTCGGCACGCTCCACACGACGAGCGCCGTCAAGACGATCGACCGGATGATCGACGCGCTGCCGGCCGACGAGCGCGAGCAGACCAAGAGTTTCCTCGCGCAAAGCCTGATCGCGGTGATCACGCAGGTGCTGGTCAAGCGGCCGGAGAACCGCGGGCGCCGCGCGGTCTGCGAGATCATGGTGATGAATCGCGCGATCGCGAAGCTGATCCAGTCCGACCAGACGCACCAGCTTCCGGCACAGCTTCAGACCGGCAAGGACCTCGGCATGGAGCTGATGGACCAGGCGCTCCTGCACGCGATCAAGGCCAAGGAAGTCGATCCTGACGACGCGTATACCTTCGCGAGCGACAAGCGCCAATTCTCGAAGTTCGTGGTGGATCGCAGTCTGCTGCCGCGATTCGAAACCATGGAGTGACTGGATACTCTCTTGGCGCGCATTGACGAATACCTCGAGGAGATCCTGAAGCGAGACGGCTCGGATCTGCACTTCATGGCCGGCGATCCGCCGCGCATCCGCCAGTACGGAAAGCTGTCGGAGCTGCGCACGGATCATCTCGGCGCGGATTTCGTGCGCGAAGCGCTCTACGAGATCATGCCGCGCAAGGCGCTCGACCGCTTCGAGACGCGCGACGGCACCGACTTCGCCTACACGCTCGCCAACGTGGCGCGATTTCGCGTCAACGTGCTGCGCCAGCTCAATGGCTTGGGCGGCGTGTTTCGCGCGATCCCGTCGAAAGCACAGACGCTCGAGCAGCTCAAGATGCCCGAAGCCGTTCGCAACCTCTGCAAGGTCTCGAACGGGCTGATTCTCGTGACCGGCAAGACCGGCTCGGGCAAGTCGACGACGCTCGCCGCGATGATCGACGACCTCAATTCGCGCATCAAGGGACACATCCTGACGATCGAGGATCCGATCGAGTTCGTGCACCCGCGCAAGAACTGCCTGATCAGCCAGCGCGAAGTCGGCGTTCACGCCGAGTCCTTCGCGAGCGCCCTGCTCTCGGCCCTGCGCGAAGATCCTGACGTCATCCTGGTGGGCGAGTTGCGCGATCTCGAGACCATTTCCACCGCGATCACGGCGGCGGAGATGGGCATTCTCGTCATGGCGACATTGCATACCAACGGGTCTGCTGCGACGGTCGATCGGATCGTCAACGCATTTCCCGCGGACAAACAGAGCCACGTGCGGACCATGATGTCGACCTCGCTCCGCGGCGTCGTGTCGCAGCAGCTCATCACGCGCAAGGGCTCGCCGGGACGCGTCGCCGCGCTCGAGGTGCTGATCAACACGCCCGCGGCCGCGAACCTGATCCGGCAGGGCAAGATCGACCAGCTCGAAACCGCGATGCAATCCGGCGCCAGCGCCGGCATGCGGACGATGGACTCCGCGATCGAGCAGTTGCTGGAGCAGGGGCTGATCAGCGGCCGTTCCGCCTACGAAAAGGCCATCAGCAAGACCAAGTTCGAGCCGCTGCGCGAACAGGATTGACGGGGGCATGCCGCGCCGCATCCTCGTCACGAGCGCCCTGCCCTATGCGAACGGGCCGACGCATCTCGGGCACATGACCGAGGTGGTGCAGTGCGACATCTGGGTCCGCTACATGAAACTCGCGGGCCACGATTGCCTGTACGTCTCGGCCGACGACACTCATGGCACTCCGATCATGCTGAAAGCGCAGTCGGAAGGCATCACGCCGGAGGCGCTGATCGAGCAGGTCGGCGCCGAGCGCCGGCGCGACTTCGCCGCGTTCGGCATCGCCTTCGACAACTACTACACGACGCACTCGGAGGAGAATCGGCGCCTCACCGTGCGCATGTACGAGGCGCTGGTAGCTGCAGGCCATATTACGCGTCGGCCCGTACTTCAGGCTTACGACGAGCAGGCCGGCATGTTCCTGCCTGACCGCTACGTCAAGGGAACCTGCCCCATCTGCCGCACGCCTGACCAGTACGGCGACAGTTGCGAGAACTGCAGCGGAACCTACACGCCGCTCGAACTGATCGACCCGGTCTCCGTGATTACCGGCACCCGACCGGTCGAGCGCGAGTCGGAACACGTCTTTTTCAGGCTCGGTGACTTCGAGCCGATGCTGCGGAAGTGGACGCGCTCGGGCGCGCTGCAACAGGAAGTGGCCAACAAGCTCGACGAATGGTTCGAGGCGGGGCTTCGCGACTGGGACGTTTCCCGCGACGCGCCCTACTTCGGCTTCGAAATACCCGATGCGCCGGGCAAGTATTTCTACGTCTGGCTGGACGCGCCGGTCGGCTACATGGCGAGCTTCGACAACCTGTGCGCGCGCCGCGGCCTCCCATTCGACGAGTACTGGGCGCCGGACAGCCAGGCGGAGCTGCACCATTTCATCGGCAAGGACATCCTGTATTTCCATTCGTTGTTCTGGCCGGCCACGCTCGAAGGCGCGGGATTCCGCAAGCCGACCGCGGTGCACGCCCACGGCTTTCTGACGGTCAACGGCGAAAAGATGTCGAAGTCGCGCGGCACATTCGTCACGGCGGAGCGCTATCTCGCCGTGCTGCCAGCCGAGTACTTCCGCTATTTCCTGGCGGCCAAGCTGGGCCCGGGTCTCGTCGACGTCGACCTCAATTTCGAGGAGTTCGCGACCCGCATCAACGCGGAACTCGTCGGCAAGCTGGTCAATATTGCGAGCCGTTGTGCGAGCTTCATCCATCGCGGCCACGACGGACGAATGGCCGACGAGCTTCCGGATCCGGCGCTGTATCGCGAGTTCGTCGACGCAGGCGTCGGCATCGGCGAAGCATGGGAATCGCTCGAGTACGCTGCGGCCGTGCGCGAAATCATGGCGCTCGCCGATCGCGCGAATCTCTACATCGACCGCCGGAAGCCGTGGCTCGCAGCGAAAGAGCCGGCGCGCGCGGCGGAGGTGCAGGCAGTCTGCACGCAGGGACTCAACCTGTTCCGCGTGCTGATGGCATTCCTGAAACCGGCGATGCCGGCGACGGCCGAACGCGCCGAGGCTTTCCTGGGGGCGCGCATCTCGAATTGGAACGACATTACAACGCCACTCCTTGGCTCGAAGATCGCCGAATACCAGCCGCTCGCGACCCGCGTGGACGCGGCGATGGTCGGCAAGCTCGCGGAGACTCCAATGACGGAAACTGCATCCAGCGCCGCGCCTGCGCGGCCCGCCGAAATAAGCGCCGAAGAGTTTGCGCGCATCGACCTGCGCGTTGCGCGCATCGAATCCGCGGAGCACGTCGAGGGCGCGGACCGGCTGCTCAGGCTGACCGTCGATCTTGGCGGCGAACGCCGCACGGTATTCGCCGGAATCCGCGGTTCCTATGAACCGGCGCAACTCGCTGGCCGCCACGTCGTCGTCGTCGCCAACATGAAGCCGCGCAAGCTCCGGTTCGGCGTGTCGGAAGGCATGGCGCTCGCGGCATCGGGCGATGCCGGGCTCTTCCTCATCGCACCGGATTCCGGCGCCACGGCCGGAATGAAGGTCAACTAGCGGCCGCGATGGCAGCCGATCCGAACGGTCTCGCATCGCGCATCGACGCGCTCCTGCCGCAGACTCAGTGCCGGCGCTGCGGGTTCGACGGCTGCAAACCCTATGCCGAAGCGCTCGCGCGCGGCGAAACGAGCCTGAATCGCTGTCCGCCGGGAGGCCATGAGCTGATCGTGAGACTCGCGGCGCTCGTCGGCGGGCCCGCGTTGCCGCTCGATCCTGCCTGCGGCACCGAGGGGCCGCCGCTCGTCGCCTGGATCGACGAGCCCGCGTGTATCGGATGCGCGCGTTGTCTCGAGGATTGCCCGACCGACGCGATCGTCGGCGCGCGCAAGCGCATGCACACGGTCATCGCGGACGATTGTTCCGGCTGCGAGCTGTGCCTCCCCGCCTGTCCCGTGGACTGCATCCGCATCCTCCCTGCTCCCGGGCTGCCGGCGGCACCGCTCACCCGTCCGGCGATCGAGATCCGCGCCGCGCGGTTCCGGCGCCGCTATGAGGCGCGGCGCTCGCGGCTCGAACGCGATGCCAACCTCTGGGAGGCGTCACTCCGCGCAAGCGTTGCCGACGATGAACCGCAAGCGCGCTGAACGGATGCTCGGGCCCGCCGCGCGCCGGCAACTGTTCGAGCGGCTCCGCGCCGCAAATCCGAAGCCGGCGACCGAGCTCGTGTACCGTTCGCCGTACCAGCTCCTCGTGTCGGTCATGCTCTCGGCCCAGGCCACCGACCGCAGCGTGAACCAGGCGACGGGACCGCTATTTCGCGTCGCGGGAACTCCAGAGGCCATGCTCGGGCTCGGCGAGCAGGCGCTTGCCGGCTACATCCGCGCGATCGGGCTCTGGCAAACGAAGGCGCGGCACGTCATGGCGGCCACGAGCCGCATCGTTCTGAATCACGGCGGCCGCGTGCCGCGCGAGCGCGCGGCGCTCGAGGCGCTGCCGGGCGTCGGCCGCAAGACCGCAAACGTCGTGCTGAACACGGCCTTTGGCGAGCCGACGATTGCCGTCGACACGCACATTTTCCGCGTCTCGAACCGCACTGGGCTCGCTCCGGGCCGCACCGTGCGCGCGGTCGAGGATCGGCTGTTGCGCATCGTGCCGGAGGAATTCCGGGCCAATGCCCATCACTGGCTGATCCTGCATGGCCGCTACGTCTGCAAGGCCCGGAAGCCGCTCTGCCCTCAGTGCCCGATTCAGGACGTCTGCCTCTACCCCGACAAGTCGAGCCTGTAATATCGGTGGCGCGGCGCCGGTCCGTTCGCGTGGGGCACATGCTTCGGAATCGCTCGAATCAAGCGCAATATCCCGTCACCGGCGCCGGCCTCGGCTTTCGCCGCGCACTCCTGCCCGAGTTGCGTGAAAGCGGCGCGGCCGGCATCGACTTCTTCGAGCTCGCCCCCGAGAACTGGATTCACGCCGGCGGCGCCCTCGGTCGCGGGCTGCGTCAGTTCACCGAACGCCATCCCTTCGTCGCGCATGGGCTGTCGCTCTCGCTCGGCGGTCCCGCCCCGCTCGACGAGGAGCTGCTGCGCGAGATCCGCGTCTTTCTCGATGCGCACCGCATCCGCGCGTACACCGAGCACCTGAGCTATTGCTCGGACGAAGGCCACCTCTACGACCTGATGCCGATCCCGTTCACGGAGGAGGCCGTGCGCTGGGTGGCGGACCGGATTCGGCGCGCGCAGGACATTCTCGAGCGGCCGATCGCGGTCGAAAACGTTTCGTACTATGCGGCGCCCGGCGCGCGCATGAGCGAAATCGAGTTCGTGAATGCCGTGATCGAGGAGGCGGACTGCGGCCTCCTGCTCGACGTCAACAACATCTTCGTGAACGCGGTCAATCACCGGTACGACGCGCGGGAATTTCTCCGGGCGCTGCCGGCGTCGCGCGTCAGCTACTTCCACGTCGCCGGCCACTATGTCGAAGCGCCGGACCTGCGGGTCGATACGCACGGCGCCCGGGTCTGCGGCGACGTCTGGACCCTGCTCGACGAAGCTTACGCGCAGTTCGGGCCCGTGCCGACGCTGCTCGAGCGCGATTTCAATTTCCCGCCGCTCGCCGAGCTCGAGGGAGAGCTGGCGGACATCCGTCGCCGCCAGGGGCGGCAGGCGCCGCGGGCGGCGATGGCCGGAGGCTGATACGTGACGCTCGCCGAAGCACAGCGGGAGTTCGCCGCGCATTTGCGCGATCCGGAGCATGTGCCGGCACCGGCCGGCATCGAACCGCGGCGGATGCAGATCTACCGCGAGCTTTTTTTCAACAATCTCGTCGAACTTCTGGGCGGCAGCTTTCCGGTGTCGCGGCGCATCCTGGGCCGCGAGCGCTGGCAGCGGCTGGTCCGCGATTTCTACGCGAATCATCGCGCCCACACGCCCTATTTCCTCGAACTGCCCCGCGAGTTCACCGAGTGGCTCGGTGCCCGCGTTTCGCGCAGCGACGACGAGCCCGCGTTCCTTCAGGAGCTTGGGCACTACGAATGGGTGGAGCTTGCGCTCGCAATCAGCGAAGAAGTGGCGCCCGCCGCGGGCGCCGCTGTCGCCGGCGACCCGCTGGATGCGCCGCTCGCAGTTTCGCCGCTTGCCTGGCCACTCGCCTATCGCTGGCCCGTGCATCGGCTCGCCCCCGAGTTTCAACCGGCGGAACCTCCGCACACGCCGACATTCCTCGTCGTCTATCGCGATGCCGCGGACAAGGTCCAGTTCCTCGAAATCGGGCGCGACGTCGCGCGGCTTCTCGACGCCCTCGAAACGACGCCCGGTCTGACCGGCCGGCAGGCGCTCGGGTCGCAGGCGTCGAGTGTTTCGGCAGATGCGCTGGCAGCGGCCCGTGCGGCAATCGCGGACCTCATTGCTCGCGGCGCGCTGGTCACGCGGCCATCCGCCGCAGGGAACAACCCATGACCGCAATCACCGACACCATCCTGAACCTGCACCGTCAGCTCGACCGCGTTGGCTCCTGGCTGCCGCAGCTTGCGCTCCGCGCCCTGATTGGCTGGGAGTTCTTCGAGTCCGGGCTCGAGAAGCTGCACGGGCAGAACTGGTTCGCGGACATCGCGGACAAATTCCCGTTTCCATTCGGTCTGCTGCCGGTCGACGCCAGTTGGTTCATCGCTACCTGGGCCGAGCTCATTGGCGGCATCTGCCTCTGGATCGGCCTCGCCACGCGTTATTGGGCGTTGGTGCTCGCCGTGCTGACGTACGTCGCGATCGCGAGCGTACACTGGCCCGGGGACTGGTCGTCGTTCGCCGAGCTCTGGAAGGGTTACGCGATAACCGACCGGGGTTACGGCAACTTCAAGCTGCCGCTCATTTTCATCGTGATGCTGGTTCCGCTCATCTTCTTGGGCGCGGGCCGCGCCAGCATCGATCACCTGATCCATAGAAAAGGGAGAAAAGGGGACGTTCACCTTTAGAAAAGGGGACGTTCACCTTTAGGGGAAAAGGGGACGTTC
>JBOHZO010000039.1:0-8822 GCA_050738555.1 Steroidobacteraceae bacterium | reverse complement strand
CGCCGCGCGGCAGAGCTCGATCCGATCGAGGCATTGCGCCACGAATGAGGCGCGGGCGGCCGCAACGCGCCCGCGGGTACAATGGACTTCATGGCGGACACCGGCACGGATGCCCGGCCGCCGTCGTTGCCGGCGCGCGCTGCGTTGTACCTCGATTTCGACGGTACGCTTGCGGCGTTTGCGCCGCATCCCGACGGCGTCACGGTCGATGAATCGCTTCCGGTCCTCCTGCGTGGCCTGCGCGCGCAGTTGGGCGGCGCGCTCGCACTGGTGACGGGCAGAACCCTGGCGTCGCTCGACGCGCTGATGGCGCCGGACCGATTTCCCGGGGCCGGCCTGCACGGCCTCGAATTGCGGCTGCCGTCCGGCCGCAGGGTCGTCACCGGCGATCCGTCCGCCGCGGCGCCGCTGGCGCGAAACCTCAGGGAAATGTTTGCGGAGGACCCGCGGATCGTGATCGAGGACAAAGGCCCCGCCGTCGCGCTGCATTACCGCCGCGCGCGGGAGCGGGCGGACGAGTGCATCGGCGCGATGCGGGAACTGGCGGAGGCGACGGAACTGCAGGTGATTACCGGTCACGCGGTGGTGGAGGCGCGGCCGGAAGGCGCCGACAAGGGCAGTGCGCTCCGGGCACTCGCGGCCGAGGCGCCGTTCGCGGGACGGCCACCCGTCTTCGTCGGTGACGACGCAACGGACGAAGACGGGTTCCGCGCGGCGGCCGAGCTGGACGGTTACGGCGTCAAGGTGGGCACGGGCACGACCGTCGCGCGCTACCGCATCGACGCGGTGGGCGGGGTGCGCGATTGGCTTCGCGCGAGCCTTGCTGCACTTGAGAAAGGAGAGGCGCGGTGAGTTCTCCTGCGACGCTCGATCTCGGTGTCACCGGCAACTGCATCATCTCGGCGCTCGTCGACCGCGAGGCGCGCGTGGTCTGGAGCTGCCTGCCGCGGCTCGACGGCGACCCGGTGTTCCATTCGCTCATCGACGACTCGAGCGCAACGGATGCGCGCGGTTTCTGGTCGATCGAGCTCGGGGGCTACGAGCGGAGCGAGCAGGAATACGTCGGCAACACCGCGGTTCTCTGCACGCGCCTCTACAGCACGAACGGCTCCGCGATCGAGGTCATCGATTTCTGTCCGCGCTTCGAGCGGCTCGGGCGCATGTTCCGCCCGCAGACGCTGGTACGGCGCGTGCGCACCATCGCCGGCACGCCGCGCATCTGCGTGCGGCTGCGCCCGTCCTTCGGTTACGGGGCGCTCCTTCCTGCGATCACGCACGGCAGCAACCACATTCGTTACGTGAGCCCTGACCGCGTGCTCAGGCTGACGACCGACGCGCCGGTCAGCTACGTGCTGTCGGAGACGCCATTCATACTCGAGACGGCCGTGAATTTCGTGCTCGGCGCCGACGAGACGCTCACCGAGAGCGCGGAGCAGACGGCGCGGGCGTTCCAGGAGGAGACCGAGTCCTACTGGCGGCAGTGGACGCGCCGGCTTGCGATTCCGCCGGAATGGCAGGACGCCGTGATCCGCGCCGCGATCACGCTGAAGCTCTGCACCTTCGAGGAGACCGGAGCCATCGTCGCCGCAATGACGACGAGCATTCCGGAAGCGCCGGACAGCGGGCGCAACTGGGACTATCGCTACTGCTGGCTGCGCGACGCTTTCTTCGTCGTGCGCGCGCTCAATTCGCTCTCCGAAGTGGACACGATGGAGCATTACCTGCGCTACCTGACGAATATCGTCGGCCAGGCGCCGGACGGGCATCTGCAGCCGGTCTATGGCATCGCGCTGGAGCGGCGTCTCGAGGAACGCGAGATCACGACGCTCGCGGGCTACCGGGGCATGGGCCCGGTGCGGATCGGCAACCAGGCCCATGAGCACCTCCAGCACGACGTCTATGGCAACGTCGTGCTCGCGACTTCGCAGTCGTTCTTCGACCGGCGCCTGCTGCGGCCGGCGACGATGCAGGATTTCGTGCGCCTCGAGCGCGTGGGCGAGCAGGCCTACCAGGTCTACGCGACACCGGACGCGAGCATGTGGGAGTTGCGCACGCGCGAGCGCGTCCACACCTCCTCGGCGCTCATGTGCTGGGCGGCCTGCGACCGCCTCGCGCGGATTGCCGCGCACCGCCAGCTTCCGGACCGCGCCCGCATCTGGCAGGACCGCGCGGCGGAGATGCGGCGCGTCATCGAGGAGCGGGCCTGGGACGCCGGCCGCGGCAGTTTCATGGACAGCTTCGGCGGATCCGACGTGGAAGCGGGCCTCCTGCTGGCGGCGGAAGTCGGCTTCCTCGCGGCGGACGATCCCCGCTTCATCGGCACCATGCGCGAAATCGAACGCCGCCTGCGAAGAGGGACGTATCTCTTCCGCTACACGGCGGCCGACGACTTCGGCGTGCCGTCGACCGCCTTCAACATCTGCACGTTCTGGTACATCGACGCGCTCGCGCGGACCGGCCGATCGGACGAGGCGCGCGAGCTCTTCGAGCACATGCTCGCAAGGCGCAATCACGTCGGGCTCCTGTCGGAGGACATCGGTCCCGAAAGCGGCGAGCACTGGGGCAACTATCCGCAGACGTATTCGCTCGTCGGCATCATCAATGCCGCGATGCGCCTCTCGGCCGGCTGGGAGGACGTCGTGTGAGCCGCCGGCACCGCCTGGTCGCGGCCTCGAATCGCGTCGGGCCCGTCAAGGGCGCGGCCGCCGCGGGTGGGCTCGCGGTCGGGCTCGTCGACGCCTTGCGCGAACGCGGCGGAGTCTGGTTCGGCTGGAGCGGGCGCACCGCGGCCCCGGGCAAGGCGCGCCTTCGCACCGAGAAAGCCGACGGCATGACGCTCGCCACTCTCGACCTGACGCAGCACGAGCTCGACGGCTACTACAACGGCTATTGCAACAACTGCCTGTGGCCGCTCCTGCATTTCCGCATCGACCTGACCAAGTTCGAGCGCGGCCAGCTCGAAGTTTACCGGCGCGTCAACTGGCGTTTCGCGCGCTCGCTCGCGAAGCTGCTGCGGCCGGACGACCTTCTCTGGGTGCACGACTTTCACCTCTTCCCGCTCGCCGACGAATTGCGCCGGCGGCGCGCGCGGCAGCGCATCGGCTTCTTCCTGCATACGCCCTTTCCGCCCACGGAGATCCTGAGCACCCTGCCGTCCCACGCGGAGCTGATGCAGACGCTCTTCGCCTACGACCTGATCGGGTTCCAGACGGACGAAGACGTGAGACGATTCCAGGAGCACGTCCGCAGGGCCTACGGCGGCAGCGGGCGCGGCAACTCGGTCTTCGCCTTCGGGCGGGAGCTTCGGGTGGGCGCGTTCCCGATCGGCATCGACGTCGAGAACTTCCATCGCTACGCGTTCACTGCGCCCGGCAGCGGGGAGTTCACCCGCATGCGCCACGTGCTGCGCGGGCGCCACCAGTTCATCGGGGTGGACCGGCTCGATTACAGCAAGGGCCTGCTGCGGCGCATGGATGCCTTCGGCCGCTTCCTGGAAAAGCATCCCAGGGCGCACGGCAAGGTGATCCTGCTCCAGGTGGCGCCGGTCAGCCGCGGTAGCCTCGAGTCCTACCGCGACTTCCGGCAGGAGCTCGATCGCGGGGCGGCGCGCGTCAACGGGCGCTTCGCGCGATTCGACTGGACGCCGGTGCACTATCTCAATCGCGCGCTCCCGCGGCGCACGCTTGCCGGCCTCTATCGCGCGAGCCGTGTCGGCATCGTCACGCCGATGCGCGACGGCATGAACCTGGTCGCGAAGGAATACGTCGCGGCGCAGGACCCCGCCGATCCCGGCGTGCTCGTGCTGTCGCGCTTCGCCGGCGCCGCGCAGCAGATGGACGCGGCGCTCCTCGTCAATCCCTACGATGGAGAGGAAATCGCCAACGCCATGCACCAGGCGATCGAAATGCGCCCGCAGGAGCGCAGGCGGCGGCACGAGGCGCTCATGAGGAGCCTCCGCGCCTATGATGTCGGGCGCTGGCGCTCCGATTTCGTCGCGGCGCTGATGGATGCGCCGGCCTGGCGCCGCGCGGCGGGCAGGCCGCGATGATCCTGGTGGGAGACGTCGGCGGCACACGCACGCGTCTCGCATTCGCCACGCGGGAGAACGGCCGCTGGCAGCTGTCGAAACTGCGGGAGCGGCCGACCACGGGAGATGTCGCGGCCGAAATCGCGCGCTTTCTCGCGGAAGGATCCGGCGAGCGGCCCCAGGCGGCCGCGTTCTGCGGCGCGGGTCCGGTGCTGGCCGACGGCAGCATCCGTCTTACCAACACCGACGTGCTGCTGGAGCCGGCCGCGCTCGCGGCGGCCGCCGGCGTCAAGCAGGCGATCCTGATCAATGACTTCGCGGCGATCGCGGAGGCGATTCCCTATCTGCCGCCGGAAACCCGCGTGCAATGCGGCGGCGGGAAACCGGTTCCATCGGCGCCCGTCGTCGTGCTCGGGCCGGGTACCGGTCTCGGCGTCGCGCTCGGAACGGGCGGCCCGGGCGCCTGGATCACGATTGCGGGCGACGGCGGCCATGCCGATCTCGCGCCGGTCGACGACGAGCAGCTCGAGATCTGGCAGCGGCTGCGCAAGACGCATGCGCGCGTTTCGGCGGAAACGGTGCTCTGCGGGCCGGGGCTCGAGCGGCTCTATGCCGCGGTGGCGGATGGCAAGCGTCTGAAGGTGGAAGAAATCGACGAGGCCGCGTGGCGGGGCGAGCCGGCGGCGGCCCGGACGGTCGCCGTCTTCACGCGGTGGCTCGGCAGCGTCGCCGGGAATCTGGCCCTGACTGCCGGAGCGCGTGGCGGCGTGTATCTGGCGGGAGGCATCATTCCGCGCTGGGGCAGGAACTTCGACATTGCGACATTCCGCCGGGCATTCGAAGACAAGCCGCCGCACGCCGCGTGGCTGCGGGGTTTCCCGAGTTTCGTGGTGACCCATCCGCAGCCAGGGCTCCTGGGGCTCGCCGCGCTGGCCGGGTCGTCCGTGTGAATTCGGCAACCGACACGATCGTCGCGAATGCGACACCGCCCGGCCGCGGCGGCATCGGCATCGTCCGCATCTCCGGCCCCGCGACACGCACGATCGCAACCGCCATGCTGGGAAACCTGCCGGCGCCGCGCTACGCGACCGTCGCGGCATTCTCGGATGCGGAGGGCCAGACCCTCGACGCCGGCCTCGCCCTGTACTTCCCCGCCCCGCAGTCATTCACGGGCGAGGACGTGCTCGAGCTGCACGGTCACGGCGGGCCGGTCGTCATGGATCTCCTGGTCGCGCGTGCGATCGAGCTCGGGGCGCGGATGGCGCGTCCCGGCGAGTTCAGCATGCGGGCGTTTCTCAACGACAAGCTCGACCTGACGCAGGCGGAGGCGATCGCCGACTTGATCGCGGCGGGATCGGCCGAAGCCGCGCGCGCCGCGCTCCGCTCGCTGGCCGGCGATTTTTCGCGCGAGGTGCACGCGCTCGCGGACAAGGTCACGGAACTGCGCGCCTACGTCGAAGCCGCGATCGATTTCCCGGACGAGGATGCGGAGTTTCTCGCGAGTGACGAGGTGCGCGGGCGGATCGCGGACATTACGGCGCGCTTCGCGGCGATCGGTGAAACCGTCCGGCAGGGCCGGGCGCTGCGCGATGGCCTGCACGTCGTGATCGCGGGCAAGCCGAACGCCGGCAAGTCGAGCCTGCTGAACGCGCTTGCCGGGCATGACGCCGCGATCGTGACGGAAATCCCGGGCACGACGCGGGACGTTCTGCGCGAGCGCATCCACGTGGACGGCCTGCCGATCCACGTCGTGGACACCGCCGGGCTCCGCGAATCCGAAGACCTGGTCGAGATGGAGGGGCTCCGGCGGGCGCGGATGGAGATCAGCCGCGCGGACCTCGTTTTATATGTGGTCGATGCGATCCAGGGCTTTTCCTCGGCGGAGGAAGCGACCTTGCCCGCGGGCACGGCGACGCTTGTCGTCTGGAACAAGATGGACCTGGCGGACGCGATTCCGGCGCCCGTGCTCGAAGATCGCACGGTATTGCCCGTTTCGGCGCTGACCGGCGCGGGCCTCCCGGCGCTGCGCGAGCAACTGAAGGCCGCCGCCGGTTACCAGGCCGATACCGGCGCGTATTCGGCGCGGCGCAGGCATCTCGATGCGCTCGCGCGGGCCCAGAGCCTGTTCGAACTGGCCGAGGGCCGGCTCAACGGGCGCGCCTCCTTCGAGCTGGTGGCCGAGGAGCTGCGCCAGGCCCACCAGACGCTCGGTGAGATCACCGGCAATGTTTCGAGCGATGCCTTGCTCGGCGCGGTGTTCGCCACCTTCTGTATCGGCAAGTAGACGGCTGCGGAGCCGTCAAACACGCGGCACAACGAACACAAACAACGCGCCCAAAACGAACAGGCCCACGCTGACCGCATAAATGCCGACGCTGGCCTTGCGCAGGCGCATGCATTTGCGCGCCACAGCAGGGCGCCAGCGAGCGCGAGAAACGCGGCAGCGATGCCGAAGACCGCCAACTTGCGTTCGCTGAGCCAGATCAATTCCGGCACGGCCGTCACGAGGCCGACCACGACGGCGCCGGCCCCGAGTGAAACCAGCGCAGCCGGCAGCGTCGCAGCGAGCACGAACGCAGACGCGGCCGCGGCTTGTTGCAAGCGATTCATCTGGAGATCCTCCACGGACAAACCGGAAAGGCGTGACGCCCGGCATCGGATGCCGGGGTCAGCGGTGAACGGACGGTTTGTCAGCCGATTGGAGGAGGATTGGCGGGCGGGTAGGTCCGACTCGCGGGCAGGGTGGATCCGGAATCCGGGATCGCAAGGATCGTCGATTGGCTCGGCAATCTCGCGTGAGCAGGAGCCGGAGCCGTCGCCACGAGGCAGAGCGCCGCGCAACTTCCGGTCGTCGTAATCCCCGGAGGACAACACAGACAGTCATTGTTGGCCGCGCCCTGATCGGTGGAACAATCCGCCGACATGCCCGACATCATCGGGCCGCCCATTGCCATCGCAGCCGGCGCGGCCACCCCGAACTGAAGCGCGAGCAGCGCAGCCAGAACCACCCGTTTCGCCAACCGGGACTTCATGGCGCGCCTGTATGCCTGTAGCCCGCGGCGAGTTCAGAATTACCCGCCGGAGGGCGGGTTGCGGAGGCGAGGCGCCCCCGCGATCATCCGGGGGAGCTGAAAACGCGGGGAGTGCCACATGAAACTGTCGATCAGTCCCTTGCTGGCGCTCGCCTGGCAGGTCCTCGCGGCGCCCGCGGCAGCCGACGAGGCGCGGGCGATTGCCGCGGCCGCGGCGCATGTCGCCGCCCACGAAGAAGCCATCGTCGGCGAGCTGCGGGAACTGCTCGCGCTGCCGAACGTGGCGACAAGCCACGCCGACATCCGCGCGAACGCGGCGCTCCTCGTGAAGCTGCTGCAGAAGCGCGATGTCGCCGCCCGCGTCCTGGAAACACCGGGCGCGCCGGTCGCGGTGTTCGGCGAACGGGCGACGCCGGGCGCCACGCGGACACTCCTCTTCTATGCGCATTTCGACGGCCAGCCAGTCGGCCCTGCGGCCTTGTGGAAGACGCCGCCCTTCGAGCCTGTGCTGCGCGCGGGAAAGCTGGAGGACGGCGCGGCGGTCGTGGGCTGGGCCGACGCTACGCATCCGCTGGCCGACGAGGCGCGCATCTACGCGCGCTCGTCGAGCGACGACAAGGGGCCGATCGTCGCGATGCTGGCGGCGATCGATGCGCTCGATGCCGCGAAGATTCCGCTGTCCGCAAACCTCAAGTTCTTCCTCGAGGGAGAAGAGGAGGCGGGCTCTCCGAATCTCGCGCGCACACTCGCGGCACATCGTGAACCGTTGCAATCGGACCTGTGGATCTTCGGCGACGGGCCGATCGATCCAGGCGGCGCACCCAGGCTCGCGCTCGGCGTGCGCGGCGTGACGGGCTTCCGGCTCACGGTGTACGGCGCGGCTACCAGCCTGCATTCGGGCCATTACGGCAACGTCGCACCGAACCCCGGCGCGAGGCTCGCCGCACTCATCGCCTCGATGCGCGCGCCCGATGGGCGCATCACGATCGAAGGGCTCGATGCGCCCGCGCCGACCCCCGCCGCGCTCGAGCTGGCACGCACCGCGTTCGACACACGCGGCATGCTGGCGGCGGCGGGGATCGGAGTGGCCGAGAGCGGTCTCGCCTATGGCGAGTCGATCCTGCGCCCTTCGCTCAACGTCACGCAGCTCCTCTATGGCGGTGCGGGCGCGCAGCGGAACGCCATCGATGCGGAAGCGACCGCCGGGTTCGACCTGCGCCTGGTACCGGGCATGACGGTCGAGGCCTCGCGCGCAGCGATCGAGGCGCACGTGCGAGGCCAGGGCTACGTGCTGCTCGACGCTCCGCCGACAGCGGAAGAGCGCCGGAAGCATCCGCGGCTTGCGCGCCTCGAGTGGGGCGACGACGGCTATGCTGCGGCGATGTCCTCACCGGATCAGCCGGCCGTTGCGCGCGTCATCGAAGTCTTGAAGGCCGCGACGGACGGAGAACTGCGCATTCCGCCGCTCATGGGCGGGAGCCTCCCGATCGCCCCGATCGGGGAAGTGCTCGGCGCGCCGTTCGTGATCGCGCCGATTGTGAATGCCGACAATAACCAGCATGCGCCGAATGAGAATCTGCGGATGAAGGAGTTTCGGCGGGGGATCGGGCTCTATGCGGCGCTGCTGGCGGAAGCAGGCAAAGGTTGGTAAAGCGACATCGGAAAGCGCAGCTTCGGTGCTAAGGGATTTACGCCGCGCTAAAGCGCTCACGAAGCGGTTCGCACAGCACTATTCGCACGCCCGCAAATCTACGCTCTCGCGC
>JBOHZO010000038.1:0-35334 GCA_050738555.1 Steroidobacteraceae bacterium | reverse complement strand
CGCTACGGCAAGCATTTCGGCATCGCATTCCAGCTCATCGACGACGCCCTCGACTATCGGGGCGATGCGGAGGAACTTGGCAAGAACGTCGGCGACGACCTGGCGGAGGGCAAGCCGACGCTACCTCTGATCCACGCACTCCGGCACGGCAACCCGGATTCGACGGCGATGATCCGCGACGCCATCGAGAAGGGCGGCACCGAGGAGCAGGGGCCGATCCGCGCCGTCGTGGAAAGCACGGGGGGCCTTGATTACACCGCCCGGCTCGCCGAAGACGAGGCGAAACGGGCGCTCGATGCTCTGGCCGGAATTCCCGCATCGACCTATCGCGATGCGCTCGAGGCGCTGGCCCGGTTCGCCGTCAACCGCCGGGGTTGACCGCCGGCAATCTGGCGCCTTCGATTGCCGGCGAGCGCGACGCCTGGACTTTCCCGGCTTCGGGGTTGCCGAAATACAGATGGTAGTCACCATGCCGGCCCACCGGTTGCAGCCGTGCCGACAAGGATTCCGGGACGCGATCGAGGTGGCGCGACCTGACCGCGACGAATGCAGGCTTTGCTGCAAGCCGCGCCTGGAGGTCGTCCGCAGCACCCGCAAGCTCCGCTCGACCCCTGCTGTAGAAAGCACCCGACAACGGCTGTCGTCTGAAGAAAACAAGGGCTTCGCCATCGGACCGGTGCGACTCGTAGTCGGCAATCAGCGCCTTCGCCGATTTGCGTTCGTCCCAGCCGCCCATGTTGAAACCGGAGACGACGACGACGGAAGCCACGGCCGTGAAGGCAACGCCGGCGGCGACCCAGCGTCCCGGCGACCGGTCGGACGGCAATCGGTTCAGCCAGAGCGCGCTCGCCATTGCGAAGGCGGGAATCCCGGGCAGCACGTAGGTCCAGAGGATGTTGCCTGCGGCGGTGAAGAAGACGCAGGGAGTGAGCGCCCAGAGCAGCAGGTAGCCACCAAACGACCGGTCCGCGACCGTCGCCGGCTTCGCCGCACGCCGCCATTTCCAGGCGGCGACAGGCGCCAGCAACGACCAGGGGAAAACGGCCAGCAGCGCGAACAGCCAGATCGTGCCGCGCGGAAATTCGTGCGCGCTGCCGTACAGGTCGCCCTGCCAACCCGGGTCCTGGAACCGGTGCCAGTGCTCGCCCACCAGGAAGTATTCCAGGAAGCCTGGCGTTCGCAATTCCGCCCAGGCATACCAGGGCACGACGACTGCGAGGGTGGAGATCAGGCCACGTCCCCAGCTGATTTCCCGGAACACCCGGCCGACCTGGCCGGATCGGAGCGCCCAGATCCCGATCGGCACGCCCGCAAGGATCGCGATCGGGCCTTTTGCCAGCAGTCCGATGGCGATCCCCAGGAACATCAGGCATTGCTCCCGCGCGCGATGCTCCGGCTCGCCGTGTAGCGCCAGCCAGAAACCCCGCATCGCGAGCGTCATGCCGAGTGCGAGAACCATGTCGGTCATGACCGTCCCGGTAGCGGCGTAGAACAAGGTGGACCCGGCCAGGATCGCAATCGCAATGATTGCCTCGCGCCGGGAGCGTGGCGCCAGCCAGTCCCAGACCACCCACGCCAGCAGGCAGCCGCAAAGCCAGTAAGGTAGTCGTGCGGAGAATTCGCCGACGCCGAGGACCTTGAAGCTCGCGACCGTCATCCAGGTGGACAGCGGCGGCTTGCCCCAGAATGGCACCGACTGGCCGATCCACTGCGTCACCCAGTCACCCGACTCGAACATCCTGCGGGCGATCTCGGCGTAGCGCGCCTCGGTGGTGTCCATCAGCGGATAGGCGCCGAGCATCGCGAATCGCGTGGCAGCCGCCACGGCGATCGCAATCCACAGCAGGCGACTATCCGGCGATCGAGGCTTCGCTGACGGCTGGATCGGCAACGCCGAGGCTCCAGGTGTTGCGCGGTGTCAGGACGGGGGGCTGATAGGTTTCGACCAGGTAGAGGGGGCGCTGCTTGGCCTCGACGAACAACCGGCCGACATACTCGCCGAGCATGCCGATCGCCATCAGCTGCAGGCCACCCAGGAAGGAAATCACGACCACCAGGGTCGGGAAGCCGCGGGCCGGGTCCCCGAGCGCGAGGGTCTTGATGAGCACGAACGACGCGTAGGTGAACGCCGAGAATGCCGTCAGGAAGCCCACATAGGTCGCGACCTTGAGCGGTGCGACCGAGAATCCGATGATGCCCTCGATCGCGAGATTCCAGAGCTGCCAGTAGCGCCAGTTGCTGCTGCCCGCGGCGCGCGGGTCGCGATCGTACTCGATGGTTTTCTGCCTGAATCCGATCCATGCGAACAGGCCTTTCATGACCCGGCAGCGTTCGGGAAGACTGTTCAACGCGTCGACGGCGCGGCGGCTCAACAGGCGGAAATCGCCGGTATCCACCGGAATTGGCACGTCACTCAGCCGGTTGATCACGCGGTAGAAGCCATGCGCGGTCGCGCGCTTCAGCCAGTTCTCCCCGGCGCGACGGCGCCGGCGCATATTGACGACATCGGCGCCACGGCGCCAGGCGGTGAGCATCGACGGAATCAGCTCCGGCGGATCCTGCAGATCGGCGTCGATCACCACCGTGGCCGCACCGTGCACGTGGTTCAGGCCGGCACTCACAGCCTGTTCCTTGCCGAAATTCCGGCTCAGGCGAATGATTCCGATGCGCGAGTCGGCGGCGCGCAGTTGCTCGAGTACCGACGCGGTGCCGTCGACGCTGCCGTCGTCGACGTAGATGACCTCGAAACCACCCGCGGTGCCCTCGATCGCCTCCAGCAATCGCCGATGAAACGTCGGCAGCACGGCTTCCTCGTCGTGCACGGGAACCACCACGCTCAAGTTGCAGGCGGCCAGGGAATGCGCCCGCGGACGAAGGCCTGCATTGTCCGTCGTCACGCGAAACTCCAGCGACGATTGAGCAGGTATCCGAACCAGAGGATCAGCGCGGTTGCCGTCAACTGCGCCATGAGATAGTGCATCCGCAGCCGATCGGTGCCGGCCCACACGATGAGACCATTCGCGAGTGCGGCGGACGAGGCGACCAGCGCAAACCGGGCCAGCGCACGATGGTGCGGGGCGTCGCTCCGGAACGTGAAGCGGCGATTCCCCAGATAGGCCGCGAGCGCACCGGCTGTCGCCCCGATCCCCGCGGACAGCCCGGCATTCGCGCCGGCACTCTCGACCAGTGCCCACAGCAATGCGTAATGAATGCCGGTGGCCGAAAGGCCGACCAGCGAGTACCGGACGAAGCCGGCCGTGCCGGCATTATTGCGACCCATGCCGATTGGACGCTCGACCCGGCAGAATCAATCGCAACGAAACGGGGCTCGGTGCGCACCGGATTTCGGACTGCCGGCAGTGGCGTTCGGTGCCGGCTGAGTTTTTAATGTCCGGATGTTCGCGTCGCGCGGCCGCAGCATTCTCGGCGCACTGCTGGTTCTCTGGCTCGGCTCCGCGGCCGCGGCGGACGTTGGGCAAGCACGGTTTGCGGGCCGCGCGGTGGTCGAGGCGCTGCAGGAACTTCGCGGTTCCGGGCTCGATTTCATCTACAGCTCGGAACTCGTTCCCCCGACCATTCGGGTGCTGACGGAACCCGCCTCGCAGAATCGACTGCTGATCGCGCGCGAGATCCTAGCGCAGCACGGCCTCGAGCTGTCGGTGGTCCGGCCCGGCCTCTATGCCGTGGTTTCGATGCGGCGTGCTCCAGGCAAACGCGTGATCCGCGGCCAGGTCGTGGACGCGATCGGCGGCGGGCCGATTGCGACGGCGAGAATTCTCCTGGTGCCGATCGGAGCCGTCGGATGGTCGGATTCCGGCGGCCGATTCGAGATCGGACCGGTGCCGGACGGCGATTACACGCTGCGAGTCGAAGCCAGCGGATTCGAGCCGACGGAATGGCCCGCTTTCGCCGTTTCCGCAGCCATGACGACACTGGAACTGCGCCTCGTGCCGGCACAGTCGCAACTGGGCGAAGTTGTGGTCGCGACGAGCCGCTATGCCGTCGATCGCTCGGGCGCATTCGGCATGGTGCACATCGGCAGCGAAATGCTCGAGGTCCAGCCGGCCATCGGAGAGGACGCGCTGCGCACGCTCGGACGACTGCCGGGCATCGCGCAAAACGGCGTTTCCGCCCAGTCCAGCGTGCGTGGTGGCGAAGCGGGCGAACTGCTGACGCTGCTGGATGGATTTCCGCTGCGCCAGGCGTTCCATATGCCCGCTTACCAGAGCGTTTTCGGCGTGATCGATCCGGGCCTGATCGAGGATGCGGAGATCTATACCGGGGGATTCCCGGTCCGCTACGGCAACCGGATGTCCGGCGTCTTCGACCTGCGCACGATCGACGCCGCGAACGAGCCGCGAACCGCGCTCGGAGTGTCCGTATTCAACGCCCTGGCGCGGCACGGCGGCCGGTTCGAGGAGCTGAATGCGGACTGGCTCGGTTCGGCGCGCATCGGCACGCTGCGTCCGTTCATCGAGACGTTTGGCGACGGCGCGACCTCTCCAACCTACGCGGATGTCTATACGCGCCTGGGATTCGGCGCGCCGGATCGCCTTCGAGTCAGCGCCAACCTGCTGTGGGCGCGGGACGAGCTTTCCATCGCGCGCGAAGGGCAAGGCGAGCGCGCGCAGATCGAGAGCCGCAATCGTTATCTCTGGATTCGCGGCGATCGCGAATGGGGTGACGAACTTCACGCTTCCATCTGGCTCGGACAAAGCAGCGTCGACGGCTTTCGCCGGGGCAGCATCGACAAGCCGGAAATTGCCGCCGGAACCGTGGAGGACCGGCGCGCATCGAAATATCGGGAACTGCGCGGCAGATTCGCCTGGCAACCGCGATCCCGCCATTGGTTCGACGGCGGATTCGAGTGGACCCGTGAGGACGCCAGGTATCGCTACGCCGCGAATGCGGCTTACACGCAGGCGGTCGCCGACCTGTTCTCGCGCGACGCGCTGTTGGCGCGGGAGTTCGACCTGAGCCCGGAGCGCGAGCGCATTGCGCTGTTTGCCTCTCATCGCTGGCGGATCCTCGAGTCCCTGACCTCGGAGCTCGGGCTCAGGGCGCAGCGGACGATCACGCGTGGTGCTGCGGCCGAATCCTGGCTGCTCGACCCGCGCCTGAGCTTGCGTTGGCAGGTCACGCCGGACATGAACCTGCGCGCACACTGGGGGCGCTTTCATCAGGCCGATGAAGTCCACGAGTTGAAAGTCGAGGACGGCCTGACGGACTTCCCCGAGGCCCAGCGTTCAGATCACTTCATCGTCGGCCTGGAGCGCCAGTTGCCGAGCGGACCGGCGTTGCGCCTGGAGTGGTATCGCAAGGTTCAATCCGAATCGCGCCCGCACTTCGAGAATCTCCTCGATCCGCTGACGGTTCTCCCCGAGATCGCGCCGGATCGCACGCTCGTGGCGCCGGCGGCGACCGAGGTCGCTGGCGCAGAATTCTACGTCGTCAGCGAGCAATTGGAGTCCTGGTGGTCACTCAGCCTCGCGTGGACCGACGTCCGCGACAGCGTCGATGGACGCAACGTGCCGCGGAGCTGGGATCAGACCTGGGCCGTGACGGCCGGCATCGGCTGGACGCACGGCGACTGGCGATTCGGCGCCGTTGCCGGCGCCCATCGCGGATGGCCGACCACGCGTATCCGGGAATCGGAGCTCGGCATGCGCAATGCCGCAAGATTCCCGGAGCGCCTGACTCTCGATCTGCGCGCCGAGCACCGCAAGCCGCTCGCCATTGGCAGCCTGGCGGTGACCCTCGAGCTGTCGAACGCGATCAACATCGGCAATGCCTGCTGTCACAAGCTCATCGCCGTCGACGACGGCGCCGGCGGCGTGGAGTTCACGACGCGAACCAGCAACTGGCTGCCACTGGTGCCCTCCGTCGGCGTACTCTGGGAATTCTGAGGATGGCGCTGCCGTCGCGCGATTGCGGATCGATTGTTTTCCCCGCAGCCTGCGTCCAACCGTAGCAGGCGAGGCGTACCACGACGTGGACCAGAGATCGGCGGGCGACCAGAAGCTGGTAGGGCGCATGCTCGCGGGCGACGAGCGGGCGTTCGACGCGTTCTTCAATGCCTATTTTCCGCGAGTCTACCGCTTTGCCCTGCCGCGCCTGAATGGCGATGTCGGTGCGACCCAGGAAATCGTGCAAGTCACCCTGAGCAAGGCGATTCGCAAGCTCGCGGATTTCCGCGGCGAGTCCGGCCTCTTCACCTGGATCTGTCAGATCTGCCGCAACGAAGTAGTGAACTACATCCGCGTACGCAGGCGCGAACGACACGTCGTGCTGATCGACGACCAGCCAGAGTTCCGGGCGGCGGTCGATTCGGTCGAAGCACCCGAGGAATACGACCTGCTGAAGAGCTACGGCCGCGCTCAGGCGGCCCGGCTCGTGCGTGTCGTGCTCGATCGACTGCCGTCCAGTTACGGCGATGCGCTGGAGTGGAAATACATGGAAGGACATTCCGTGGAGATCATCGGCGAGCGCCTGGGAATCGGGACGATTGCGGCGCAGTCTTTGCTGGCCAGGGCACGAATGGCGTTTCGGGAAGCCCTTGAAAGCGTATTCGGCGCGGATGCAGCCGATATCGCGTCCAGCCTCGGGGCATAGGAAGAGTCCATGAGCGACGAAGATCTCGAACGAGTCCTGAAGAACGCAGGCTTGCGAGAGAAGCCGCCGGCGGAGGTCGAGCGCGCCGTGCGCCACCGATTGCACGCCGAATGGCTCACGGTCGTGTCCGATAACAGCCGCCGCAATCGACCGCGGTTCATTGTCGCCGTCGCTGCCGGCATTCTCGCGGCCGCCGTCGGCATCTGGTTCGTCGCGCCGCGGATCAACGGACCGACGGAAGCGGCCGCCAGCGTGGCGCTCGCAACAGGCGAGGTCCGCGTCACCTCCGGATGGCTGGATGGCTGGCATGGCGTCGCCGAGGGCCAGACTCTGTCGACCGGTCAGACGCTGGAAACCGGTCCCGCAGGGCGCGGGGCATTGGCCATGCCGAGCGGCGTATCAGCGCGCCTGGACCACGATACGCGACTGGTGATCGCCGGCGCGGATCAATTGAAGCTCGAGCGTGGCACGCTGTATGTCGATTCCGGCGCCGCCACGCCCACGGCACGACTGGACGTGATCACGCCTTCGGGTTCGGTCCGGCACATCGGCACTCAATATGAAGCCCATTTGTCCAAAACCAGCGTGCGCCTGCGGGTGCGCGACGGCAGGATCGAATGGCGGTCGAGGATCGGTGAGATCGAGCGTAGCCGGTCAGGCGAGCAACTCACCATCTCGGACGACGGCAGCGTGGTGAGAAAGCCGATTCCGGGTTACGGGGCGTCTTGGGACTGGGCCGCTGCCGCCGCGCCGGCAATCGAGATCGAAGGCATGCCGCTGGCGGCGTTCCTGTCCTGGGCGGCGCGCGAGCTGGGCCGGGAAATCGCCTATGCCTCGCCCCAGACGGCGACCGAAGTCGCGGGAATCGTCGTTCACGGCTCAATTGCCGGATTGACTCCCACGCAAGCTCTGGATGCCGTGCTGGCGACGACCAACGTGCGAGCCGCCGTTGCCGACGGCCACATTCTCGTCGAACGTCACTGAACCGCATCGCGGCATCGCAATCGACCGCGTGGGCCTGGAGCGGCCATTGAATGGTGCACATGCGCGGCGCGATAAGCGCCGTCGTTGAAAGCCATTCGGGCGTTGACTAAACTGCCCGACTAGCCGAAGTCGGGGCTGGCCTGACGACTCCCGAGGCCCCGGTCCGCAGTCAATCGATCGGGGTGTAGCTCAGCCTGGTAGAGCACTACGTTCGGGACGTAGGAGTCGCAGGTTCAAATCCTGTCACCCCGACCACTTGTTCCTGCGCCCCACGACAGCGCTGGGCGTACAAGGCGGCGCTCATCGCCTTGCCCTCGGTTTCTGAGTTTTTACTTTGTACTTGGCGAGCAGGAGGTCCACTGCCTCGCGAAGGTAGGCGGCCAAAGGTACCCGAGTACGGTCGCTTAATGCCCGTAAAGCTTTGTGTTGCGGTCGATCGAAATAGACCCCAGTAAACACCCGCTTTTCCAGATCCTTGTTCTGTGGCATTCACGTCACCATACGTGTAGCATTGTGTTATAATGATGCACCAAATAAAGCATAGTCACAAGTCGAAAGCTGTGGCCGCCCTCTGAGGGCCCCACGGTGAAGATTCCGGCCGCCATCCTGCTCACGCTCCTGGCGCTGCTTGCATCACAGGTTGCGCCATCACGCACGGACCTTGTTGGGGAGATCAATGGGATACGCGCGCAGGGCTGTGCCGGTCATTCGAGCGTGCAGACGACGCTGCGCCTCCAGCCGCAGCTTGATCGCGTCGCGCAGGCGCTGGCGTCAGGGCAGAGCCTGCGGGACGCGATGAAGGATGCGGATTACCGTGCCGTGCAGTCGGCGACACTGGAGGTGTCCGGCAGCGACGAGGCGATCGTGCGCGCGCTCGCCGAGCGAGGGTGCAGAGACATCGTCGATCCCGTCTATCGCGACGTCGGTATCGCGGAACGCGCCGGCAACGCGTGGATCGTCCTGGCCGCGCCATTTGTGCCGCCTACGGCGAGCGAGGCGGAGACGGTCAGCCGCAAAGTGATCGAGCTCGTGAATGAGGCCCGGGCGCACTCGCGACGATGCGGCTGGAGGCGCTTTGACGCGGCCAAACCCCTGGTGCCGTCCGATGCGCTGCAACGTGCCGCACTGGCTCACGCGCACCACATGGCCGGGCGAAGCATCCTGAGTCACGCCGGTAACGACGGCAGCACGCCTGCCGAGCGCGCTACCCGCGCCGGATACCGCTGGCGCGTGGTCGGCGAGAACATTGCAGCGGGTCAATCGACGCCCGAGCTGGTCGTCGCTGAATGGGTGCGGAGCCCGCGCCATTGCAGCAACCTCATGGACGCGGATTTCTCAGAAATGGGCGTCGCCTACGCAGTCGAGCGGCGAAGCGCCAAGGGAATCTACTGGGTACAGATGTTTGGGGCGCCGCGCGGTCAATAAGATCGTTGAGGCATTTCCGCGGAGACGTTTTTGCGGCGTTTTGCCTGTTCCATTAGCCAGCCCACCGTGAGGTCATAGTCGGGCGCTTCGCCAGTCCAATGGGTGATTGCCGTCGTCGGCGCGACTGCAATCTCGTTGGATTCATTCTCCACAACGAGCTCAGTCCAGTTCGTGGGCGATGGCGCCGGGCTGTCGAAGGACTTGCCATCGGGTCGCACGAATCGGAACGCAGCGTCATCGAGCGTGTGAATGACCACCTTCCCCTCATGCACGAGCCGGTGATGGAAGCGGCAGAGTGTAACGAGGTTCGCGAGCTTGGTTTCGCCTCCATGCGCCCAGTGCCTCACGTGGTGGCCGTCGACGTAGCGCTGGAACGGGCAGCCGGGAAACCGGCAACCCTTGTCTCGAGCATTCAGTGCTCTCCGGATCGCCGGTGGAATGGTCCGGGACTTTCTCCCGACATTGAGCGGCTCTCCTTTCGCGTTCTCGATGATTGCAACCAGGCTGGCGTCGCAGGAGAGCCGCCTGGCCGATTCCACAGCGATTGACGGGCCATGCTCAAGCTCGCAGCGGCCGGCGCAACTTTGCTTCAATGTCTCAGCATCCACATGCACGACGATTTGATGGCGTTCACCGCCCGAGAGATCCTGGAGACCCGAAGCCAGGAAGCTTTCGGCAATGGTGGCGAGCGCCTCGACCCGGCGTTTGCGGGACCGGTGCAAGTCGTCGCCGGACGATTCCGCGGGAACGTTTTTAGGTATGGGCAGCGAGTCTTCGGCCATCTCGAGCGCCTTCTTGAAGAGGGCACCGACCTCCGCCGGAAGCCGGCCACGGATCACGAGCGATCCATCCGGCTCGGTGAAGAGCCAGAGGCACTGATCCCTTTGCTGGATCGCTTCCCGCGAGAGTTCCTGCGCATCCAGTGCCCGACGGTACGAGCGCGCCACGTGCTCTACATGGCTCGCCGTGCCGCAGAGCGCAATGTTGAGGAGATACGCCTCATTCTTCTCATCGGCCACTCGGGTCAAGGCTCGTGCTTTGGCGTAACTGATCCGTCCTTCCGCCATGGCCGAAGCAGTGCTGGGCAGCTGCTCCAGGGCGTGCGCGACCCGCAGCTTCTCCCGCGCAGCTCCGAGCCCGATTCCGCATTTCCAGTTGAGCCAGTGCGCACAGGACTTCACTCCCCATTCGGCCCAGCCCTTGCGACGATCGAGCTCTCCGATCAATGACAGGAATCGCGCATTGGCGGCATTCAGATGCCCTGCCAGCGAGGTGATCTGGACAATCAGATCCGGAGTCGAAACTGACGAAAACTCCCCTTCCATGGCAAGCTCCTGTAGGCTGTTTTTATATACAGTATTCTACTGGAAAACGTTGTATTAGCAAGTACTTATAGGGGATCGTCGCGCATGTTCCAGGAAGTTTCGGTGAGTGCCGCATGAATTCCGCGGTCGATGCGCTGATGCGCCACTACCAGGGCGCCGTGCCCGGCGCCGCGGTGCTCGTCGTTCGCGACGGTGTGGCCTTGGTCCGCCGCTGCTACGGACTCGCCAATCTCGAGGATCGAATCGTCACGACCCCGGCGACGAACTACCGGCTCGCATCGCTGACGAAGCAGTTCACCGCGACGGCGATCCTGCTGCTCGCGGAGGATGGCCGCCTTGAGCTCGACGATCACGTTCGCGAGTGGCTGCCGACCCTGCCGGAAGCCGCGGCATCCGTCACGATCCGCCACCTGCTGACGCAAACCTCCGGACTTATCGACTACGAGGACGTCATTCCGCAGGCGATGACCGCGCAGCTCCGCGATGTCGACGTACTCGGGTTCCTCGAGTCGCAGAACCGCACGTACTTTGCGCCGGGGACGAGCTATCGCTACAGCAATGGCGGCTATGCCCTCCTCGCGCTCATCGTGGAGCGCGCGTCGGGTCAAGGCTTCGCGTCGTTCCTTCGGGCACGCATTTTCGCTCCGCTCGGGATGCACAATACGGTCGCGCACGAGGAGGGTGTCTCGACCGTGGCCGATCGCGCCTTCGGTTACAGTCGAGTTGAAGCCGGTTGGTCCCGGACGGACCAGGACCAGACCAGCGCGGTGCTCGGTGACGGCGGTATCTATTCGTCGATCGACGATCTCGCGAAATGGGACGCGGCGCTGTATGACGATCGTCTGTTGCGCCGAGAGTCGTTGCGGCTCGCGTTCGGGGCGGCGAGTCGCACTGACGACGCGGGCGTCGACTACGGCTACGGCTGGCGAATTACCGGCGAAATGCTGTGGCATGCGGGCGAATCCATCGGTTTTCGCAATGTCATCGTCCGCTACCCCAAGCGGCGCATGTCGGTCATCATTCTCACCAACCGAAACGAGCCGGAGCCCTATCCCGCGGCGCTCGCCATAGCGGATTTGTCCCCGATAACCTGAACCGAACCCGCCATACCCACGTCTCAGGGTGGCGTAGAGTCCGAGGTCGTCTTCGTTGAAGAGGTTTCCGGCCGGTGAATCATGACCGCCAATCCCGGCGCCGCCGCATCGTCCTGGGCGCCCTGCTCATCGCCCTGGCCGCGGCGTTCATTTACATCGGCTGGCTCGAGTACGTCATCACGAGCCAGTTCAAGGACCTGCAATGGAGTGTGCCGACGCAGGTCTATGCCAGGCCGCTCGAGCTCCGTGCCGAACTTCCGCTGTCGGCGGACGATTTCGAACAGGAACTCAAGCGGCTCGGCTATCGCGCGAGCCGGGCGACGCAATCGGGCACCTATCGCCGTCGCGGCGCGCGGTTCGAAATCGTGCTGCGTAAGGCGCGCTTTGCCGACGGGATCCGCGAGCCACTGTCAGTGCGCGTCGTCGCCAATCGGAATGCCATCGTCTCCTTGCAGGATGCGCAAGGCCGTGAGCTGCCGGAAGTCCTGCTCGAGCCGCTGCTGATCGGCAATCTATTCCCGGTACGAGGCGAAGACCGGATCATCGTTCCGCCGGGCGACGTGCCCGTGCAGCTGCCCGCGGCGCTCAAGGCCATCGAGGACCGGAATTTCGACACGCACGGCGGGATCGATCTGATGGCGATCCTGCGCGCGGCCCGGGCCAATCTGCGCGCCGGGCGCGTCGAGCAAGGCGCCAGCACGCTGACGCAGCAGCTCGTCAAGAGCTATTTCCTCGACCAGAGCCGTTCGTTTCGGCGCAAGGCGCGGGAAGCCATCATGGCGATGCAGCTCGAGTCCCACTACACCAAGACGCAGCTGATGAATGCCTACATCAATGAGATCTACCTCGGCCAGGACGGCGGGCGGGCCATCCATGGCTTTGGATTGGCGAGCCGGTTCTATTTCGGCAAGCCGCTCGATGAGCTCGAGCTTGCCGAAGTCGCTTTATTGGTCGGCATCGTCCGCGGCCCGTCCTATTACAACCCGCGCGCGCAGCCCGAGCGCGCCATCGCGCGCCGGAACTTCGTGCTCGCAAGGCTGGCGGAATTGAAGGTCGTTACCGAGAAGGAGGCGGCCGCCGCCGCGAAGGCGCCGCTCGGCGTGACGCCCCGCGTTGCCGGCAGCTATTACCCCGCGTATTTCGAATACGTGCGCCGCCAGTTGCAGCGCGATTACGACAGGAAAGATTTGAACCAGGTGGGCTTGAAGGTTTTCACGAACCTCGATCCACGGGTCCAGGAGGCTGCCGAGCGCGCGGTCAATGAGGAGCTTCCGCGGCTCGACGCGCGGCAAAAGTCCAAGAAGCGCCGGCTGGAATGCGCGCTCGTCGTGACGCAGCCCGAATCCGGGGATGTCGTCGCCATGGTCGGCGGGCGAAAGCCGCAAGTGGCCGGTTTCAACCGGGCGCTCGACGCGAAGCGTCCGATCGGCTCGCTCGTGAAGCCGGTCGTGTATCTGGCGGCGCTGGAGACGGGCCAATATCACGCCGCAAGCCCGCTCAATGACGGACCGGTCGAAGTGCGCCTTGCGGACGGCAAGAACTGGCGTCCGCAGAATTTCGATCGGGTGACTCTGGGTCCGCTGCCACTCGTTCGCGCGCTCGCCGATTCGCGCAATCTCGCGACCGTGCAGCTCGGCCTCGAAGTGGGGCTCGCGCCCGTTGCCAGGAAGTTCAGCGCGCTCGGCCTCGATCGCGAACCCGCGCAGGTGCCTTCACTGCTGCTCGGAGCGGTGGAGCTGACGCCTGTCGAAGTGGCGCAGATTTACAATGCGTTCGCCAATGGCGGCAAGCACCGCCCGCTGCGCGCCGTGCAGTCCGTCACTACGAGCGACGGCAGTCCGTTGCAGGCGCCACAGCCTGCATTGCGTGCGGCCGCCAATCCGATCGCGGTCTATCAACTGAATCGCATGCTCGCGGAAGTCATGATTCGCGGCACCGGCCGCGCAGGCGCCGCGCGGCTGCCCGCGGGCCTCGTCACGGCCGGCAAGTCCGGCACATCGTCGGATCTACGCGACAGCTGGTTCGCGGGTTTCTCCGGCAGCCACCTGGTCGTCGCGTGGGTCGGGCACGACGACAATTCACCGACCGGTCTCACGGGCTCTCAAGGTGCCCTGCCCCTGTGGTCGAACGTGATGAGCGAAATCGCACAGAAGTCCTGGCAAGTGCCGATGCCGGCGTCACTCGAGGAGGCGCGGATCAGCTATGCGAGCGGTCTCGTCACGGACCCGGATTGCGTTCAGGACGTGATCCCGGTGGCCGTGCCGCGCGGCACGCTGCTCGAGCACACCGACGAATGCTACCCGCCGGATTTCGATACGCTGGCGGAGCGCGTGCGCAACTGGTGGGAGCGTCTGATCGACTGACTGCTAGTCCGGTCAAGTTCTATTCTGCCGCCGCCCCCGCCTTTGCCGATTTCACCTCGACCGCGATGACGCGTCCGCTGCCCGCCAGCGTTTCCCAGGAATGCTCGCCACCGTCGGCGAGCCACAGCACCTGGCCCTGGCTGAAGTCGTGGATGAGGGCCTTGCCGTCGGGCAGCGTCAACTTGAGGCGGATCCAGTCGAGGCTCACGAGCAGCGTCGGGGGATGCGAATGCATCGGGCTCTTCCGGCCATGGGAAGTTCGCCCTTCGAATACGCGGACATGGGGATTCTCGAAGAGAAGATGATGTGCTTCCGGATCGGCTGACACCGAATCATTCTCCTTTCGCTGGGGCGCCGGCGGCGGCGAGCCCTCTTTCTGCGCGGACTTGATTTCAACGCCGATTGCGTGGAGCTCTCCTGCCAGTACTTCCCAGGAGTGCCGCGCATCCACCACCCAGCGGACCTCGCCGGGATTCAGGTTGAAGATGGTTGCTTTGCCATCCGGCGTCGTCATGCGAAAACGTGTCTTGCCCAGGCTGATGAGGACCATGGGCGGATGCGTGTGCATGGGGCTCTTGGCGCCCTTGGACGCCCGCGCATCGAACACACGAAAGTGTTCGTTGTCGAGGATGACGTTGTGGACGTCGGGATCCACACTCACCGCGTCGTCCACGGCCTGCGCGAAAGCCTGGGCGGGTATTGCGAACGCAAGGACGAGCGCGAGCTGAATGCTGCGGAACATGCGGTGCCTCCCCTGTCGGTACGCCCGGCGGCGCCCGCACATGCTAAGTCGGCTCTACCGGACGGTCAATCGACCGGGCGGACCCGCTCAGTCGTGGTAACGGCTGTCCGGATGATTCAGCGCGCGATCGACATCGAGGTAGGCCTCGGTTACCCGATCGAACGCCACTCTGCCGTCGCGGTAGTACGGATCCGGTCCGTCAACCAGTTTGCGAAGGTGGTGATAGCGTTCCGCAACTCGGTCGAAACTCACGCGAAGATCGTCGCGCGACCGCGTGCGGTCGACCGCGCGGTTGAAGTCGCGCGTTGCCTCGGCAAGCATCGCCGCGTCATCGGCAGTGTGGCCGCCGGTCCGTTCCGTGTACACCTGATCGTAAAAACGGTGGGCGGAAGTATCGAGACGATTCGCCGCGGTGCCGAGGCTGCTGGTCGAGCTGCAGCCGGCCAGCAGCGCCGACAACAAAAGCAGAAATGTGCATGACCGATTCATGTTCGCGTTCTCCGGTGCGCAGTGAATGCCACTGACATTTGGAGTACGTGGAGCGCGCGTCGGCTCGCGGGCCCTGTCGCCCTCTAGCGACGTGCGTCGGCGTCTGAGCCGGTAATGAGCCTCGCGCCGCGCTCGAAAACGAGGTAGGACCACAGCCACTGCGTCACGACGATCAGGCGATTGCGCAGGCTCACGAGGAAATAAATATGCGCGGCGCCCCAGAGCCACCACGCCAGCCATCCTGAAAGCCGCAATCGCTTGTAGGAAATGACCGCGGCCTTGCGCCCGATGGTTGCAAGCAGTCCCCGATCGCGATACACAAAGGGCGGAAGTGGAGCGCGCCCCGCGATCCTCCCGAGGATGGCGCGCGCGACGTAACTTCCCTGTTGCTTCGCGACCGGCGCGATGCCGGGCAGTTGCGCCCGGTCCGGATTCCTCGCGAGCGCCGTGTCGCCGATGACGTAAATGTTATCGTGCCCCGGCACACTCAGGTCCGGCGCGACGAGCACGCGACCCGCGCGATCCGCTTCGATACCGAGCCACTCCGCGGCGGGCGAAGCGCGCACGCCCGCTGCCCACACGATCGTCCCGGCCTCGATGAACTCGCTGCCCATCTGGACGCCGCGCGCACCGCAGTGCGTGACGGCCTGACCGAGCCGCACTTCCACATCCAGGCGCTGCAACGCGGACGCGGTGTAACGGGACAGCTCTTCCGGAAAGTTCGACAGCAGCCGCGGCCCCGCCTCGATCAGGAGCACGCGCGTCCGTCTCGGATCGATCTCGCGAAAGTCCTTCGCGAGCGCCTTGCGAGCGAGCTCGGCGACCGCGCCTGCGAGCTCGACACCGGTCGGCCCGCCGCCGACGATGACGATGGTCAGCAGCCGGGCGCTCGTCGCCGGGTTCGAGGCCATTTCGGCCCGCTCGAAAGCAAGCAGCAAGCGCCGCCGGATGCCGGTCGCATCGTCGAGCGTCTTGAGCCCCGGGGCATGCTCCGCCCATTCGTCGCGACCGAAGTAACCGTGGGTGGCGCCGGTCGCGAGCACGAGCCAGTCATAGGCGAGCGGACCTTCGGCCAGCATGACGACCTTGCGCCCGGGCTTGACCGCCGTGACCTCAGCCATCAGCACGCGCAGATTCCGCTGGCGTCGCAACAGGTGGCGCACCGGCCAGGCGATGTCGGCCGGGGATAATCCGGCCGTCGCCACCTGGTACAGGAGCGGCTGAAACAGGTGGTGGTTCTGCCGGTCGATGAGCGTGATTTCGGCGTCCGCCCCCGCAAGACCCTTGGCAGCCGCCAATCCCCCGAAGCCGGCGCCCACGATGACGATGCGTGGACGCATCACCTAAGCCCTTGGTAATACAAGTATTTTACCTCTCGCGTTCGTGACTCGGACCGCGAAACCGGCCTGTCTTGCCGCCGCTCCGGGCGGGGCGTAGGCTGATTCGTCGGCTCCGGGGGGTGCCATGCTTCGCATCGTCCTGCTCAACCCAAAGGGCGGCTCGGGCAAGTCCACGATCGCGACCGGAATCGCCGCGATGTACGCGGCCCGAGGATACAGGCCGGTGCTGATGGATTTCGATCCGCAAGGCACCAGCTCCCGCTGGCTCGAAAAGCGCTCCTCCCACCAGCCTCCGATTCACGGCATCGCCGCGTATGCCCGGACACTCGGCGTGACCCGCAGCTTCCAGTTGCGCGTGCCCCTCGGGACAGACCGGGTCATCGTCGACACGCCGGCCGCGCTGCAGCCGCCGCACTTCAACGAGCACGTGCGGGACGCCGACGCCGTGCTGGTGCCGGTCATGCCGTCGGATGCCGACATTCACGCCTGCTCGCGCTGTATCGGCCACCTGCTGATTTCCGGCAAGATCAAGCGCCGCGAGAATCGCCTCGCCGTCATCGCGAACCGCGTCAAGCCGAATACGATCATCTTCCGCACGCTGATGCGCTTTCTCGACCAGATGCAGATTCCGGTCGTCACGACACTCAGGGACTCGCAGAATTATGTCTATGCCGGCGAACAAGGTCTTGGCCTGCACGACATGAATCCGGCCCGCGTGCATCCTGAGCTGCAGCAATGGGACGCGCTGTGGGCCTGGCTCGAGTCGCGCCGGCCGCTTTCGCGGCCGGCGGTGGCGGTCGGAGCAGACTGAATCCTCGCCGACCTCGACTCCATCGCCGACTTGCTGGCTTGTCCGGTTTGCCGCGCTGCGCTCGCGATCGCGCCCGAGCGCATTCGCTGCACAGGCTGTGGCGCCCGCTTCGCCATGGAAGATGGCGTTCCATTGCTGGCCTTGCAGGGCGCCTCTGAAACCTGGGGCGCCGCACAAGTAACGCGGCAGAGTGCCGAATATCAGTCGGAATTCCATGAGATCGCGCGTGCCGCCGCCTACAACCTCCAGTTTCAGCGGCGGATCCTGAAACTGGGGACCACGCGCCGCGAGTCCGCGATCATCCGGCGGCACTTCCGCCAACTCGGCCGATCCAGCGTCGTGCTGGATCTTCCCTGCGGCGGTGGCCGCCTGACGCCGGCCTTCGCCGACTCAACCGATCTCGTGATCGAGGCCGACATCGCCATGGGCCAGATCCGTTACGGCCGGGCGACCTCGACCGTTTCCACACCGCAGGTCTGGACGACGGCATCCGCATTCCACATTCCGCTTCGCGACGGCAGCGTGGACGGCACAGTTTGCGTGCGCTTGTCGCATCACCTGCCGACGGCCGCAGAGCAGGATCGCCTGTTCCACGAATTGCTGCGCGTGTCGCGCCGCTTCCTGATCGTCACTTTCTTCGATCGCTATTCGCTGAAGAACCTGACCCGGGATCTGCGACATCCATTCAAGCGCAAGCCGGCCAAGCCGACCATGACCACGGATCGCGTGGCGGAGCTCGCGCACGCGAACGGCGCGCGGCTCGTCGATGCGCCACCTTTGTCCCGCATCGGATCAGGTCACCGCTATGCGCTGATCGTCAAGGACTGAGACCTGGCCGCGCACGCTTCTAGCCGCCCGGCTGCCAGCCGAGCGTCAGCATGAGCACGGCGAACCCGACGAAATAAGCGACCACAACCGGCCAGCCCTCGCGCAGCCAGCGGCCGGTCGAACGCGCCTCCGGAAACATGTTGCAGATCGCAACGCCTGCCGAAGAGCCGAACCACAGCATCGAGCCGCCGAAGCCGACGGCATAAGCGAGCACGCCCCAGTCGTAGCCGCCCTGATTCAGCGCCATCGCCGTGAGCGGGATGTTGTCGAAGAAGGCCGATGCGAAACCCAGCGCCAACGCGCTCTGCCACGACGGTTCAGGCAGGCCCTCGACCGGCATCAGCGAGGCCGAAGCCACCAGGCACAGAAGAAAGATCGAGCCTTTGACCGCGCCCGGCACGACGCCCCAGTCGGGCCGCCGCCAGGCGATCGAAAGCGCCAGCGTGAGCGCGACGGCCGCGCCGATGAACGGAAACCGGTCCGCGAGGTCCGGCAGCTTCGCCTTGACGGTGATGTTGACTGCCACTGCCGTTGCGAGAACGAACAGGACGACCAGCGCCCGGGGCCAGTCAATCCGGGGCGACTTGGTCGAATCCCTGATGATCGGCGCGAACCGCTGTTGGGCGCGCGCCGCCGGGAAGCCGAATACGAGCAAGGCGGCGGCGGCTGCGACATAAGCGTGCAGGACCTCGATCGGCGAAACGTCGCTGATCCACATCATGGTCGTCGTGGTGTCGCCGATCACGCTGCCGGCTCCTCCGGCGTTCGACGCCGCGACGATCGCCGCGAGGTAGCCGACGCGAACCCGGCCCCGGAACAAGGTGTGCGCCATCGCGCCGCCGATCAGTGCGGCGGCGATGTTGTCGAGGAAGCTGGAGAGAACGAACACGATTGCGAGCAGTGCAAATGCGCCGGCCCAATCGTCGGGCAGGTAGCGCGGCAGCGCCTTCGGCAGGCCGCTCTGCTCGAAGTGGGCCGCGAGAATCGCGAATCCCACAAGCAACAGCAGGAGATTCACGAGGATCACCCACTCGTGCGCGAAGTGCCGGACGAGGCCGGCGGCGCCTGGCCCGCCCGGAAACTGCGTGAAAGCCCATTCGAACACGATGACAGACGCGAACCCGGCAGCCGCGATCGGCAGCGCATGCCGATGGAACACGGCCACGCCCGCGAGCGTGATCCCGAAGATGAGGAATTCGATCGGCAACGGCTATGGCCAGTCCCAGTCGCGCGCCGACGCGCGGCAGCCGCCGTTCTCCCAGCCCGTCCACGCCCGGCCGCGCACGAATCGTCCCGGTCGCGCTTCCGTCGGTTCGCCGTCCTCGAGCGCGAGCACGCCGTTCACGATCACATGCGATACGCCGGTCGCATACTGGTGCGGCTTCACATAGGTTGCATGATCCTGGATCGTCGCCGGGTCGAAGACGACGACGTCCGCATGGTGCCCGGCTTGGAGCCTGCCGCGGTCGCGGAGGCCCAGCACGGCGGCGGGATGCGCCGTCATGCGGCGCACCGCTTCCTGCACCGTCACCAGTTTCTCTTCGCGCACGTACCGCGCAAAGACGCGGGCGAAATTGCCGTAGCCGCGCGGGTGCAGGCTGCTCTTGAGGAAGATTCCATCGGCCGTGACCGCGGTGCCGTCCGATCCGAAGCTCATGAATGGCAGCGCCACCTTGCGCCGCACTTCTTCTTCCGACATCAGGAAGTAGATCGAGCCGACGCGGCTCTCGTCCTCTGCGACGAGATCCATCGCCGTGTCCTCGACGCTCGTGCCGCGCTCAGCCGCAATTTCGGCGAGCGTCTTGCCGATCAGCGGCTTCAGCTCTGGTTTCCGCAGCACCACGATCAGGACCTGCTCGGCGCCGCCGGCCGCGCGCATCAGATTTTCCCAGTCCGTGTTTTCGGCGCGCATGTCGCGGGCCACGCGCCGGCGCACGGCGGGATCGCGCAGCCGCGCGAACCAGGCGGCGTTGCCGCCCTCCTGCGCCCACGGCGGCATGGCGGCATCGAGGCCGGTACTGCCGGCGGGATAGGCGTACATGTCCGCCGTGATGCGCAGCCCTTCGCGGCGCGCCGCTTCGATGCGCGCGATCGCCTGCTCGAGCTTCGGCCAGTGCTCGCGCCCCGCCGCCTTCAGGTGATAGATCTCCGCGGGAGCGCCGGAGCGCCGGGAAATCTCGATCGTCTCGTCGATGGCTTCCAGGAGACCCCGGCCTTCGCTTCGCATGTGGGTCGCGTAAATGCCGCCGCAGCGGGCCGCAGCCGTCGCGAGCGCGACCAGCTCGTCCGTCTCGGCGAAGGTGCCGGGCACGTAGATCAGCGACGAACCGACGCCGAGCGCGCCTTCTTCCATCGCCTTGCGCACGAGCTCCTGCATGGCGGCGAGCTGTTCCGGCGTCGGGTCCACGTCGGCCGAACCGAGGAGATTCATGCGCGCCGTGGCGGCGCCGATATGCGACGCGACGTTCATCGAGACGCCATTCCGCTCCAGCGTTTCGAGGTACTCGCCGAGCGTCGACCATTCGACCGGGTACTTGAGATCGCCCTGCTGCGCGACGACCTCCTGCTTCATCAGCGGCGTCAGCGGGCCCATGGATTCGCCCTCGCCCATCACCTGGAGCGTCACGCCCTGGCGCAACTCGCCCTGCCCGCGCCCGTCGATCAGGAGCGATTCGTTCGACCAGCTCAGCATGTTGATGAAACCGGGCGCGACCGCGCGGCCGCGCGCGTCGATCTCGCGCCGCGCCTCGCCCGGCGCCTTCGGTCCGACGTAGACGATGCGATCGCCCGTGATGGCGACATCGCCCGTGTAGCCGGCATCGCCGGATCCGTCGTGCACCGTCCCGCCGCGCACGACCAGGTCGTATTCCGGTTCCCCGGCGCACGACCACGCGAGCGGGAGCAGGAGCCAGGTCAGCGCGCGATGGGGACGCATGCGGCGCAAATTATGCACTGCCGCAATAGACGGCGCCCACGACCGCGCGAACGTGCGCGCAAGCCGGCACTTTGCTAGGGTTCCGCTGTGCCGGACAATCGAATCGAGACCGCCGAATTCTCCGGCCGCGTGCTGATGGTCGGGTGCGGCAGCATCGGCCAGGCGATGCTGCCCCTGCTCCGCCGCCATCTGACGCTGCCGGAAGACGGGCTCACCGTGCTCGAGGCGAGCGAACAGGGCCGTGCGCTCGCTGCTGCGAACCAGGCGAGGTTCGTGCATTGTCATCTCAAGCCCTCGACCTACCAGCGCGAGCTGCGCCGGCGCCTGAAATCGGGCGACCTGCTGCTCAACCTGTCGGTCGACGTCTCGAGCCTCGATCTCGTCGAGTGGTGTGCCGCGCACGGAGTTCTCTACGTCGACACCTCGATCGAGCCCTGGCCCGGCGTGTTCGACAACCCGATGCTGACGATGCGCGAGCGCACGAATTACCGCACGCGCGAGGACATGCTGAAGCTCGGCCGCCGCCTGAAGCCGGGCGCGCCGACTGCGGTCGTGGATCACGGCGCAAACCCCGGGCTGGTCTCGCATTTCGTCAAGCAGGCGCTGCTCGATCTCGCGAACGGGCTCAACCACGGCGCCGAGACGCCGGCGGACCAGCCGGGCTGGGCCACGTTCGCCCGCGACCTCGGCGTCACGTTGATCCAGATTTCCGAGCGGGATACGCAGGCGACCGACCGGCCCAAACGGCCCAATGAATTCGTCAACACCTGGTCGATCGACGGGTTCGTCGACGAGCTGATGCAGCCATCCGAGCTCTCGCTCGGCACCGCGGAGCCGGGCAAGCCCGCGGGCTCGCACTGGCATCGGCCGCGATGCGGCTCGGTCTACCTTCACCGGCCCGGAGGCGCAACATTCGCGCGGAGCTGGCTGCCCTCGTCGGGAGGATTCCAGGGGCTGCTCATGACCCACGACGAGGTGTTCTCGATCGCGGATCAGCTGACTCTTCGCCACGCGTCGAAGATCGAGTATCGCCCGACCGTGATGTTCGTCTATCACCCCTGCGACGACGCGATGCTTTCGGCGCTCGAGCTCGAAGGCCGCGGCTGGATGCCACAACCGGCCCGGCGCATCATCCGCGCGGAAATCGTGACCGGCATGGACGAGCTGGGCGTATTGATTGCGGGTCATGCCAAGAACGCCTACTGGTTCGGATCGCAGCTTTCGATCGCGGAAGCCCGCCGCCACGTGCCTTACACGAACGCGACCTGTCTCCAGGTGGCCGCAGGCGCGCTCGGCGCTACTGTATGGGCGATCCGCAATCCGCACGCAGGGCTCCGCGAAGCCGACGACCTCGATTTTCGCCAGGTTCTGGAAACCGCGCGGCCCTATCTCGGCTCGCTGGTCGGCGCGTACACCGACTGGACGCCGTTGCAGGGCCGCGGTGAATTGTTCAGCGAACAGCTCGCCCCCGACCAGCCATGGCTCCTGCAGAACGTGCGCGCCCGCCAGTGGCGCTCGTGAGGACTCGCATGAATCCGCATCCCGCCTTCTTTGCCCTGTCAATTTTCCTGGTCGTCACTCAGTCGGCGGCGGAAACCGGGAAACGCCCGATCACGCACGAGGATGTCTGGCTGATGAAGCGCGTCGGGCCGCCGGCGCTGAGCCCGGACGGGCGCCTCGTGGTCGCGCCGGTCACCGAACCGGCTTACGAGGAAAGCGAGAAGAAGAGCGACTTGTGGCTCGTGCCCGTAGACGGCAGCGCGGCGCCGCGCCGGCTCACGTTCACGACCGGCGCCGAATCGAATCCCGCCTGGAGCACGGATTCGCGCCGGATTGCCTTCGCCGCCAAGCGCGACGGCCAGGACGAGTCGCAGATCTACGTTCTCGACATTGCGGGCGGCGGCGAAGCCGAGCGCGTCACGAACGTCGCGACCGGCGGCACGCGCCCGCTCTGGCGGCCCGACGGCCAGGCAATCCTGTTCGCGAGCATGACGTACCCGGAAGCGCCGGACGACGCGGCGAATCGCAAGCGGATCGAGGAGCGCAAGGCGCGCAAGTACAACGCACGTGCTTACGAGGAGTTTCCGATCCGTCACTGGGATCGCTGGCTCGACGAGCGGCGCCCGACGCTGATGTTGCAGACACTCGGAGAGGATGCCAAGGCAGTCGACCTCCTCGCCGGCACGGCGCTGCGGAACAACCGCGGTTTCGGCGGCGACCTCGACAATGACGGCGAGCTGCTCGAGGCGGCGTGGTCACCGGACGGCAGCACGATCGTGTTCAGCGCGACGACCGAGCGCAACCAGGGAGCCCGCGCGGACGTCCAGCAGACGCTCTTCGCGATGCCGGCCGGGGGCGGCGAGCCGCGCCGGCTGACGGGCCCCGAGGCGAGCTACTCGCGGCCACAGTTCGCGGCCGACGGATCCGCCTTGTACGCGCGCGCGAATCCCCATTCAAAGTTCGTCTACAACGACGAGCGGCTCGTGCGTTTCGACTGGGCGGATCCAACGCCACGGCCCGTCGCCATCGATTTTGAACGATCGGTCGAAAGCTTTCGCGTGGCTTCCGACGGAGAAAGCATTTATCTGCTCGCGGAAGACGAGGGCCATGACCGCCTGTTTACCGTTCGGGCGGCGGGCGGCGTTGTGCGTGAGCTCGGCCGGCTCGAGGCCGGCAGCTTCGCGGGCCTCGAGGTTGGTGGCAGCGAGGAGAACGCGGTCGTCGTCGCGAACTGGGAGAGCGCGGTAAGTCCCGCGGAAGTGATGCGCATCGATGCGAAGAGCGGCGAGCGGCACGCGTTGAGCGCTTTCAATGCAGAGCGAGTTGCCGGGATCGACTGGCAGCCGCTTCAGGAATTCTGGTTCAAGTCGAAGCGCGGCCGGCGCATCCACAACCTGATTGCGCTGCCGCCGGGCTTCGATCCGGCGCGAAAGTATCCGCTCTTCGTGCTGATTCACGGCGGCCCGCACACGATGTTCAAGGACCAGTTCTTCGTGCGCTGGAACTATCACCTGCTGGCGCAACCGGGCTATGTCCTCCTGATGCCGAACTACACCGGCTCGAGCGGTTTCGGCGAGGAGTTCGCGCGGGGCATCCAGGGCGATCCGCTCGCCGGGCCGGCCGATGAGATCAACCAGGCCGCCGATGAAGCGATCCGGCGTTTTCCGTTCATCGACGCCAGTCGCCAGGCCGCGGGCGGCGCAAGTTATGGCGGTCATCTCACCAACTGGCTCGCCGTATCCACCGGCCGTTACCGCGCGCTCGTGAGCCACGCGGGCCTCTACGATCTCAAGACGCAGTGGACGACGAGCGACATTGCCTATTCGCGTGAGCGGAACCTCGGCGGTCCGCCCTGGGAGGAGCGCCCGGTGTGGAAGAGCCAGAGTCCGTTCTGGCGCTCGACGAAGCTACGCACGCCCATCCTCGTGACATTCGGCGAGAAGGACTTTCGCGTGCCGTACAACAACGGCCTCGAATTCTGGACCGTGTTGCAGCGCCAGCAGGTGGAAAGCCGGCTCGTGATCTTCCCGGACGAGAACCACTGGATCCTGAAAGGCGAGAGCAGCCGCTACTTCTACAAAGAGGTGCAAGACTGGCTGGCGAAGCATCTGCAATAGAGGGGACGTTCAACTTTAAAGGGGACGTTCACCTTTAACCTCTAACGAAGGGCGCTTGCCTCTGGCGCGTTGCAGTAAAGGTGAACGTCCCCTTTAAAGGTGAACGTCCCCTTCAGGGCAGCTGGATACCGCCCTTGCCACCCATGCCCTTGAGCGCCGCCGTGCCCGCATCCGGGATCACGATCGACGAGGCGGCCTGGTGGCGCATCTCCTGCAACTCGCGCGCGGCTTCCTCGATCGCCTGCTGGGCTGCGCGGCCGAACTGGGACACGGCCTCGGCGAGAGTCGTTGCATCCAGCTCGAACGACAGCGGCAGTGAACCCATCGGCGTCATCACGGTTGCCTGGCCGATGAAAAGGAGCGGCCGCGTGGGGTCGTCGCTGCCGTCGGCCTTGACGGGCGTCAACCGGCGCACGGTGCCGACGCGCTGATCCGTGAAAACGTCCTCGCGATAGAGCGCCTCGGCGCTCATCTGCGGCTCGACGGGTCGTTCGTTGCTCATGCGCGGATTTTATCCGAATCAGCGGACCACGGCGAAATCGCGGCTGTCAGCGCTCCACGACGACGCGGCCTCGATCGCCGGCAGCACTTCCTCGGGTTCGCCGACCACGGTCCACATCGTATCGTGGCGCGCGTCCAAGAAGCGGCCCTCGATCGCCGCCGCAAGCTGCGCGATCAGCGGATCGTAGTAGCCGCGGGTGTTCACGATGACGATCGGCCCCAGGAACAGCCCGAGCCGCTTCAGCGTGACCGCCTCGAAGAGCTCCTCGAGCGTGCCGGTCCCGCCGGCGAGCGCGACGACCGCCGAAGCGCGCGTCAGCATCTCGTGCTTGCGCGTGCGCATGTCTTCGACGACGTGCAGCTCCGACAGGTCGTTGTTGCCCCACTCGAGATCCACCATGAATTTCGGGATCACGCCGACCACGCGGCCGCCCGCGGCCAGCGCGCCGTCCGCGAGCGCGCCCATGGAGCCGGTGCGCCCGCCGCCGTAGACGATGCAGCAGCCGGCAACGGCGAGAAGTTTTCCGAGCCTGCATGCGACGTCGTGGTACACCGCGTCGCAGGCTCCGCTCGACGCGCAGTAGACGCAGACGCTCCGTTGCGGGGTCGTCGTCATCCGGTCGCCTGCAAGCCCAGGGCAATGCCCGACACGCTCGCGAGCAGGGCGTCGAAGAGCGCGGCATCCGCGCAGCCGTCGGCGCGCCAGCGGCGCAGCAGATCGACCTGCATCAAGTGCATCGGATCGCTGTACGGAGCGCGCAGCAGGACCGAGCGCTGCATCTGCGGACGGCTGTCGAGCAGGTCCACTTCGCCCTTGATCCAGGTGACCCAGCGTTTCGCCAGTGCGTACTCGCGGCGGATCTCCTCGACGATTGGCGTCACATCCGCGCTCGCGAGGCCCTCGTAGTACGAGGCGATGTCGAGATCCGCGCGCACCAGGTCCAGTTCGACATCGTCCAGCAGGTTCGAGAGGAATGTCCAGTCCGCCCAGGCCTTGCTGAGGCTGGCGGCGCCGTGCTCGCGCGCCGCGGCGTCGAGACCCGTGCCGATCCCGTACCAGCCGGGCAGCGCGTGCCGGCTCTGCATCCACGCATAGACCCATGGCACGGCGCGCAGCGCTTCGATGCCGCTGCCTGGCCGGTGCGCGACCCGCCCACCGATCTGCATGCGCTCGATCACGTCGATTGGCGTCACCTCGCGGAAGTACCGGTGAAAATCGGGCCGTTCGTAGACGAGCGCCCGATAGCGCGCGCGGCTCGCGGCGGCGATCGAGGACATCAGCACCTGAAGCTCCCGCGCGCGGCCAGCCGCCTGAGGCGCCTCGAACCGGTCCATCGCGACCGCGAATGCCGCCTTCTCGAAACTGCGTAGCGCAATGCGACGCAGGCCGTAGCTGTTGCTGATGCCCTCGCCCTGTTCCGTCGCGCGGAGCCGGCCGCGGGTCGCGCCCGCGGGCGCGCTCTGGACCAGCCTTTCGAGCGGGCCGCCGCCGCGGCTCGAGGTGCCGCCGCGGCCATAAAACAGCGTCAGGTCGACTCCGGCGGTCGCAGCCGTCTTCATGAGTTCGACCTGCGCCTGGTAAATGGCATGGCGCGATGCCGCGATGCCGATCGCCTGGTTGCTCTGAGAGAAACCAAGCAGGACCGTCTGGCGTCCGCCGCGCGCGCCAAGATGGCGCCGATAGCTCGGCTCGGCGAAGAGCTTGACGAGCAGCGGGCCCGCGCCTTCAAGCGCATGGACCGCCTCGAGCGAGGGCACGACGTCGAGCGGCACTTCCCCGCTCTCGCGGTCGGTGATGTTCGCCCAGCGCGCGAGCAGAAGCACGGACAGCACGTCGTCCGCCGATTCCGTGCCGCTGACGACGTAGTCGCCGATGGCCCGCGCGCCGTATTTGTAGCGGGCCTGCATCATCGCCTCGAACACCGCGAGCGTGCGGCGCCCGACGGCATCGAAACTGGCCACCGGTCCCCGATCGCGCGAGATCGACTCGCACATCGCGGCAATGCGCGCCTCCGCGGGCTGCGCGGCCCAGTCCTCGCGGCCGAGCCCCTGGCCCACGACGTCGCGATGCACGGAAGCGTGCTGCCGCACGTCGAGCGTCGCCAGGTGGAAGCCGAAGGTGCGTGCACGGCACAGCAGGCGTTCGACCGGAAAGTGTCCCGCGTGGCGCCCCAGATTGGCGCGGAGGCTCGCGACTACGAGCTCGATATCACGGATAAAGTGTTCCGCCGATTCGTAGTGGTTCGGCCGGCCGTCGTAGGTGGTCCGGAGCCGTTCCCCAACTTGCGCGAGAAAAATGCGATACGGCATCCGGTCATGGCGCGTCGACGCCGCTTCGCGAGCCTTGGGCAGCAGGATGTCGTACTCCGCGATGCGCGCCTCGAGCTCGCGGCTGACACCGACGCGGCTCGCGCTCTGCGACAGCTTGTCCGCGAGCGCGCGGCATTCCTGGAAATAGGCCGAGATGACCCGCTGCTGCTGGCGATGCAGGGTTTCGCGGATCGCCTTGGCATGCACTTCCGTGTTGCCGTCCATGTCGCCGCCGACCCAGCTGCCGAAGCGGAGTATGAGGGGCATGCGCTCAAGTTCAGGGGGCAGCCCGAAGACCGTCTGCATCCAGAGCGCGATTTCCTCGTACAGCGCGGGCACCACGCGATAGACGACCTCGGCCAGGTAAAACAGCACGTGCTCCCGCTCGTCGGCGACGGTGAGGCGCTCGCGAGGGTGGGCCTCCGTCTGCCAGCCCGAGGTCACTTCCATGCGGATCCGTTCCCACACCGAACGCCGCTCGATGGGCGTCAGGGTCGGATCGAGGCGCTCGATCATCAGGTCGGCGATCTGCTGATGCTTGCGCAGGATCGTGCGCCGGCTGGATTCGGTCGGATGCGCGGTGAAAACCGGATAAATCGTCACGCCCGCCAGCAATTCGAGCACTTTCGGGGCATCCAGGCCCGCCGCTTGCAGGCGGTACATGCAGTCGCCGATGCCGCCCGGCTGCGGGCGGTCGCTCCGCGCCAGGTATTCGCGCCGGCGCCGCACGCGGTGCACGCGCTCCGCGAGGTTCACGACTTCGAACCAGGTGCTGAAGGCGCGGACGAGGTCGCGCGCCTCGGCGGCGCCGCGGTCGGCCGTCCGTACGACGAGTTCGATGGCACTTTCCGCGTCGCCTTCGCGGCGGCCGATCGCCGCCACGCGATCGCCTTCGACCCGCTCGAACAGGCTTTCGCCGCCCTGGTCCTTCAGCACCTCGCCGACGAGCCCGCCGAGCGCGTGCACGTCCTCGCGGAGCGCGGTGTCCTTTTCCGGAAACTGGAGGTTCTGGCGATGAATCAAGCGAAATCCCGCATGCAGGGGGCGACGACCCGCTTAATGATGATGCCCGCCGGGCCCGTGCACGTGTCCGTGCGTGATTTCCTCGTGCGTTGCCTTGCGCACTTCGGCGATTGAGACTGAGAAAACAAGCGTCCGCCCGGCCAGCGGATGATTGCCGTCCACGGTGACGAAATCGCGCTCGACGCGGACGACGGTCACGAGTCGCGGGCCCTGCGGGCCGGTCGCGCGGACCTGCATGCCCGGCGCCAGCTCGGATCCTTCGGTGAAGCGGTTGCGCGGCACGATCTGCACCAGCCGGTCATCGTGCCGGCCGTAGCCCCGCTCGGGCGCCACGGTCACGTCGACCTTGTCGCCCGCGGTCTTGCCGCCAAGCGCCTGCTCGAGACCCGGAATGATGTTGCCCTTGCCGTGCAGATAGCTGAGCGGCGCGCGCCCGGCGGACGATTCGATCACGCTGCCCTGCTCGTCACGCAGGGTGTAGTGAAGCGTTACGACGCGGTTCTTTTCGACCAGCACGGCGGCCCCTGCGGATGGCAGGAGCCGAATGGTATCCGTTTGGCGTCAGGCCGGGAAGAATTCGATCGGTTTCGTCGTCGTCATCGCTTCGACGTCCTTCTCTTCGAAGCGGAACATGCGGATTCGCGCAACCAACTTGCGCTCGAGCTCGGAATCGTTGAGCTCGGTCGAAACGATGCGGCAGTCGGTGACGTCGCCCGAGGGCGCGATCGTGAGCTGCACGACGACCTTGCCCTGGAGCTCGGGCTGCTCCCGGAGCGCCCGGTTGTAAAGCGCGTAGATCGCCGACTTGTTGCGGTCGAACACGATCTCTATTTCCTCGCGGCTCCGCGAGGCCTTGCCGCCCGAACCGCTCCGGCTCGCCTGCGCCTGGCTGTCGCCGATCTTGTCCGCGAATGACGGCACGGCCGTGCCCGCGGCATGGCCCTTCAGGTTGCCGGGACCGCTGCCGAGGCCCGACGACAGGCGACCCGTGTTGATGCCGCCACTGCCGACACCCGTTCGCGAAGTGATCAGCGAACGCTCCGAGCGGCTCTGGCCTTCGACCTTGCCGATCATCGGCGCGGAGCTCATCTGCGTCGGTTCGAGCGCCTGCCGCAGATCCTCGAGCTGGTCCCTCATCGCGAGCAGGCCCGATTGCTCGGCCTTCTTTCGCGCCTCGGCCTGGCGATCGACTGGCTTTGGCACCGGTTTCGGCTTGACCTCGGGTTTCGGCGTGGGTTTCGGCTCCGGTTTCTCGACTTCGGGCGCCGGCGGCGGGGGCGGCGGCGGCTCGAGCACCAGCCGCACGACCTCCTCCGGCACCTCCGCGGGCGGCGCACGCTCCGGCACGGGCAGGAGCGGAACGAGGATGCCGAACGAGGCGAAGACCATGAGCGCGATTCTGGCGGTCCGGCGCAGGCGCTGCTGTTCGTCCTCGTCGGGCGTCCACGGAAGATCGAAGATCCGGTAATTGGCCGCGATTGCGGTCATGGCATTGCCTCAGCCTGCACCCGGGCGGCGGTGCTCGCGTTCCCGCTCGAGGACGGCGAGCGAGACCTTTCCGTATTCCGCGGCGGTGCAGGTGGCGAGAATCGTCTTGAGGAAGCCGTAAGTCAGGTCCTTGTCGGCGAGCACCGTCACCTCGTGCGAGCTCGGGTCGTCGCGGTTCGCGAGGATGCGCTTGCCCGCCTCGGCGCGCAGCACCCGGCGCAACGGCTCGATCACCGCGTCCCGCCGCGCCGCGAGCTCGGGCACGCTCGCGAGCTCCGCGCCGTTGACGAAGATCGTTTCCTTGGTGATCAGCACGGTCACGGTCTCGCGCGGCTTGGTTTCCGACGTCGACTGCGGAATCTGGATACTCTTGGTGTTGGGCAGGATCTCGTAGTCCGCGGCGTGCACGAGCAGGTATACGACCAGGATCGTCAGCATGTCGATCATCGGGATCAACGACGACATGCCGTGCAAGCCCCCGCGATGACCGGGCTTGCGGTAGCGCTTGAGGCGCGAGGCAATCATCGCGCCGCCACCAGCGCCATCGGCGCGTCGCCCACCGAGATCTGCGGGAACAACTCGCCGCGAACCGGCTGGCCTTCCAGCGTCGTGTCGAAGGACTTCATGGTGTCCATCGTCTGCACCATCGTGTCGTAGGGGATGTCCGCTTCGAGCAACACGCTGGCATCCTTCTTCTCGGGGAAGCGGATCTTCACGCGGCGAAGATAATTGGACAGGCCGGCGAAGTCGGCGCCGTCCGCGGTGTGGGGCAGCCGTTGCAGCAATCCGGTGTGGCGATCCGCGACCTCGATCGACGTGCTGCGCACGATCACTTCCAGCTCGAGCACGGCCGGCAGCTCCGGCGGCGGCCCGCCCTCGAGCGGCAGGTTGAGCTCGAGAATCCTAATTTTCGAGAACACCGCCGTGAAGATCAGGAATAGGATCAGGAGGATCATCACGTCCAGCATCGGGACGATGTTGATGTCATTCCTGCCGCGGTAGCGCGCATGGCTGCGCGCCTGCCGCCGGGCGATGCGCGAACCGCTCATGCCCTGGCGCCCCTCGTGCTGGCCTCGAGCGGACGGGCCGCGCCGCGCGCCGCTTCCTGCTGCGACTCAGGGTCCATCTTCCTCTCGTTGAGCGCGTTCAGGAACTTGACGGACGCGACCTCGAGGCTGTCCACGATCTCGGTGGTCTTGGTCTCAAGATAGAGGTGCGCGAGCAGGAGCGTGATCGCGGTGACGAGCCCGAGCGCCGTGTTGTTCATCACGACCGAAATGGAGGCCGCGAGCAGGCTCGCTTTCTCGGCCGGATTCGCCTGGGCGACCGCCGCAAACGCGCCGATCAGGCCGATGACCGTGCCGAGCAGTCCCATTAGCATCGCAATGTTCGCGAGCGACGAGAGGTAGTGCGTGCGCTTTTCGAGGCGCGGGATGACTTCGACGAGGCTTTCCTCCATCGCCTTTTCGATGTCGTCGCGGCGCCGCGCCGTCTGGATGCGCGTGATGCCGTAGCGCATGATGTGGGCGAGCGCCGTCTCCGAGTTCGATACGGCCTGCAGCGCCTCGCGGAACCTGCCTGCTTCGAGCAGTGGCTGCACCTGCGTCCACATCCGGCGGTTGCCGGCGCCCACGCGCACGACGAACCCGAATCGCTCGAGGGCGATCACGAGTCCGACGACCCACACGAGGGCGATCGGGTAGAGGAAGAACCCGCCCTCGCGGAAGAAGTTGAGAATGATGTCCAAGGCCTGCATGACTGCTGCTCCAGGTTGGGGCTTTAAGGGGTTAGGTTGTCAGGGACCGGGTAGTGAAAACCGTGCTTATGTCTCGGGTTTTGCTGCCAGGGCGTCGAAATACCTGAGCTCTCGCCGGAAAACGTCGCGATCGATCGGCCCCAGCACCTCGTTCACGAGGCTGTTGGCCGGACGGCCCTCCAGGTCGCCGAGGTCCGCGCGCTTCCAGGGCACAATCACCATGACCTTCGGCAACTCGCGATTGCCCGTAATCGACGTCGGATCCAGTTCGAGGTGGTCCATCGTCGGCGAGGGCCGGTCGTCGACCGTGACCGCCGGTTCTTCGGCGGCAGGCGGCGTGGGCTCGGTTTCCTGCGCCTCTGCGGCTCGCGCGACCAGCACCAGGGCGACGAGCCATCGGACGAATGCGCTCATTGGGCGGCTCCTGCGGTCTGGGCGACGTCGCCGACGCGGCGCCTGAGTTCCGCGATCCAGCCGGCAACCTGCCGATCCACGGTGCCCGCCTTCGACTGGTAAGCCTCGAAGTGTCGCAGCGCTTCGGCCGGGCGCCGCAGATAGAGATCGAGCAACACCGCGATGTTGCGGTGCGTGCGCGCGTGATCCGGCTCCACGACGAGCGCCTGCCGGTAGGCGGTCTCTGCATCCTGGAACCGGCCGTTCTCGCGATGGACCGCGGCCAGCTCATTGAGCGCCACGGCGCTCCCCGGCTGGCGCCGGATCCCTTCGCTGAGCGCCGCCTCGGCCTCCGGCCAGCGGCTCTCGCGCGCGTGCAGCATGCCGAGATTGACGGCAGGTGCGGCGAGCGTCGGTTCCGCTGCCACGAGTTGCTCGAGCAGCGGACGCGCCGCGGCGTACTCCCCCGACTCGAGCAGGCGCACCGCTTCCGCGAACTGCTGAGTGACCGCGGGTGCGATGACCGGCGTTGCCGGCGCACCGGCATCGGCCGCCTTCTCGTCTTTCCGCTTGCTGGCCGCCACTACCATGACTTGCGTCGGCGCCGGTGCAGGTGCGGGCGGTTCAAGCACGGCTACGAACGACTCGGCCTCGACCGCCTTGCCGAAGCGCGCCGGTTCCACCTCGGCGAGAACCGCATAGCTCTTGCGGACCCACTGGTCGTAGAGGCCATCCGCGGCGCGCACGGCATTCAGTTCATGGACCTCGACCGACTTCTCCTCGAACGGAAAGGCCTGCTCCTCGAGCAGAAGATCGTACTGCTCGACTTCCTCCGCGTTGAGGTTCGCGGGCCGCTCGGACTTCATGAGGTCGGCGGCGAGCCTGCGATAGAGTTCGCCCATCTCAAAGGTGGCGGCCGTCGTCACTTCCGCGACCGCATAGCCGGTTGCCGACTGGTAGCCGGCGAGCGCGCGTTCCATCGCCGCTTTCTTGTCGGCGAGCGTGTGCTCGAGCGGCGCGACCAGCGGAATCGACTGGAAGGCGTCGCGGCTCGCGCCCGTCAGTTCGAGCGTCGCAAGCGCGGCAAGATAGCGGCTGCGATCGCTCCGCGACCCGCCGGCCTCGCGGTCGGCCACGATCATGCTGTCGAGCCACTCCCGGCGCCGCAGCACGTCGTTCGTTTCGCGCGCATGATCGGCGAGCTTGAGCCGGGCTTCCATGGCCAGGTCGAGTGGAGCCGGGAATCGCTTGACGTAGTTCCCGTAGCTCGTCATCGCGCGCGCCGGCTGATCGGACTTCTCGTACAGCTCCGCGGCCTGCCACAAGGCGTTCCGCTGGACGTCGGGCGTTTCCGCGCCGGAAGCCGCGATGCGCTCGAACTCGCCCGCCGCTTCGCCGGGCCGCCCTCCTTCCAGGTAGCTGAGCGCGAGATTTCGCGTCACGTCCGCATGCCGGGGGCTCGCCGGATAAATGGCACGGAACGACTCGAGCACGCCGATGGCGCGCGGCCAGTCCTTGAGTCCCACGAGCAGCGCGCCGGCATCGAACTCCGCGGTTTCGCGGATCGCCGCACCGGGCGCGAGCTTGCCGACGCGCAGGTAATCGCCGACCGCGCCCGCGGCGTCGCCGGCCGCCTGCTTCAGTTCACCCTGCTTGTAGATCGACGCGGCGAGCCGCTCGGTGATCGCGGAGGCCTCCGGATCCTGCGGCACGAGCAGCGACTGCACCTGGAGATAGGCGCCTTCGGCGTCGACGAAGCGGCCGGTGTCGAATTGCGCGTTGCCGGTGACCGTCCAGGCGGTGCGCTGCATCGCGAGATCGACGGGAGGCTGCCGTGTCAACACGAGTCCCGCCACTTCGAGCGCGCGCGGCAGGTCCTTCAGGTCATAGTACTCGCGCGCCGTGCGGGTCAGGAGCGTCGCACTCTCCGGATGCGCGGGGAACGTCACCGCGAAGCGCTGCTGGCTTTCGAGGCGTTGCCGGTTCCAGCCGGCATCTGCGCCGCCACCCTGCGATTTGGCCTCGCGCTCGTAGGCGACGAGCGCCGCATAGCCCGCCTCCGCCGATTTGTCGTGGAACGGATAGGCATAGGCAGTCCGCTCGTATTCGAGCGCCGCAGTGCGAAAGTCCTCGCTCTCGAACAGGGTCTCCGCGAGGAGGTAATTGGTTTCCGGCGCGGTCGGATCGTCCGGAAAAGACTGCAGAAACTCGCGGTACCAGCGCGCCGCCTCGTGATAGTCGGGCTTCTTCTTCGTGCGCTGCGCCTCGGCGTGATAGTACTGCGCGAGGTCCGTGAGGTTGGTCTTGAGCTCGCGCGCGACCAGCGGGAACTGTTCCGGCGTGCGCGCCGCCCAGTAGGGGCTGCCGAGACGGTAGCGCTCCACGAACTCCTTCTTGCCATCGAGCACGAGCTGCGCGAATCCGCCTTTCTTGTAGGCCTCGATCGCCTGCATCTGGAGCAGCGGCGCGCGCTCGTGGTCGGGGAAGCGGCCGACGAACCCGCGATAGGTGTCGGCCGCGTCCGTGTATCGCTGCTTGCTCACGTACAGGTCGCCGAGCTCCGAGTACAGCATGTAGCCGTACGGCAGCTCGCCGCGCCACGCCACGAAGCGGTCGAGCGTCTTCTGGCCGTCGACGTAGGAGAATCCGATGGAAAGGACGCGGAACGTGTCCTGCACGAGTTCGCGGTCCGCGCGCGGGAGATCGGCGGGATCGATGACCCCGCCCGGCTTGCCCGGGTCGATCAGCTTGAGGTCGAGCACGCGCACGAATGGATCGATTGCGGCCTCGTTCTCCGATTGCTTGAAGAACGACCAGCCGAGCTTGTAGAGACTCTGTTCGTGGAATTCGCTCTGCGTGCCATAGGCGCTTGCGGCCTGGTAGGCTTTCTGTGCCTCCGGATAGCGCTTGGCGACGAACAGGATCTCCCCGCGGCGGAACTGCGCCTCGTCGATTCTCATGCTCGACGGGTATTTCGCGACGAGCTGGTCGAGGTAGGCGAGCGCCTTGTCGGTGTCGCCGAGCGACTCCCAGCCGCGCGCAAGCTGGTAGAGGATGGCGTCGGCGCGCGGATATTCCGGCTGCTGCTCCAGGAGGCGCGTGTAGATCTCGATGGCCTCGCGCGTCTCGGCGGCGCCTTGGCCTGCCGTCTCGCCGCGCGCCGCATCACCGGCCTCGAGCTGCAGGTCGCCAAGCCGACGCATGGCTTCGGTGCGAAGCGCGGGATCGCCCGCTTCGAGCTCGAGGAAGCGGCGGTACAGCTCGCGTGCGCGTTCCGGGTCCGGCGCGACGGTCTCGC
>JBOHZO010000037.1:0-3701 GCA_050738555.1 Steroidobacteraceae bacterium | reverse complement strand
TCCTGGTGCAGGAGGGCCTGAAGCGGGCGCGCGCGCGCGCCGCGACGCCCGGGTTCATGGCACTCGCGCGCATCGCGGGCTGCCGCCTCGACGAGCTTTCCACGCGGCAGCTCGGGCACCAGATCGCGCCACGGCTCAACGCGGCGGGGCGCATCGACGACATGTCGGTCGGCATCCGCTGTCTCCTGACGGATGATCCCGCGGAGGCGCGCACGCTCGCGGCCGAGCTCGATCGCCTCAATCGCGAGCGCCGGGAGATGGAATTGCGCATGCGCGACGAGGCAACGGCCGCGGTGCGAAACCTGCGCATCGCCGAGGGCGACCTGCCGCCGGGCCTCACGCTCTTCGATCCGGGTTGGCACGCGGGTATCGTCGGGCTCGTCGCGGCGCGCATGAAAGACCGGCTGCACCGGCCCGTGGTCGCCTTTGCGCCCGCCGGCAGCGACGAGCTGCGCGGCTCCGCGCGCTCGGTCGCGGGCCTGCATGTGCGCGATGCGCTCGAGGCGATCGCGACGCGTCACCCGGAACTCATCGAGCGCTACGGCGGCCACGCCATGGCCGCCGGCCTCACGCTCAACCGCCACAAGCTTCCGCGGTTCGCGGACGCGTTCTCGGAGGAAATCGGCAGGCATTTGACGCGCGAGCAGATGCAGGGTGTGCTCGAAACCGACGGCGAGCTCGCCGGCGAGGAAATTTCGCTCGAAACCGCGCGCGCGCTGGAAACGGGCGGGCCGTGGGGACAGGGATTTCCGGAACCGGTGTTCGAGGGGGAGTTCGAGGTCGTTGAAACGCGCGTCGTCGGGGACCGCCACCTGAAGCTCTGGGTCCGGCCGCAGCCGACCACGCATCCGGTCGAGGCGATCTCGTTCGGTTACTTCGACGAGGCCGATGCGAAGCGACCCGCGGCGGGCGCGCGCGTCCGCCTCGCCTATCGCCTGCAGTCGACGGATTTCGGCGGCATCGCCCGCGCGGAAATGCTCGCGGAATGCGTGCAATGCCCCGAATGAGCCTCTGCTAAGATGCCGCCCGCATGGAAACCGCGCCGACCCGCCGGCTGATCGACGACCTCACCGGGCGCCTCGCGGCGCTGAGGGGGTACCTTTGAGTACGACAGCAAGCGCGAGCGCCTCGAAGAGCTGAATCACGAGCTCGCGGATCCCGCGATCTGGAACACGCCGGACAAGGCGCAGTCGCTCGGCCGGGAACGCGCGCGGTTCGAAGCCGTCATCACCGAACTCGACCAGCTCCGTAGCGGGCTCTCGGATGCCGCCGAGCTCCTGACCCTCGTCGAGGCGGAGCAGGACGAGGCGGGATTCGGCGAGATCGTGCGTGACACGGCGAAGCTCGAGGAGCGCGTACGGCGGCTCGAGCTGTCCCGCATGTTTCCCGGCGAGATGGACCCGCTCGGCGCGTTCCTGGACATCCAGGCAGGCGCCGGCGGAACCGAAGCGCAGGACTGGGCGCAGATGCTCTTGCGGATGTACCTGCGCTGGGCCGACGCGCGCGGCTACCGTGCCGAGGTGATCGACCAGAGCCCGGGCGAAGTCGCGGGCATCAAGAGCGCATCGGTCGAGATCGACGGTTCCTATGCCTACGGCTGGCTGCGCACCGAGACCGGCGTGCACCGGCTGGTGCGAAAATCGCCGTTCGACTCCGGGAATCGACGCCACACCTCGTTTGCCTCGGTGTTCGTGTCGCCGGTCATCGACGATGAGATCCAGATCGAGATCAACCCCGCCGACATCGAGATGGATACTTACCGCGCGAGCGGGGCGGGTGGCCAGCACGTCAACAAGACCGACTCTGCGGTGAGACTGCGTCATCTACCCAGTGGCATCGTCGTCGCCTGCCAGGGCGAGCGCAGCCAGCACAAGAACCGCTCGACGGCGATGAAGATGCTGAAGGCGAAGCTCTACGAGCTCGAGGTGAACAAGCGGAACGCGGCCGCAAGGGTGCTCGAAGACCAGAAGACCGACGTCGGCTGGGGGCACCAGATCCGCTCGTACGTGCTCGACCAGTCCCGCATCAAGGATCTCCGGACCGGCCTCGAAACCGGCAACCCGTCGGCGGTGCTCGATGGCGCCCTCGATCCGTTCATGGAAGCGAGCCTGAAGCAGGGCCTGTAAGCTCCCGGACATGACGACGAAAGATGCGCCGCCCGCACACGACGAAAATGCGCTGATCGCGGAACGGCGCGCAAAACTCGCCCGCCTGCGCGATGCAGGCACTGCGTTTCCGAATGACTACCGCCGCGACGCGCTTGCGGCGGATCTGCACGCCACCTGGGGCGGGCGAAGTGCGGAATGGCTGGACGCGAATCCGGTCCGCGTGCGCGTGGCGGGCCGCATGATGTTCAAGCGTGTCATGGGCAAGGCCTCGTTTGCGAAGCTCCAGGACTCGAGCGGCCAGATCCAGGTCTACCTGCAAGCTGAATCGCTCGGTGCGGCGTACGAGGTGTTCAAGGGGTGGGACGTCGGCGACATCGTCGCCGCCCAGGGCGTCCTGATGCGGACGCGCGCGGGCGAGCTGTCGGTGCGCGCCGAGTCCGTCCGGCTCCTCGTCAAGGCGCTCCGGCCGCTGCCGGACAAGTGGCACGGCCTCGCGGACACCGAGACGCGCTATCGCCAGCGCTACGTCGATCTCATCGTCAATGGCGACGCGCGTGAAGTATTCCGGACGCGCAGCCGCGTCGTGCGCTTCCTGCGGGACTTCCTCGACGCGCAGGGCTTCCTCGAGGTCGAGACGCCGATGATGCAGCCGATCCCGGGCGGCGCGGTCGCGCGGCCGTTCGTCACGCATCACAACGCGCTGGGGCAGGACATGTACCTGCGGATTGCGCCGGAGCTCTACCTGAAGCGCCTGCTGGTCGGCGGCTTCGAGCGCGTGTACGAGATCAATCGCAATTTCCGGAATGAGGGGCTGTCCACCCAGCACAACCCCGAATTTACGATGCTGGAGTTGTATCAGGCCTATGCCGATTGCGCGGATTTCATGGGCCTCGTCGAGCGCATGATGCAGGGTCTCGCGGATTCGGTCGCGGGCCTCCGCGAAGTCACCTACCAGGGCAGGCGGCTCCGCTTCGACAGCCCGTTCGCCAGGTTGTCGGTCGAGGAGGCGATCCTGGCAAACAACCCGGGTTTCGATCGCGCGCGCCTGCGCGACGCGGCGTACCTGCGGCAGGCCTGCGCGGCGCTCGGGATCGAGACGCGCCCGTCCGACGGCGCGGGCGCGCTGCAACTCGCGCTGTTCGAAAAGACTTGCGAGCCGCTGCTGTTGCAGCCGACTTTCGTCCACTCATATCCGACCGAAGTGTCGCCGCTGTCACGCAGGAACGATGCGGATCCGTTCGTCGCCGACCGCTTCGAGTTCTTCGTGGACAGCCGCGAGCTCGCGAACGGTTTCTCCGAGCTCAACGACCCGGAAGAGCAAGCCGAGCGGTTTCGGGAGCAGGTTGGCCGACGACAGGCGGGCGACCTCGAGGCGATGTACTACGATGCCGATTACATCCGGGCGCTCGAATACGGCATGCCACCGGCCGCGGGTCTCGGCGTCGGCATCGACCGGCTCGTCATGCTCCTGACCGACGCGCCGAGTATTCGCGACGTCCTGCTCTTTCCCCAGTTACGGAATCTTCCGTCGGATGAGTAAAGGGCAAAAGGGGGGCGAAAAGGGGACGTTCACCTTCAAAGGGGACGTTCACC
>JBOHZO010000036.1:0-5361 GCA_050738555.1 Steroidobacteraceae bacterium | reverse complement strand
ATGCAGTACCAGCCGAGGTCCTCCAGCATGTTGAGCGCGACGCTCTTGCCGGAGCCCGACAGGCCGCTGACGACGACGAGGCGGGTCATGGCTGGCGGTTGCCCGGGCGCCGCGTCAGTCGGGCCGCCCGCGCGCCACTTCGGCCGCGTGATGGTCGGACTGCTTTTCCTTGTGCTTGCGCACGCGCCGGTCGAGCTTGTCGATGAGCGCGTCGATCGCGGCGTACATGTCGCCGTCCCTGGCGTCGACGTGGATGACGGCGCCGCTGACGCCGAGCGTCGCCTCCGCCTTGTGCACGAGCTTCTCCACGGTCAGCACGCAGTGCACGTCGATCACCTGATCGAAATGACGCACGACGCGGTCGAGCTTCTTCGTCACGTAGCCGCGGAGCGCCGGAGTGACATCGATGTGGTGGCCGGTGAGCTTCAACTGCATGGTGCTGACCTCCTTGCTTCGTGTTCGTGGCGCCTCAGCGCGGCGCCGCCTGGCGCCGCGCGCTCGAGGGCGCGATGCCGAGCGCCTCGCGGTACTTGGCGACGGTGCGGCGCGCGACCTGCACGCCGTCCCCGGCGAGGATCTCGACGATTCTCTGGTCCGAGAGCGGCCGGTCCGGAGCTTCCTGCGCGACCAGCCTGCGAATCCTCGCGCGGATCGCGGTCGAGGAGACTGCGGCGCCGTCGCTGCCTTCGACCTGGCTCGAGAAGAAGAACCGGAACTCGAAGACGCCGCGCGGCGTGTGCAGGTACTTGCCGGTCGTCACGCGGGAAATCGTCGATTCGTGCATCTCCACGGCTTCGGCGACATCCCGCAGGATCATCGGCTGCATGGATTCCTCTCCGCGGTCGAGGAATGCCTGCTGGCGCTCAACGATGGTTCGCGCGACGCGGAGCATGGTGTCGTTCCGGATCTCGAGGCTGCGCAACAGCCAGCGGGCCTCTTGGAGCTGGGTTCGCAACACCGCGTGGTCCGGCGCGCGGGTGATCATCCCGGCGTAGCCCTCGTTCAGGCGAATGCGCGGCAGCGCCGCGGGATTCAGCTCGACCGCCCAGCCCTGCGGGGTGCGGCGCGCAAAGACGTCCGGCACGACGTATTCGGTGCGGAGTGCCTGGAACGCCGCGCCCGGGCGCGGATGACAGCTGCGCACCAGCGCGAGGGCGACGTCCAGTTCCTCGGGACTGCAATGCATCTCCCGCTGGATTGCCGAAAACTGCTGCGCGCCGACCAGCTCGAGGTGCTGGCGGGCGAGGGTGCGCGCGGCGTCGAGTCCCGGCGTCGCGGGATCGAGCTGCGCGAGTTGCAGCTCGATGCATTCGGAAACCGATCGCGCGCCGACGCCGGCCGGATCGAATTCCTGGATGATTGCGAGCACCCACTCCACCACGCTGGCGTCGGTGCGCACGTCGCCCGCAATGGCGTCGGCGATCGCGGTGGTGGTTTCCGTCAGGTAACCGTCGTCATTGATCGCGTCGATCAGCGCGCGACCGATGGCGACCGGGCCCGCCGGCAGGTGCGCCAGCTCGAGCTGCCACAAGAGGTGATCCTGCAGCGTGCGGCCCGATTCGTCGGGAAGGTCGAGCTCGCCAGTGCCTGCCCGCGACCAGGGTGTTTCCGACTCCGCGGCGTTCGGCTCCGGCCATTCGTCCCCGATTTCGACGACCGGTTCCGCATCGTCCGCACCGGCGTCGGCGCCGGACTCCTTGTCCGTCCTGCTGTCGAGTGCCCAGGTCGCGTCAAAATCCTCGTCGGTCTCGAGCAGTACGTTGTCTTCGAGCGCCTGCTGCACTTGGGCCTGCAATTCGACCGTCGGCAACTGCAGCAGGCGGATGGCCTGCTGCAGTTGCGGCGTCATCGTGAGCTGTTGGCCGATCCTGAGCTGCAGGCTGGGTTTCATCAATTTGGCGGCGGCCTCGGTGGCGGCCCCGCAGGCGGCGATCGCCGCTCCGTCAGAGCCGGAAATCCTGCCCCAAGTAAACCTTGCGAACCTCGGGGTTTGCAAGGATCTCGTCGGCGGTCCCGGAAGCCAGCACCGTGCCCTGGTTGACGATATATGCCCGCCCGCAAATTCCCAGGGTTTCCCGGACGTTATGGTCAGTGATCAGGACGCCGATGCCGCGCTCGGCGAGATGCCTGGCAATTCGCTGGATATCGTGCACGGACAGGGGATCGACGCCGGCGAAAGGCTCGTCGAGCAGGATGAAGGCCGGGTTCGCCGCGAGTGCGCGCGCGATCTCGACGCGCCGGCGCTCGCCGCCCGAAAGGCTGATGCCGAGGTGATCCCTGAGATGCGCCACGTGCAATTCCTCGAGCAGGCGCTCGAGCGCTTCGTCGCGGCCCGCCTGGTCGAGGTCCCGGCGCGTCTCGAGTATGGCCATGACGTTGTCCACGACCGTCATGCGCCGGAAGACAGAAGGTTCCTGTGGCAGGTAGCCGAGCCCGCGGCGCGCGCGCGCATGCATCGGCAGCTCGGTAATGTCCTCGCCGTCGAGCTCGATGCGGCCGCCGTCGCAGGGCACGAGACCGACGATCATGTAGAACGCGGTCGTCTTGCCTGCGCCATTGGGGCCGAGCAGCCCGACGACCTCGCCGCTCGCGATCGATAATGACAACGAAGAGACCACCTTGCGCTTGCGATAGCTCTTCTCGAGCCCCGCCGCCGAAAGCTCGCTCATGGCGGGGGCTTCGGGGTTTCCGGTGGCGTTTCCTCCGGCTGGATCGTGATCACGACCGGTTCCTGCGAGATGACGCGCTGGTTGGCGGTGCTGTAGACGAGGGTCGCTCCGGTAATCTCGGTACGTCCGTCGAAGAGCCAGGCATCGCCGGCGAGTTCCACCGCGCCGAGGCCGAGGTCGTAGTCGATGCGGTTCGCGCGGCCCTGGGCATGCTCGTCCTTGCGCTGCTGGTCGAAAGTGGCCGGCGCCCCGGTCACGGTCGCGCTCGCGATCTGGCCGCCGCTGAACCGCACGCGCGCCGTATCGCTCGCGAGCGCGGCCTCGGGCATCGTGATGCGCACCGTACCGCTGAATTCCCAGCGGCTGTCCTCGAATTCGAGCCCGCTCGCGACCGCGCGGTCGGCCGTGATCCGGATCTGGCCCTGCGTGATCGTGATCGCCTCGAATACGAGCACGCCGTTCTGGTAGTCGAAATCGGACGAGTCGGCCTTGATATCGATCGGGAGCTGGTTGCGCTCCTGCGCCGCCGCCGCGTGCATGGCGGCGCCGCAGAGCAGGGCGATCAAGAGCGCGTCAAGGCGTGAAGTGGCCATCGACGTCCGATTCCAGCCGCAACTTGCCGGCTTTCAGGTCGGCGTACATGCCGAGTGCCTTGATCCGCTGCGTTCCGAGCGCGAGTTCCACCGGGCTTTTTGTCCGCGCGGTCTCGGCGACCGTGTCGAGCGTCATTCGCGCAGTCTCGAGTTCCGCGGCGCGCGCGTCCTCGTCCGGCTCGCCGCGCAGCCGCACGTCCCCCTCGAACTCGACGACGCGTCCGCCCGGCGGCACGCGCGCTTCGGCCGCGGTCAGGTGCCACCGCTTTCCGGTCGGAGCGTGGTAATCGACGGCAACTTCCGCGAGGCGGACCATGCCGCTCGCCGGGTCTTCGTTGGCCGAAATGGACAGAAGACCGATGCGCAGTTGCCCATCCGCGCCGAACTCCTCGAGCTCGACGCCCGTGAGGAAATAGCCCGGCCTCTCCACTTCCTCGGGCTTGGCGCCGGGCTCGGGGTCGAGGACGCGCCATTGCACCAGCACCGCGACGAGCGCCACGAGCGCGGCAAGCAACAGAAGTCTCGTCATCGCCGCTTGCCGCCCTTCGCAGCCAGCAGCCAGTCGCAGAACTCGCGGACGGCGCCGCGCCCACCCCGCGCGTGAGTAACATGGCCGGCCGCGGCCAGGACGTCCGGATGGGCGTCGGCCACGGCGGCCGGGAGCCCGACGGCGGCCATCAGGCCCAGGTCGGGCGTATCGTCGACGAGGCAGGCGACACGGCGCGCGTCGATGGCGTTGCGCTTCAAGAGCTCGCCGAGCGCGCGCGCCTTGTCAGCCACGCCCTGCGCGACGTCGCTGACGCCGAGCTCGCGCATGCGCGCCGTGACCGCGGCAGAGCGGCGGCTGGAGATGACGGCGACGCCGATGCCGCCGGCGATCAGCATCTTGATGCCGTGGCCGTCGCGCGCGTCGAACGCCTTCCAGCTTTCGCCGTCCGGTCCGTACCAGAGACGGCCGTCGGTCAGCACGCCGTCGACGTCCAGCACGACGAGCGAGACGTCCGCGGCCGGCGTCACATCACCCCCGCGCGCAGCAGGTCGTGTACGTTCAATGCGCCGATCAGCACGCCATTCGCGTCGAGGACGAGCAGGCCATTGATGGCGTGCTTCTCCATCATGAGCACGGCTTCCGCCGCGAGCTCATGCGGACCGATCGATCGGCATCCGCGAGTCATCACGTCGGCCATCGTGCTCTTGTGAATGTCCACGTGGCGGTCGAGCGCGCGACGGAGATCGCCGTCGGTGAAGATACCGAGGACCCGGCGATCCGAGTCCACGACCGCAGTGAGACCGAGCCGCTTGCGCGACATTTCGAGCAGGCCTTCCGGCAGCGGCGTCTCGGGCCGCACGGTCGGCAGGTCGTCGCCGCGGCGCATGATGTCCGAGACGCGCAGCAGCAGCCGGCGGCCGAGCGCGCCGCCCGGATGCGAGCGCGCGAAGTCCGCTTCGGTGAATCCGCGATGCTTCAGGAGCGCGACGGCGAGCGCGTCGCCCATCGCGAGGGTCGCGGTCGTGCTCGCGGTCGGCGCGAGATTCAGCGGACAGGCCTCGGCGGGCACGCTGATGTCGAGATGGACCGCCGCCTCGCGCGCGAGCGTCGAGAGCGGGTTGCCGGTCATGGCGATGAGTGGCGCGTCCATGCGCTTGAAGAGGGGGAGGATGGTCAGGAGTTCCGCGGTCTCGCCCGAATACGAAATTGCGAGCACGACATCGCCCTTGGCCACCATCCCGAGATCCCCGTGACTCGCTTCCGCCGGGTGAAGAAAGAATGCGGGCGTGCCAGTGCTCGCGAGGGTCGCCGCGATTTTTCCGCCGACATGGCCGGACTTGCCCATGCCGGAGACGACCACGCGGCCTGAACACGCGAGCAGCATGCGGCAGGCCCGTTCGAAGTCGGCGCCCAGGCGATCGACGAGCGCGGCGACCGCGCGGGCCTCGATTTGAAGCGCTTCGCGGCCCATTTCGATGAGGCTCTTGGTCTCGGCGGCGTCATTCATGTGCGTGGCGCGGGTGTCGAAGGCTGTTGGGCATCATACACCGGCCTTCCGATGGTGCCGGGTCGTACTTTCGTAAACTGCCGTCTCGCAGATTACGAAAGT
>JBOHZO010000035.1:0-3791 GCA_050738555.1 Steroidobacteraceae bacterium | reverse complement strand
CAAGTCGGGTTGCGGTGGCTCTTTCAGCTGCGCGGTCCGGTGCAGCCGCCGGAAGAAGTCGTGCTGGTCCTGATGAATCAGGAGGCCGCTTCGAGGATCGCCCTGCCTCGCGCAGCGGAGAGCTTCCACCGCTGCAACAGCCGTCCCTGCGTCGAGGATTCACTCACAGCCGAGGGTCATTTGCACGGCATGGCATCGTACGGAATCATCGCGGGCAAACCGGACAACCAAATTGGCCTGACCGGAATCGCGCCGAATTCGACGCATATTGCCGTAGAGCAGGTGTCGATAATTAACTATTCCGAGCAGTATGCAAGATGGAAAATGGCACTCGCCACCTAACTCACATCCGCGCACGTATGCGACTTGCACCAATCTCCCGCGCGGATTGAACTGGTTCAGCGAGTTTTACGGTTATGGCAGACTCGATGTATTCGAAGCGGTCAAACTCGCGCGCGTAACCGCACCAGAACCGTCACCGACGTGCGCCCCGTATCAGGCCTTCTAACGCGCGCACAAGCGTGCACACCCGAGTGTTATTTGTGACGCGCGCTACCCTGCGATCATAACCAACTGAGAACTCTTACTTTCCGCACAAGATCGGTCCGGTATAATTCCAAAGGCCATGAGCCGATCCCTGCGCGAACTCTACGAATCGAGCCCGTTCTCCAGCGCGCAGGCGCCCTACGTCGAGGAACAATACGAGCGCTACCTCGCTGACCCGGCGAGCGTCACGCCGGAATGGCGCGAGTTCTTCGAACAATTTGGTCCCGCTCAGCGAACCGCATCGCGCCCACCCGGCATACGACCGGCCGTCGCGGCAATAGCGCCGGCCGCCTCCAGGCCCGCACCTGTCGCTTCGGGCGTCGACGGCGAAAAACAGTCCGCCGTTTCGCGCCTGATCCAGTTCTACGCGAACCGCGGCCACCTGATCGCGGACATCGACCCGCTCGGCCTGATGCAGAGGCCGATGCCAAAAGTTCTCGATCCGGCTTACGTCGGGCTCACCGAAGCCGACATGAACCTTGAGTTTCACACCGGCAGCCGCACGGGCGGCGTTGAAAAGCAGATGCGTCTTTCGGAGATCCTGAAGCAGCTCCGGCACATCTACACCGGTCGCATCGGGGCGGAGTTCGCGCACGTCTCGACCAGTGACGAGCGGCTCTGGCTGCAGGACCGGTTCCAGGACGGCAGGCTGCATCATCGCTTCACCAGCGAAGAACGGTTGAATCTCCTCTGGCAGCTCTCTGCCGCCGAAGGGCTGGAGCGCTACCTGCACACCAAGTACGTCGGCCAGAAGCGCTTCTCGCTCGAAGGCGCCGATGCGCTGATTCCCTTGCTCGACGAAGTGGTGCAGCGCTGCGGCGCCGCCGGCGTGGAGGAGGTCGTCTGTGGAATGGCCCACCGCGGCCGGCTCAACGTTCTCGTCAATGTACTCGGCAAGTCGCCGTCGATGCTGTTCTCGGAGTTCGAGGGCAAGCTCGAGCCCGGGTCTTCGAAGGGTTCCGGCGACGTCAAGTATCACAAGGGCTTTTCGGCCGATCTGCGCACGGCCGGCGGCAATGTCCACGTCGTGCTCGCCTTCAATCCTTCGCACCTCGAGGTCGTCGACGCCGTGGTCGAGGGCTCGGTTCGCGCGCGGCAGGAATGCCGCGGCGACGCCGACCGCGCCACGGTCGTGCCGCTCCTGATGCACGGCGACGCGGCTTTTGCCGGTCAGGGTGTCGTCACGGAGACCCTGCAATTGTCGCAGGCGCGCGGTTATGCGACCGGCGGGACGCTCCATGTCGTGATCAACAATCAGATCGGCTTCACGACCAGCGAGCCGAGAGATGCGCGCTCGACGCTCTATTGCAGCGACGTCGCCAAGATGATCGAGGCGCCGATTTTCCACGTGAATGCCGACGACCCGGAAGCGGTCGTGTTCGTCGCGCGCCTCGCGCTCGATTATCGAATGAAGTTCCGCAAGGACGTGCTCATCGATCTCGTCTGCTACCGGCGCCACGGCCACAACGAGGCCGATGAGCCCGCGGCGACGCAGCCGTTGATGTACCAGGCGATTCGCAAGCATCCGACGGCGCGCCAGATCTATGGCGAGCGCCTGGAGAAGGACGGCCTGCTGGCGGAAGGGCAGTCGGCGAAGATGATCGAGGACTACCGCCGCGGCCTCGACGAGAATCGCCCGCAGGCGCGCGCCTTCGCCGGCACGACCGGGAATCGCTATACCGTCGACTGGAGCCGTCATCTCGGCGCAGACTGGTCCGAGAAGGTCGAGTCGGCCGTCGATCGCAAGCGGCTCGACTCGCTGGCGACAACACTCACGCAGGCGCCCGCGGACTTCACGCTGCATCCGCGCGTCGCGCGCGTCGTCGACGACCGCAAGCGCATGTACGCCGACGAATTGCCGCTCGACTGGGGCGCGGCAGAAACGATGGCCTATGCCACGCTCCTGACCGAGGGTTACGACGTTCGCCTGGTCGGACAGGATACGGCCCGTGGGACGTTTTTCCATCGGCACTCGGTGCTGCACGACCAGGCGACCGGACGCACCGATATTCCACTCGCGCGCGTCGCGGCGGAGCGGGCACGATTCAACGTATTCGACTCGACGCTCTCGGAAGAAGCCGTGCTCGGATTCGAGTATGGCTACTCGACCACTGACCCGATGACGCTCGTGATCTGGGAAGCGCAGTTCGGCGACTTCGTGAACGGAGCGCAGGTCATCGTGGACCAGTTCATCACCTCCGGCGAAGCCAAGTGGGGCCGGGTTTCGGGTATCACGCTCTTTCTCCCGCACGGGTACGAGGGGCAGGGGCCCGAGCACAGCTCGGCGCGCCTCGAGCGCTTCCTCCAGCTTTCGGCCGAAATGAATCACCAGGTCTGTGTGCCGTCGACGCCGGCCCAGATGTTTCACCTGTTGCGCCGGCAGATGCTGCGCGCGCTCCGGAAGCCTCTCATTATCATGACGCCGAAAAGCCTGCTGCGGCACAAGCTGTCGACGTCGACGATGGCGGAACTCACGGGCGGCCGATTCCAGTCGATCATCGACGAGGCGGACCGTGTCGAGGCGAAGGCGATCAAGCGCCTCGTGCTGTGCAGCGGCAAGGTATATTACGACCTGCTCGAGCGGCGGCGCGCGGAAGAGAAAAGGGATGTCGCGCTGATTCGCCTCGAGGAGCTCTACCCGTTTCCCACCGCGGAGTATGAGACCATCCTCGGGCGCTATGAGAATGCCCGCGAAGTCGTCTGGTGCCAGGAGGAGCCGCAGAACCAGGGCGCGTGGTATCAGATCCGTCATCGCCTGCAGGCGCCGCTGGCGGCTGACCAGGCTCTTCAGTACGCCGGGCGCGAAAGCGCCGCGGCGCCAGCGACCGGCATCTATGCCATCCATCAGCGCCAGCAGGAAGCGCTGGTCGCGGCGGCCCTGACGAGGGCGCCGGCATGACGACCGAAGTCCGCGTTCCGCAGCTGCCGGAGTCCGTTGCCGACGCGACGCTCGTCGCCTGGCACAAGCAGGTCGGCGAAACGGTGGCGCGGGACGAGAATCTCGCCGATCTCGAGACCGACAAGGTGGTGCTCGAAGTGCCGGCGCCTGTCGCGGGTGTGATCAAAACACTCGACAAGGCCGCCGGCGCGACCGTGACGAGCGGCGAATTGCTGGCCGTGATCGACGAGCGGGCATCGGCGGCCGCGCCGGCCAAGGCACGGCCGAAGACTGAAGCGAAGAAACCTGCCGGGGAAAAGAAGCCTGCTGAACCGCAGCAGCCGGAGTCGGCGCCGGCGCCGACGCC
>JBOHZO010000034.1:0-5644 GCA_050738555.1 Steroidobacteraceae bacterium | reverse complement strand
GATCGCGGTCGCGTGCCGATCGGCGGGCGGCGCAACACCCATTCGCGGCCGCCCGCGGTCAGCAAGTAACTGAGGTTTGAGAATCCGGCCGGGAATTGCCTGATGGCCAGCGGCCCTGAGAAGCCGGCAAGGTGTCCCGCCAGGTAAGCGCCAAGGCGTGCGGCATCGATCTCCTCGCCGATGCGGACTCCGACGGCTTCGTCGATCGGGTTCATCCCTCGCGGGGACGGAGAAGCCGCTTCGCCACCGAGATCTTGTGCACTTCGTCCGGTCCATCGTAAATGCGGGCTGCGCGCTCCTCGCGGTAGAACCACGCCAGCAAGGTGTAGTCGGTGACACCGAGACCGCCGTGCACCTGCAAGGCGCGATCCACGACCTTCTGCAACACCGCCGCGACATGAAACTTGATCAGCGCGATGTCGTCGCGCGCGGCCTTGACGCCGGTGATCGCGATGCGCCACGCGGTGTGCAGCACGAGCAGGCGCGCGGCACGAATCTCGGCGGCGCATTCCGCGATCCAGGCACGCACGATGTCGCTTTCACCGAGGCGCCGGGCTCCCGGCCCGATGACGCGCGTCGCGGCGCGGCCGACCATCAGTTCGAGCGCGCGCTCGCAGATGCCGAGCCAGCGCATGCAGTGGTGGATGCGGCCGGGCCCGAGGCGCGCCTGGGCGAGACTGAAACCCTGGCCGCGCGTGCCGAGCAGATGCCCCGCTTCCACGCGGCAGTTCACGAGCTCGATCTCGCCGTGCGAAAAAAGATCCGCACCGACGTGACCCATCACCGGCGTATTGCGCACCAGCCGGTAGCCAGGCGTGTCCGCGGGAACGATGAAGAGGCTCGCGCGGTCGCGCGCTGCGGCGCCCGGATCGGTGATCGCCATGACGATGCAGAAAGCCGCACCGTCGGCGCCGGTAGTGAACCACTTGCGGCCATTGAGGGTCCAGCCATCCCCTTCCCGTTCCGCGCGAGTCGCGAGCATCAGGGGATTGGCACCGCTCGTGTCCGGCTCGGTCATCGCGAAGCAGCTCCGGAACTCCCCGCTCGCGAGCGGCCCGAGCCAGCGCTTCTTTTGCTCCGGCGAGCCCGCTTCATGCAGCAACTCGACGTTTCCTGCATCGGGCGCATTACATCCGCAGACGTAGTGCGCCAGCGGACAGCGGCCGAGCGCTTCCGACACCAGGCCGTAGGTCAGCAGGTCGAGCCCGAGGCCGCCATGCTCGCGCGGATAGACCGGTCCCCAGAGGCCGAGCTTTTTCGCCTTGGTCCGCTTGCCGCGCAACACCGGCAGCAGCGCCGCGAATCCGGATTCGAGGAAAGCCGGCTCGAGCGGAACCAGCTCGCGGTCCACGTACTCGCGAAAGCGACTGACGATGAGCTCCTTGGCGGGCTCGAGATTGAAGTCCATTCAGGCGAGCCACCCGCCGTCGGCCGTGAGGCAGCTCCCGGTGGTGTAGGAAGCGGCGTCGGAAACGAGGTAGAGGACCGCGCCGGCCATCTCTTCCGGCTGCGCGATGCGGCCCATCGGGACGAGCCGTTCCATCGCGGCGCGCAGCTTTTCATTTTCGTGCATGGCGGCGGCGAAGCGGGTCTCGACGAACCCCGGGACCAGCGCATTCACACGAATGCCGCTCCGCGCCCATTCCTTGGCGAGGCCCTGGGTCATGTTGACGATCGCCGCCTTCGTCATCGAATAGCAGGCCTGTCCATCCATCGGCCGGAAGGCGTTGACCGAGGCGACGTTGACGATCGCGCCCTTGCCCTGCGCAAGCATGCGCCGCGCCGCCTCGATCGACGTCCAGAAGTAGCCGCGGATATTGACGTCGACGGTCTTCTGGTAAGCCGCGAGATCCATGTCGACCGCCGGGCCGTAATAGGGATTGGTGGCGGCATTATTGACGAGGATGTCGATCCGGCCGTGCTGGGCATCGATTGCGCGCAGAACCGCGGAGATCTGGCCGGGCTCGCCGATGTGACAGGCCTGCGCCGAGCCTTGTCCGCCCGCCGCGCGGATCTCCGCGGCGACGGCTTCGCATCCGTCGAGCTTGCGGCTCGCGACCACGACATTGGCGCCGTGACGCGCGAGCAGGAGCGCGATGGCGCGGCCGATGCCGCGGCTCGCGCCGGTCACGAGTGCGACGCGGCCATTCAGATCGAAGGTGTCGCCCGTCAAGCTGCGGTCCCCTCACCGGCCCCCGCGCCGCCTGACGGCATCCTAACATTCCGGCCGGCCGCGAACGGCCGCTACAATTCGCCGTGCGCGAGCCCGCGCCGGTTGTGGACTCCGACATGCTGATTCCGCGTCGCGATCTGGATTTCCACCTCTTCGAGGTGCTCGACGCCGCTGCGTTGTGTCGCCTGCCGCGTTATGCCGAGCACGATCGCGCCGTATTCGAGGGCGTCATCGATTCCGCCTACCGCGTCGCGGCCGAGCGCTTCGCTCCCTTCGCCGCGGCCTGCGACGCGACCGAGCCTCGCGTCGTCGACGGACGCGCGTGGACGATTCCGGAAACACGCGCCGCGCTCGCCGCATACAACGAGTCCGCATTCACCGCGGCGACCTTCGACGCCGCGGATGGCGGCCTGCAACTGCCGCTGCTGGTCGCAAAGGCTTGCACTGCCGTGTTTTCGAGCGCCAATGTCGCCTTCCACTCCTACGCGGCACTGACGGCTGGAGCGGCCAATCTCCTGGTCGCATTCGGCAGCGACGATCAGCGCCGCCGATTCGTGCGGCCGATGCTGGCCGGGCGCTTTACCGGAACGATGTGCCTCTCGGAACCGCACGCCGGCTCGTCGCTCGGCGACCTCCGCTGCCAGGCCGTGCGAAAGGAGGACGGCAGTTACCTGCTGAGCGGCACCAAGATGTGGATCTCCGGCGGCGATCACGACCTCGCCGAGACCATCGTGCACCTGGTGCTCGCCAGGACGCCGGGCGCTCCGGCCGGCGTGCGCGGAATCTCGCTCTTTGCCGTGCCACGCGACGTAGTCAGCAAGGATGGATCCGTCGGCCCATCGAATGACGTGCGACTCGCGGGCCTCAACCACAAGATGGGCTGGCGCGGAACGACGAATGCCGTGCTCTCGTTCGGCGAGCAGGGCGACTGCCGGGCGGAACGGGTCGGCGAGGAGAATCGCGGCCTCGAGTACATGTTCCAGATGATGAATGCCGCGCGCATTGGCGTCGGCATGAATGCCGTCGCTCTCGGTTACGCCGCTTACCTGGAGGCGTTGGCCTACGCGCGCGATCGGCCGCAGGGTCGCCCGCTGTCCGCGAAGAATCCCGCTGCCGCACCGGTGCCCATCATTCGCCACGGTGACGTGCGGCGAATGCTCCTCGCCCAGAAATGCTGGGTCGAGGGCGGGCTCGCACTCGTGCTTTACTGCGCCCGGCTCGCGGACGAGGAACGCTGCGCGGCGACCGGCGACGAACGAAGCCGGCTGAACGGGCTTCTAGAGCTGCTGACCCCGATCGCCAAGTCCTGGCCGTCGGAGTACTGCCTCGAGGCGAACAAGCTGGCGATCCAGGTCCATGGCGGTTACGGCTATACGCGCGACTACCCGGTCGAGCGGCTCTATCGCGACAATCGCCTCAACCTGATCCACGAGGGCACGCACGGCATCCACGGACTGGACCTGCTCGGCCGCAAGGTGGCGATGCAGGGTGGCGCCGCGCTCGCGGAATTGTTTTCGCGCATGCAGGCGACGATCGGCGCCGCGCAGGGCTCGCCTGCGCTCGCACCGCATGCGGCGGCGCTTGCCGCGGCCATCGACGATGTCCGCGAAACCACCACGCGTCTCGTCGAGGCGATGCCCGGCAATCCCGAGCTCGCGCTCGCGAACGCGACGCTCTACCTCGATAGTTTGGGACACGTGGTCGTCGCCTGGCGATGGCTCGAGCAGGCGCTCACGGCGGAGCCGAAGCTTCCGCAAGCCCGCGGGTCAGATGAAGATTTCTATGCCGGCAAACTCGCCGCCTGCCGCTTCTTCTTCCGCTACGAGCTACCGCGCATCGAGCCCGCGCTCCGCCTGCTGCGCTCGCTCGACGACACGGCACTCACCATCTCGGACGCCGCGTTCTAGGACGCGAGCGGACGGTATTCCATTCCGAGATCGCGGGCGACGGCCTCGTGTGTGATCGCTCCTTCGTGCACGTTCAGGCCTGCCGCAAAGCCGGTGTCGCGCGCCAGCGCCTTCTTCCACCCGTTGTCGGCGATCGAGCGCACGTAAGGCAGCGTCGCATTGGTCAAGGCAAACGTCGAGGTGCGCGGCACGGCGCCCGGCATGTTGGTCACGCAGTAGTGAACGACGCCGTCCGCGACATAGGTCGGATCCGCGTGCGTCGTCGGCTTGCTGGTTTCGAAGCAGCCGCCCTGGTCGATCGAGATGTCGACCAGCACGGCGCCCCTCTCCATGCGGCGCACCATGTCGCGCGTCACCAGCTTGGGAGCCGCGGCTCCCGTCACCAGCACCGCGCCGATGACGAGATCAGCCTGGATCACTAGGCGCTCGACGGCTTCGATCGTCGAATAGGCCGTTTCGATCTGGCTGCCGAACTGCACGTCGAGCTCCCGCAGGCGCCGCAGCGAGCGATCGACGACAGTCACTTGTGCGCCGAGGCCAACCGCCATTTGCGTCGCATTGGTGCCGGCCACGCCGCCCCCCAGGATCACGACCCGGGCCGGCGCGACGCCGGGCACGCCGCCGAGCAGCACGCCGAAGCCGCCGTTCGCCTTCTGCAAGGCGGTCGCGCCGACCTGGATCGACATGCGGCCTGCGACTTCGCTCATCGGAGTGAGCAGCGGCAGCGACCGATCCGGCGCGGTCACGGTCTCGTAGGCGATCGCAGTGACGCCCGATTTCACCAGTGCCTTCGCCTGCCCGGCATCCGCAGCGAGATGGAGGTAAGTGAACAGGATCTGGCCGCGCCGGAGCTGCGCGCATTCCGTGAGCTGCGGCTCCTTGACCTTGACGATCAGCTCGGCCGACGCGAAGACCGATTTCGCGTCCGGCAGCACGGCCGCGCCGGCCGCGCGATACGCATCGTCGCTGATGCCGATGCCGGCGCCCGCGCCGGTTTCGACCATGACCTGATGACGGGCTGCCGCCAGTTCACGCACGCCTGCCGGCACCAGGCCGACGCGGTATTCGTGCACCTTGATTTCCTTCGGACAACCGATCTTCACGTGTTCCCCCTGAAGCTGCGGCAGGCCGCGCGATTATCCGCTTAAAATACCCTCGATGGCCACGGCACACGACTCGGCCCGGCTGGCGACCCATCCCGCGCAATTGACGCAGGTACTGGAACTGCAACGCCGTTCGTTCGAAGCCGACCCGTATCCGCCACTCGCAATCCGCCGCGACCGCCTCGACCGGCTTCGTCGCTTGCTGCGCGAGCATGCGGGCAGCATCCGCGATGCGATCGCCGCCGACTTCGGCATGCGCGCGAGCCAGGAAACCGAATTGCTCGAGCAATTCACGAGCCTCGAAGGCATAGCCCATGCGCGCCGGCGCCTGCGTCGCTGGATGCGCGCCGAGCGGCGCCCCGTGGCGTGGTGGAGTTTGCCGGCTCGCGCGCGCCTCGTACGCCAGCCGCTCGGCGTGGTCGGCATCATCGTGCCCTGGAATGGCCCATTCGTGCTCGCGA
>JBOHZO010000033.1:0-5324 GCA_050738555.1 Steroidobacteraceae bacterium | reverse complement strand
CACCTTTGGTCGCCAAAGGTGAACGTCCCCTTTAGAAGGTGAACGTCCCCTTTAAAAGATCCGGTCGACGCGGCAGGCGAAGCAGCCGCGCCGCGCGAAGTGGACGTGCAGGTAGCTCACGTCGTCGCGCGCCAGAAAGCGCTCGATGAGCGGCGCGGCCTGGGCGCCGTCGACGACCTCCGCGTCCACCATGTCGTCCGCGGCATCATAGGCCCGCACCGAGAGCGGGCGCAGCGTCAGGTAAGTGGGCAATTCATTCAGGATGCGCGCGGCGTTCTCGCGGCCGCGGCGCACGAAGATGGGTCCCGAGGCGCGGTACGGCGAGCGGCTGTCCTGGTGCGTGAAGGGCAGCAGCAGCACTGGCTCGCCGACCGGCGCGTCCTCGAGGCTGATGCGGCAGGGAAATCCCACTGGCGCGTCCGCGCGCATCCAGCGCATGCCGCGCGCGGCCAGTGCTTCGTCATCGAGACCGAACAGACCCTCGAACAAGGCGGGTTCGAGTCCGCGTAATTGAAAATTCATCGGCCACATGAGAGCCCAATCCCATCGGGCCCGCAACCCGGTTCTTGCTGAGGCTTGGGCGGCCGCTTGATGGAATCGAACAGGTCGTCGCGCGCCTTCTTCTTCCCGCCGAACTGGTAAAGGATGCAGGTCCGCACGCCCTGACGCCCCTGATGGATCTCCTGCATCGTCAGGCTCCTCGAGTAGAGCGAGATGTAACAGTAGTCAGAGACCCAGAGGATCGTCTCGCCTTCCGTCGTCGTGACGGTCGTGCCCACGCGTGGCAGGGGCTTCGGCCAGATGGAGGGCGAAATTTCCTCCTTGGGCCGCCGGGGCGCGGCTTCCGGCGTGTCGCCAAATGTGCGCCGCCCCGGACCGCTGCCGATCGCAGCGGCCACGTCTTTGGCGGTGCCCTCAAAGTCGTAGAAGGGCGGCACAAGCACCTTCGGCGCCGGTTCCGGGCGGGGAATGACGGTGATCGGCGCGGGGCGGGGCAGCGGCAGAACCGGCACGGACCCGGGACGACGCGGGGGCGGCGCGACCGCCGGCAGCCAGATGACGTCGAGCTCCGCCGGTTGTGGCGGCGGCAACTCGAACCGCAGCGCCAGCAGCCAGGCGGCCAGGATCGCATGCAGCAGCAGGGTGACCCCGAGCGCCGTCGCGCGGGACCGGTTCCATTTCGACGGCGGCCCCAAATCCACCCCCTGCGGTCAGAACCTTCGGACCGACGTTGTTAATACCAGTTCGTCAAAAACTAAAAGTCTTTCAGATCAATGAGTTATAACGGGAACCCTGATCGGCCTTTTGCCTGCCGACCCCCTCCTAGGTAGGATCGCGCGAGCGGTACCCGGCTGGCAGGGCCGCGTCCATAACAAGCTCAGGGGGATGAAAAGTGAATCCATTCAAGATCATTGGTTGGGTGGCCATTGCCATCGCGGTAGTCGGCGCCTTTGTCGAGATCCCGTACGCAGGACTCATCCTGGTGCTGCTCGGCCTGGCGGCCGGCGTCGCCATGGTGGCTGAGGATCACGTCCGGGTGCTGGTATCCGCACTCGTCCTGACCTCCCTGTCCGGCGTGCTGATGAACGTTCCGGAAATCGGTCAGTACCTCACGAGCATCTTCAGCGCGGCGGGCACGTTCGCGGCCGGCGCGGCACTGATGATCGTCTCGCGCAATATCTGGAAGCGTTACAAGCCCTGAACCAAGCCCGCGGGACGCGGCCAACAAAAGGCCCGCCGGATGGCGGGCCTTTTTCTCTTGGGTGGGCGGCGCGCGGCCGTGGCAGGAGCCGCGGTCAGCGCGCGTGAATGTTGAAGTGCAGGCGCTGGTCCTGGTAGCGATCGTCGCGCCTGGCCGCGCCCGTCGCGACCAGCACGTAAAGGATGTTGAGCGCCTGCAAGGCGTCGCGCACGCCCGTGCCGCGCGAGCGCGTCGCGAGCTGCTTCGCCGTCACGTCCTGCCGGCCGGCGTAGTTGCGCCGGATGCGGGCGACCGCGTCGCGGCTCACGAGATTGAAGTAGCCGCTCGCGCGCTTCGTGCGCGACCCCGACATCACGACGTAGGCGCTGCCGCTTTCGAACACGTAGTACGTCTGCCGTTTGCCGGATGCTTCGCCGCGATACTTGAGGCCTTTCGCGAGGCTGCGGATGTTCATAGGCATCCCCTTCTTCTCTAATGCGTTGATCTATCGTAACCGATCGGCGCAGCCTCGTAGATCTATACTTGGATCGATGAGATTCCTGGCGCCGTTGCTGCTGTTCCTGCCTTCCGCGTCATTCGCGTCGGACGTAAACCGCTCCCATTATCGGCTCGACATCGTCATCGACGCAGCGGCGGATATCGCTCGCATTTCCGGCGATTGGCGCCTGCCGCCGCGCCAGGACACGGTCCGGGCGATAGAGTTTTTGCTGTCGCCGTTCGCGAGCGACCCGGTCCTGCAAGCGAGTTGCGGCGGGGCGGAACTGCCGATCGCCGGCGTCCAGCAGACTGACGTGGGCCGCGATCGGCGCTGGTCGATTCTCTTCCGCGCGGCCTGCCTGCCAAAGAATCCGCTCACGCTTTCATTCCAGTACGAATATTCCGGCACGGCGGCACCGCAGCTTCGCATCGCGCATGGCGAGGGATTTGCCGGCAGCGGCGGCGAGCTCTGGTATCCGCAGGAATCCTTTGCAGAGCTGGAAACCGCCGTGATCACGATCGACACGCCGGCGGGTGTCGAGAGTGTCGCGACGGGCGACTTCCTCGACGAGCGTCCCGAGGGGGAACGGGTGCGGTCCCGCTTCGAGTCGCGGACGCCGGGCAAGCTGGCGTTTGCGTACGGCCAATACCGGATCGTGGTGCGCGGCGGGTCCACGGTGATGCAACTGGCACGCTCGATGGACGCGGATGCCAACGCCATCGCCGGGGCCGCCGCGAAGTCCGTCGCCGTGCTGGCCGACGCATTCGGCCTGCTGCCTTATCGGGACCTCCGCATCGTGGAAGTCGATTTTCAATCGCAACTGCCCGGCGCGAACGAGCTCGGCCTGCGGTTCGTCGATTCGGCGCAGATGCGCGAGGCGGAGACCCGGCTGGCGTACTGGGCGCACGAGCTGGCGCACCAATGGTGGGGCGTGTCCGTGCGCCCCTTCGCCAGCTCACCCGGCGCGGCGATGCTGACCGAAGGCATGGCGCAATACGGCGCGCTGCTCGTACTCGAGCGCGTCGAAGGCGCCGAGTCCGCTGCGGAATATCGCCGCAACGGCCGGGACGACGACATGTCGCAGTCATTGACGGGCTACCGCGCGCTCGTCGCCGACGGAGGGGACCAGCCGATCGCGGGATTCGTCCCGCAGGATCAGGCCGAGGTGCTGCTGGCACAGCGCATCGCGACCTCGAAAGGCGCAATCGCGATCAACGAATTCGCCGAGCGCTTCGGCCGCGCCGAGTTTCACGCGGCCTTACGGGCCTTTCTCGAACGGCACCGCGGCGGCAAGGCGAGCTGGACGGAACTCGAGGCCGAACTGGTCCGGGTCTTCGGCCCCGAGGCCGAGAAATACCTCAAGACCTGGTTTCACCAGCCCGGCTGGGGCCGGTAAATATCCCGGCGGCGGCCCATTCGCGGAACCAAGCGCCGAGTCTCGCGGCGAGGCGGTCGGCGCTGCCCGAACGGCCGCCGACGCTCGCGCGCACGGCAGCCGCCAGCGCGCGCCCGGACGCGAGCGCGGCCAATAACTTGAACTGCTCCGGCTCCTGCTCGCGCCGGAACACTTGGAATCCACGCCGATGCACGATCGCGAAGCTGGCCCGCGGCCGCGGGATCCGCGGCTTCTTGCCGCTGCGAACCGCGTTCATGTAATCGTTCGCGGGATAACGCAGTTTCAGGAGGCGCAACGCCGGACTCAACGTCAGCCTGGCGCGTTCCCACTGGTCCGCACCGATCGCCGCGAACCGAGCGGCCGTCAGCGGCTCGGCGCGCGGCGCGTCGAAGACATCTTCCATCGCGCGCTCGATGCGCGCGACGTCGACCGCCAGTCCGCAACGATCCGATTTGGGCAGCGCGCGCGCCAGGAAATCCGGAAACTTCTCGCTCAACCGGTTGAGCGTGCGCGAGCGCGAGGGATTCCGCGCGATGAATCGCCGGCAGGCGGCGGCGAATTTGCGCGGACCGAGGATCTGCCGCGCGGTCGGATACTCCGCGACCAGGATCTCGAGCAGGCGCGCGTAATACATGCGCGCATAGATATCGAGCCGTTCGACCGAGGTCAGCGCTTTCGACGGCAGCACGACGGTCTCGGGAACTGAAGCCGCCCGCGGGATCAGCCGCCGCGCCGGCCGGGACCGCAAGCCCGCCGTCGCGCCCCCCGGATGCATGACCACCGCCTGCATCCAGCGCTCGAGCGTGTGCAGCTCCCGGTCAGGGCCGGGTGTCATGCCGCAACCTGCCTGGCTGCCACTTGCCCGCCATTCCGGAAGCGCGCGGCCTTCTGCACTTCCTGCTGGAGCACGGAGAACGCCGGAATGTTCGCATCCCACTCGAGGAGCGTCGAGCGCCCGCCGGTGCGGGCGTGCACGCGCGCGTAGAGCTGCCACACTTCGTCGATCACGCGCCCGTCATGCGTGTCGATGCAATGCGTGCCGTTGTCGGAGTGACCGGCGAGGTGCACCTGCACCACGTGCTGGTACGGGATCGCGTCGAGATAGGCCACCGGATCGAGATCGTGGTTCCGGCAGGTCACGTAGACATTATTGACGTCGAGCAGGAGCGCGCAATCCGCCTCCACGGCGAGCCGCGCGATGAATTCTTCCTCGGGCATCGAAGACGCCGCGAAAGTCAGGTAAGTCGAAGGATTTTCGAGCACCAGCGGCCGCTCGAGATAGTCCTGGATGATCTTCACGCGCGAGACCATGTGCCGCAGGCCCTCTTCGGTGTAGGGCACCGGATAGAGGTCGTGACCATTGAGGCCGGCGACGCCGGTCCAGCAGATGTGATCGCCGAGCCATTTCGCGCGCACGCGCTTCGCGAGCGCGGCGAGCTTGTCCAGGAACCCGAAATCGACCGGATCGGTGCTGCCGACCGACAGGCACACGCCGTGCATCACGATCGGATAGCGCTCGGCGATCTGGTCGAGGTAATGGAGCGGCCGGCCCTCGGTGTCGATGAAGTTCTCGGACAGGATCTCGAACCAGTCCATCGCCGGCCAGCGCTCGGTGATGTGCCGGAAATGCTGCGTGCGCAGCCCGACCCCGAGCCCGAGGTCAGGCAGCCGCCAGCGATTGGGAAGAAACGTCATTCAAAGGGCTGCCATCCGGGCCGCGCGGCCCGGATGGCAGCCCTTTGAATGAC
>JBOHZO010000032.1:0-26253 GCA_050738555.1 Steroidobacteraceae bacterium | reverse complement strand
CCCGATCGAAGCCGAGTCACGCAGCAGGTTCGCGACGCCACCGCCCGGCACGCTGAGATAGGCGGATGCGGTCGCGATCGGCTGCGCGTTCGCGACGGTGCCGACGATGCCGCCGAGCGAAAGGCCCGAGAAATGAATCCGCGTGCCGTCGATGTCGGCCACGGTGTCGCCATCGAGATCGAGCGCCGGGAGCGACGCGACCAGCTGCACGATGTCGACCGCCGCCTGGCGCAGGTTGTCGCGACTCGTCAGGAGGCTCGTCAGGTTGATGATGTGCGTGCCGGAGGGATCGATCACGCCGTCGGCGCCCGCGGCGCCGGTCGTGTTGTTCACGAGATCGAGATTGAACGTGCGCTCGGCTGGACCCTGGTACAACGGATTTGTCGTGTCCGTGATGCCATGGAGCGGGATGTCGATCGCGGCGACCACGAAGCCCTGGGCCGCGTAGGCGGCGGCGATCGCCGCCGATTGCGAGCGATTGCCGGTGAGGCCGTGCTGGAAGATCACGACCGGCCAGCCCGCTACCGGCTTCGCCTGGCCGGAACCCGCATTCGGCACGGTTACAAAGAGCGGGATATCCAGGTTCGCCTGCACGACAGGGACCGGATTGAAGCGCGACAAGTGAGTCGTTGTCGGTGCACCCGGCACGGCCGTGAACGGCGCGCCGCGCCAGGACCCGGTCAGCGGTGCCGCGGGATCGTGGTAATAAGGAATTTCGAGCGTGCCGACATAGACATCTGCAATGGGCGGCAGCGCCGGGTTCAGCGCCGAAAGATTGAGGCCCGTGAAGGCAACGCCGATGCCGCCCGGTTGGGCGAGCGCCGCGGCGATGCCGACCGAGTCCGCAGTCGCCTGCGTCGAGAAAGAGAACGTCAGCACGATGTTCGCCGCCGGCACGCCGACCGCGCCCGCGATCGCAAGGTGCGCGCCGGTCAGCAGGCAGATGCCGTTCAGAGATGCATTGGTGATCGCTGCGCAGGTCGGTTGCGCATTCTTGATCGCGACGTAGTCCGCATCCGGCGTCGCCGCGTTGCCATTAAGGTCCTGCAAACCGTTGGTAAGGATAAGCAGGTATCCGATGTTGGTCGCGCCGGTTGAGGGCGTAAGCGGCCTCAAGGGCAGGATTTCAAGCGTGGAGCCGCCCGAATCGAAGGTGGTCGCGACGCGCGCGGTGTAGTCGGTCCCGTAAGCAAGCGCACCACGGAATCCCGTGGTCGCCTTGGTCGTATTGCTGACGTCGACTTCGAGCATGATCACGCTCGCGCCGGAGATGGTCGCGGGATCGATCGGCGCGGAAAACCGTGCAGTGGCCGGCGCGACGGTCGAATAACCGTCGAGCGCATTGAGCGCCGCGGCATTCGGCAGGAAGGGCGTCGCCGGGATGTTCAGTGTGCCGTCGGTGCTGCCGTTGAAATAGAGGTCCGTCGGAAAGGGCAGCACGCCGGACAGTGGAACGAAACTCGCCCGAAAGGCGCCGACGCCCGGCGGGTTCGCCGGATCGCCGTTGCCGGACTGCGGATTGGTCGGGCCGATCCCGTCGGAACTCGTGCCTGAGCAGCCCCCGAGCAGGAGTCCGGCAAGCAGCAGGGCGGCGGCGAAACGGATGCTCATGGGAGGCTCCGGCAATCTGCGGGTCGCGGGCGCGTATCATCGCGCAAGTCGAGGTGATTGCGCTGCAAAAAATGGCAAATACGCTCCGCATCATCGGCGGCCAATGGCGTGGCAGGCGTATTCGCTTTCCGGGAAGCGGAGGAGTCCGGCCGACGCCCGACCGGGTGCGGGAGACGCTTTTCAACTGGCTTGCGGCGGCGGTGCCCGGCAGCCGCTGCCTGGATCTCTTCGCCGGCAGCGGCGCCCTTGGCCTCGAGGCGCTTTCGCGCGGGGCCCTGGCTGTCACCTTCGTGGAGCGCGACCGGGACGCTGCCCGCAGTCTCCGAGAAACCGCGGCAAAGCTCGCGCCGGATCGTGCCGTCGTAGTGCAGGCCGATGCCCTTGCATGGCTCGCCGGCCCGCCGACGCCTCATGACATCGTTTTTCTCGATCCGCCATTCGATTCGGATGCCCTGGCCGGATCGATGCGCGCGCTTGACTCGCAGGACTGGCTTGCGCCGGAGGCCAGCATCTATATCGAGATGCCGGCGGCAAACGGGCCGCCCTTCCTGCCCGCCGGCTGGCGCGCTCACCGATCCGGGCGCGCCGGGGCAGTCGGTTATCATCTTGCGCGCCGGGGAAACGGCGGAAGGGGGGCGAATTGAATCACAAGCGGAGCGCGATTTACCCCGGCACGTTCGATCCGATCACGAACGGGCACCAGGATTTGATCCGGCGCGCGGCGGGCATATTCGATCGCGTCGTCATCGGCATTGCGTCGAATCCGGGCAAGACGCCGCTCTTCACGCTCGAAGAACGGGTCGATCTCGCGAGGAAGGTGCTCGCGGAGCTTTTAAATGTCACGGTCCAGGGCTACTCCGGGCTTACGGTCGATTTCGCGCGCGAGCAGCAATGCGGCATCGTGATCCGGGGCCTCCGGGCGGTTTCGGATTTCGAGTTCGAGTTCCAGTTCGCGAACATGAGCCGTCACCTCGCGCGCGACGTCGACTATGTCTTCCTGACGCCCCAGGAGCAGTTCATGTTCATCTCGTCGACGCTCGTGCGCGAGATCGCGCTGCTGGGCGGGGACGTCTCGCAATTCGTGCCCCCCGTCGTGGCCGAAGCGCTGCGCGGGCGGCGGACGTCCTAGCGCTGGCAGTGCGGGCACCAGTAGGTGCTGCGCTGCCCCTGCGTGTACTGGCGGATCGGCGTGCCGCATCGGCGGCAAGCCAGGCCAGTGCGCTCGTAGACGTATAGCTTCTGCGCGAAATAGCCGGGCGTTCCCGAGGCGTCGGAGTAGTCGCGCAGCGTCGTGCCACCGGCGCCGATCGCCTCGCTCAGCACGTCGCGGACCGCGCCGGTGAGTGCCGCCATGCGTGCCTTGCTGACGCGGCCGGCGGCGAGCCCCGGGCGGATGCCGGCGCGGAACAGCGCTTCGCTCGCATAGATGTTGCCGATGCCGGCGACGATGCGCGAATCCATGATGAATGACTTGATTGAGGCGCGCCGGCGGCGCGCGCGGCGCCAGAGATCATCCGCCGCGAAGTCGTCGGACAGCGGCTCGACCGCGAGGCGCGCGAGGAGCGGATGTTTTTCGGGCGCGCCGGTCGTGAAGAGCAGGCAGCCGAAGCGCCGCGGATCGTTGAAGCGCAGGCAGCTTCCTGAGTCCAGTACGAGATCGACGTGATCGTGGGCGAGCGGTGGCGAAGTCCCGTCGAGCACCCGCAGGCTTCCCGACATGCCGAGGTGCCAGATGAGCGTGCCGGCGTCGGTCGCGATCAAAAGGTACTTCGCACGCCGGTTGACGGAGCGAATCGCCGCGCCGCGGATTTTCTCGGGCAGGCTCCTGGGAACGCGCCATCGGAGGCGCCATTCGCGCACGACGAGCCGCTCGATGCGCCGGCCGACGAGCCAGGGCTCAATGCCCCGGCGTGTCGTTTCTACCTCGGGTAGCTCCGGCATCCCATGCGCGACTTCAGAAGCGCGTCATGAACTCGACGCCCCAACGCCGCGGCTCGTTGATGAATCCGGTCAGGTTGTTGAAGTCGATGCCGCCGACCGCCTCGATTTCGTCCGTGATGTTGCGGCCGTAGACGGCGAGCTCCTGGTTGCCGTCGTTCCAGTTGTAGCCGACGCGGAGCCCGCCCTCGAGCAACTCCTTCCCTTCGAACTCCACCGATTCGTAGAGGAAGAAGTTGACTTCGCTCCGGTACGCCCAGTCGGTGTAGACGAAGAACTCGCCCGCGCCGACCGGCATGCCCCAGCGCGCGGTCAGGTTGGCGATCACTTCCGGTGACTGCGGCAGGTGGTTGCCGTCGATGCTGACGGTCGCGGGCACAAAGGGCGGAATCGCAGGCACGAGCACCGGGTCGAGGAAAGTGCAGCCGCCGCCGCAGACCTGGACGCCGAGACCCGGGTCGTCGATCTCCGTGTCGTTGTAGCTCGCGCCGAACGTGACGAAGAAATTGTCGGTCAGGTACGTCTCGAAATCGAGCTCGAGGCCCTGGCCGTCCGTCTGGTCCGCGTTGATCAGCGTATTGAAGTTTGCCGCGCCACCGACCGCCGTCAGCTGCTGGTCATCCATCGTGTACTTGTAGACCGTGACGCTGAGCCGGCTTCGATCGTTGAAGAGGCTCGTCTTGATGCCTGCCTCGAATGAGAGGATCTCCTCCGAGTCGGCGACCGAGACCGTGTTGCCGAACAGGAGGCGGCCCTGGATCGAGGGCGCGCGGAATCCCTCGGCGACACGCGCGTAGAGGTTGGTGTCCTCGCTGATCGCCCAGGTGCCGCTCAGGTCCCAGCTCAGGTTGTCTTCATTCGTATTGACGGTGATCGGGCCGATCGGGCCTGCGCCGATCGGCGACAGGAAGCGCTCGGCCACGAAGTCCTTTTCGTCCTCGGTGTAACGCAGTCCCGCGCGCAAGGTAAAGGAGTCGCCTAACTCGTATTCCGCGGAGCCGAACACCGCCCAGGCCTGGTTGTCCTGCTGCTGTTCGACGTCGCCGTTTCGCACCCCGTTCGCGAAGGTGTCGAAATTGAAACTGTCGATCGTGATGTCTTCGTCGAAGTAATAGACACCCGCCTGCCAGTCGAACTTGCCCCAGTCGTTCGATTCCCAACGGAGCTCCTGGGTGAACTGGCTGTGATCGGGCAGGCCGTCCGCCGACTCGGCGGGGAAGGGGATGAACCCCGGGCCGAAATTGCCCGGGCCGAGGAATACCGCGCCGAAGCCGCCGTCGATGTCGCCCCGGCTCAGTACCTCGACCGTTTCGTATCCCGTGATCGAGTGCAGCGTCACGCGGCCGTACTCATAGCTGATCCGGAGGTTGCCGCCCAGGGCGTCGAGATTCTGGTCGTTGGTTCCGTCCAGGAACACCTGGGTGGGCCTGAATCCGGCCGCCAGGTCATTGGTCCCGGGCTGGATGATGTTGGCGCGGAACATGCGCGCGGTGCCCTCGAGGTTCCTCGCGTGCACGCTGATGAGTGCGCTCAAGGCATCGCCCGGCTCGTACAGAAACTGCAGGCGGCCCGCGACCTCGTCGAATCCCTCGAGCACGTCGCCGTCGCCGGTGAAGACGTTGTCCACCCAGTCGTCCCGGTGCTGGTAGAAACCGGAAAAGCGCATGGCCCAGTTCTCGCCGAGCGCCCCGCCAACCGCGCCCTCGACATTGATCGAGCTATGCGTGGCGTAGCTCGCCTGGAAGTATCCGCCGAGCTCGCGGGAGGGACGCACCGAGTTGAACTTCACCACGCCCGCCGGCGTGTTGCGGCCGAAGAGGGTTCCCTGCGGCCCGCGAAACATCTCGACCATCTCGAGATCGAACACCGGAAAGCCTTTCAGGATCGGATTCTCCTGCACGACGTCGTCGTAGACGAGCGACACCGGCTGAGACGCATTCAGGTCGAAATCGGTGTTGCCGAGACCGCGGATGTAGAAGCGCGGAAACGCGCGACCGAACGACGACTCGATCAGAAGGCTCGGCAGGCGAGCGGAAAGAAACCGGATGTCGTCGCCGCCGGAACCGAGCACATCGAGCTTTTCGTCCGAGAGCGTCGAGACGGCGACCGGCACGTCCTGGATGCTTTCCTCGCGGCGCTGCGCCGTCACGATGACTTCCCCGAGCGTCACGCCCGATGCCGGGGCCTGTGCCCATGCGGCAGGCAGCGGCAATGCCATGGCGATCGCGGCAGCGAGACTTGCGTTACGCATTATTAGACTCCCCCTGTGTCAGGCGGAGGAGTTTAGCCGAGCGGCTGCCCCGGGGCCTACTTGATCTTCGATTCCTTGTACGTCACGTGCTTGCGCGCGACCGGGTCGTACTTGCTGACCTCCATCTTCTCGGGATGCAGGCGCTTGTTCTTGGTCGTCGTGTAGAAGTGCCCGGTGCCGGCGGTCGATACGAGCTTGATCTTGTCGCGCATGGCGGGTTCCTCAGACGTGCTTGCCGGAGGCGCGGAGCTCCGCGACCACCGTTTCGAGCCCGCGCTTCTCGAGCGTCCGCAGGCCGCGGGTCGAAAGGCGGAGCGTTACCCAGCGCCCCTCGCTCTCGAGCCAGAAGCGCTGCGTATGCAGATTCGGCAGGAAGCGGCGGCGCTTCTTGATGTTCGAATGGGAGACCTTGTTGCCGGTCCGCGGGCGCTTGCCGGTGATCTGACAGACTCTTGACATGTTCGTGGCTCTGAGCGGGGCCGCGTATTAGACCAGCAGGCCTTTGCACAGTCAAATCAGCGTGTTGCACCTCAGATGAGGCCTTTTTCAGCCAGGGATGTGCAACAGCCGTCGCCGATGATCAGGTGGTCGAGCAGGCGGATTTCGACCAGGGCCAGGGCATCCCGCAGCCGCGTCGTGATGATCTCGTCGGCCTGACTCGGCTCCGCGATTCCGGAGGGGTGATTGTGGGCGAGGATCACGGCGGTCGCGTTCCGCGCGAGCGCCTGCTTGACGACCTCCCGCGGATGGACGCTCGCCCCGTCGACGGTTCCGCGGAACAGCTCCTCGCAGCTCGTGAGACGATGGCGGCTGTCGAGAAACAGGCAGCAGAACACCTCGTGCTCGAGATCGCGGAGCCGCGCGATCAGGTAATCCCGCGCCGCGCGCGGGCTCGCGAGCAGGGGGCCGGCCTGGAGCCGCTCGAGGTGGTGCCGGCGCACGAGTTCGAGCGCGGCCTGCAATTCCGCCCAGCGCGCGGGCCCGACGCCCGACTGCCCGCACAGCGAGTGGCGTCCCGCCGTCAGCAGGCCCCGGAGCGAACCGAAACGCGCGAGCAGCGCGCGCGCGAGGTCGAGGGCATTCATGCCGCTCGTGCCATGACGCAGCCAGATTGCGAGCAGTTCCGCTTCCGACAAGGCGCCCGACCCGAGCGCCAGCAATTTTTCCCGCGGCCTTTCGGCCGGTGGCCAGTCCCGGATGTGCATGAAGGCAGTCTGCGGATTCGGGCGCCGGCGCGAAGGTCGCAAATCGCGCCGGTACTGGGATAATCGGCGCATGAAGAAACTCCGCGTCTGCATACTCGACCCGCGTGTCGGCCGCGAGATCGCATTGCCGGCGAGGGCGACTTCCGGATCAGCGGGGCTCGATCTCCGCGCCTGCCTCGATGGGCCGATGGTGCTCGAGCCCGGCCAGACCCACCTCGTCCCGACCGGCATCGCGATCCATCTCGAAGATCCTGGGCTTGCGGCCGTGTTGCTGCCGCGCTCCGGCCTCGGCCACAGGCACGGCATCGTCCTCGGCAACCTGGTCGGATTGATCGACTCGGATTACCAGGGCCAGGTGATGGTATCGGTCTGGAACCGCGGCGATCACCCGTTCACGATCGCGCCGGGCGAGCGCATCGCGCAGATGATCGTCGTTCCCGTCGTGCAGGTGGAGCTCGAGATCGTGCCGGAATTCGAGGAGAGCGCCCGCGGGGCGGGCGGATTCGGAAGCACGGGTTAGCGCGGCTTGATCGCGCGCAATTCCTGGTAGCGCTTGATGTCCGCCTCGAAGTTCAGGCGGATGCTTTCGCGTTCCTCGCGTCGCTTCACGAGGTTTGCTTCCTGCGTCACGATGTCGCTCGCCGACCGCTCGAGGTCGGCCGCGACTTCGTCCGGCAGTGCGGGCGCGTCTGGAGCCTTGTTACTGGGCGCGTAGCGCGAGGCCATGCGCTCGATCTGCGCGCGCTGAGCGCGCAGGTTCGACAGCGATTGCTCCTGGATCGTGAGCTGGGCATCCACGAGCTCGATCCGGTTGTCGCGCAGGATCTCGAGCTCCTTGACCGATTGATAGGTCTGCAGCAGCACGCGGTCGCGGAGCTTGCGCTTCTGCTCTTCGCGAGCCGCCTTGTCCGCCGCCGCCTTGGCCGCCGCCTCTTCGGGCGTGATCGTGCCTTCTTCCTTGCCGACGGCAACGCCCTGTCGATTCAGGACCTGGCGATCCTGCTCGGCATATTCGGGCGGCACGCTGTCGCCGTAGTGCACCTGGCCGTTCTTGTCGACCCAGCGATAGAGCTTCTTCTGCTTGTCAGACTGCGCGTCGGCGGCGCCCGCGATGAGTGCGAGCAGCACGACTGGAAGCAGGGCCTTCGACCACCAGCGGTTCATCCGGGGCACCTCTGTCGACTATTCTCGGTTCCGGCACCGGGTGTCGACCGTAACTGCATCACGCTTCGCTTTCGACACAGAAGCTCGTGCGGTGGTTCCTGAGCGAGGCGAGCTCGTCGCTCTGCTCCCCGGCCTCCAGGTACTCGATCAGGTGATCGAGCGTGATGATCCTGATCACGGGGATGCTGAATGCAGCCTGAACTTCCTGGACTGCGGAGAGCTGGCCCTGGCCGCGCTCCTGCCGGTCAAGCGCGAGAACGACCCCGGCCGGCGTCGCCCCCGCGGCGCGGATCATGGCGACCGATTCGCGCGCGGCAGTGCCTGCCGTGATCACGTCATCCACGATCAGGACGCGGCCTTCGAGCGGAGCGCCGACGAGATTTCCGCCTTCGCCATGCGCTTTCGTTTCCTTGCGGTTGTAGGCGAGCGCCACGTTGCGGCGATGATGCTCGGCAAAGGCGACCGCCGTGGCCGTCGCGAGCGGTATGCCCTTGTACGCGGGCCCGAACAGCATTTCGAAGGACGTTCCGGCATCGACGATCGCCTGGGCATAGCAGGCGCCGAGCCGCGCGAGCGAGCCCCCGTCATTGATGAGCCCCGCATTGAAAAAATAAGGGCTGGTGCGGCCGGACTTCAGCGTGAAGTCGCCGAACCGAAGCACCTGCTTCGCGAGGATCATCTCGATGAATTCTTTCTGGTGCGAACGCATGCAGGACTCTTGCGCCAATGCGTATCATTGCCAAACGGCCGCGGGACCAGCATGCGCATCCTCACCCTCAACTGCAACGGTGTCCGCTCCGCGGCCGGGAAGGGCCTGTTCCAGTGGCTCCCCGCGCAGGGCGCGGACGTCGTCTGCCTCCAGGAGACGAAGGCGCAGGAGCACCAGCTCGGAGATGAGTGCTTCCGGCCGGCCGGCTACCACTGCCGCTACTACGACGCGGAGCGGAAGGGTTACAGCGGCGTCGCGCTCTATTCGAAGCACAAGCCCGATCGCGAGATCGCGGGATTCGGCGTGCCCGAGTTCGATCGCGAGGGGCGCTATCTCGAGTTCCAGTTCGGGCGGCTCTCGGTCGTTTCGCTCTACCTGCCGTCGGGCTCGGCGGGCCCGGAGCGACAGGCCTCGAAGTACCGTTTCCTCGATGCCTTCCTGCCGTACCTGAAGAAGATCGGCAGGCGCGACCGCGACTACGTGCTCTGCGGCGACGTCAACATCGCGCACCGCGAAATCGACCTGAAGAACTGGAAATCCAACCAGAAGAACTCCGGTTTCCTGCCCGAAGAGCGCGCCTGGCTCGATCGGGTGTTCGGCGAGCTCAAGTGGGTCGACGCATTCCGCGAGGTGGACCAGCGCCCCGAGCAATACACCTGGTGGTCGAACCGCGGCCAGGCGCGCGCCAAGAATGTCGGCTGGCGCATCGATTACCAGATTGCGAGCAACTCGCTCGCGGGCCGCGCGCGCTCGGCGTCCATTTACCGCGACACCTGGTTTTCGGATCACGCGCCGCTCACGATGGATTACGAATTGTGAGCGGACCCTGGGCTGCGCTCAAGCCGTATCTCGAGAAGGAATCGCTGGCCGCTTTCTTCGTCGGCGTCTCCTCCGGCTTCCCCTACGCGATGATCGGCGCCACGCTGACCACCCGCCTCGCGCAGGACGGTATCGACAAGCGGACCGTCACCGCGTTTACGCTCGCCTTCCTCGTCTACAACCTCAAGGTGTTCTGGGCGTGGATCGTCGACGGCGTGCGCATCCCGCTGCTGGGCCGTCTCGGCCAGCGCGTGTCCTGGCTGCTGCTGGCCGGTGTCGCCGTGATCGCGGCAGTGGTGAACCTCGCGCTCGTCGATCCCGCCGCGAGCATTCAGGCCACGATTGTCGCCGCCGTGCTCGTCGGCATTGCCGGCGCCACCTACGACATCGTCATCGACGCCTACCGCATCGAGACGCTGAAGCCGTATCAGCTCGGCGTCGGTTCCGGCATGTCCCAGTACGGGTGGCGCATCGGTTCGGCGGGCGCGGGTGCGCTCGCGCTCGTCGTCGCGGAGCGCATGGGCTGGGCTGTGGCCTATGTGGCCTGTGCGATGTTCGCGCTGCCGGCAATGCTGACGGGATTGATCGTGGGCGAGCCCGCGCGGCACGTCGTCGCGGCCGGGAAACGCGGCGCCGCGGCAATCTGGAATTCCATCATCGGCCCCTTCGTGGAATTCCTGCGGCGCACGGGCGCCTGGCTCGTGCTCCTTTTCATCCTCGTGCACAAGATCGGCGACACGCTCGCGAATCTCACCCTGCGCTTGCTATTCAATGACCTCGGCTATAGCAACGACGAGATTGCGGCGTTCGATGTCGCTTTCGGATTCTGGGCATACCTTGCCGGCATCTTCGTGGGCGGCATCCTCTACACGAAGATGGGACTGAAGCGATCTGTCCTCCTCGCGCTCGTGCTCATGTGCGTCTCGAACCTGAGTTTTGCGCTGCTGGCCGCGGCCGGCCACAGCAACCCCGGGCTCGTCGCCGCGATCGGATTCGAGAACTTCGCGAGCGGTTATGGCGGCGTCGTGGTGGTGGCGTACTTCTCGGCGCTCTGCAACCTGCAGTTTACGGCTGCGCAGTACGCGCTGATTTCCGCGGCGGCGAGCGTCTTCGGGCGCGTGCTGACGGGCACGACCGCCGGGGGCCTCATAGAGGCCATGGGCTACGTGAACTTCTACCTGCTGACGACCGTGCTGGCCGTGCCAGGCATCCTGCTGTTCTGGTTCATGATGCAAAGGGGCAAGATCGACAGCTCGCTCGGAACGGCAGGGCGGATCAGCGAATGATCGACGAATTGCTGAAATTCTTCGTCCTCTTCTTCGTGGTGGTCGAACCCATCACGCTCGTGCCGCTCTTCGCGGCGATGACCGAGGGCACGGACGAGGCATTCCGCCGCCGCATGGCGCTGAAGGCTGTCATCGTCGCCGGTCTCGTGTTGCTGCTTTTCGCCGTGGGCGGCGCCTGGTTCCTGCGGGTGATGAACATCAGTATGGAGGCGTTTCGCATCGCGGGCGGCATCATGCTGTTCCTGATCGCGCTCGAAATGGTGTTCGCCCGCGAATCGGGCACGCGCACGACGTCGAAAGAGCTCGACGAGGTCAAGAAGCGCGCCGACATCTCGGTCTTCCCGCTCGCATTCCCATTCATTTCGGGACCGGGTGCGCTCGCAATCGTGCTGCTGACCTTTGGCGCGTCGCGCGCGGACCTGCTCCTGTCGGTTGGATTGTTCGGTGTCGTCGTGCTGGTACTCGTGATCACCTATCTGCTGATGCGCCTGACGCCGCTGGTGATGCGTGGCATGGGCCTGACGGGCGCGAACGTCGTCAACCGGCTCTCGGGCGTCGTGCTTGCTGCGCTCGCGGTGCAGTTCATCATCGACGGGCTCAGCGGGGCCTTCAGCGATATCGGGGTGAATCCATGAAGGAAAATCTCGAAGCCCTGGATCAGCCGCCCGGCGGACAAGCTGCTCGAGCGCATGCACGTGGACCTGGCCGTGCGTCATCTGCTCACGCGCATCTTGAACGGCCTCGTGCTGCTGTTCATCATCATGGCGCTGCAAAACCTCGGTGTGGAGCTGCTGCCGCTGATCGCCGGACTCGCCATCGCTGGCGCGGGCCTCACCATCGTCTTTACGCGGCCCTTCCAGATCGGAGGATACATTCGCCAGCTCGGTCTCAAGGTCGGCGTCGCTTACAACACGCCGCTCGATACGGCGCTCGCTGTCGTGCGTGAGCTCGTCAGCGCCAATCCGCGCGTGCTGAGAGACCCGGAGCCGGTGATCGGCGTCGCCCTGCTCGCGGATTCATCGGTAAGCATCGCGGTCAGGCCCCGGGTGCGGGTGAGCGACTTCGGTTCGGCGCGCGCGGAGATCAATCAGGCGGTGGTGCATACTCTGGGCGCCAATGACATCAGGATCCCCTTCCCGCAGCAGGAAGTGCGATTGCTAGGGCAGGCGTGACCCCGCATCGATGCGGCGGTACTCGAGATTGAAGACTTCATGACCGAGCCGCCGGCCGCGCCGCTCGAAGCGGGTCGAGCCGCGGGCAGCCGGGTCCCCGGTCCAGCGTCCTTCGGCGGACACGTTGGCGAGCGCTGGCTCCGCATTCAATACCTCGAGCATCCATTCGGCATACGGTTGCCAGTCGGTGGCAATGCGCAATATGCCGCCGGGTTTCAGGCGGCTTCCCAGGAGCGCAGCGAACGGCGGCTGAATGATGCGGCGCTTGTGATGGCGCTTCTTGGGCCAGGGATCCGGAAAGTACAGCAGGATCTCGTCGAACGAGGCGGGCGGGAGTTGCGTTTCGAGCACCTCGACCGCGTCGTGTGCGATCAGACGCACGTTCGCCAGCCCGCGCGACTCGATTGCGAGCAGGCAATGCCCGATGCCCGGCGCATGAACCTCGACGCCGAGGAAATCGGTGTCCGGCGACGTCGCCGCAAGCTCGATCAGCGTGTCGCCGTTCCCGTAGCCGATCTCCAGCACCCGCGGTGCGCGCCTGCCGAACGCCTGGTCGAGGTCGAGGAGAACGGGGGCATACGGAATGCCCCAGCGCGGCAACAGCTCATCGAGCGCGCGCCGCTGCGCCCGCGTAATGCGACCTGCTCGCAGCACATAGCTTCTGACGGGCTGCCGGTTCACGCGATCAGGTCGGCAGTCAGCGCGGCGATGTTTGGAGAGCCCGTCAGGGCGAGCGTCCGATCGAGTTCGTCGGCGAGGATCGCAATCGCCCGCGCGACGCCCGCGCGGCCGCCCGCGGCAAGGCCGTAGACCGGCGCACGACCGAGGATCACGCCTTGCGCTCCGAGTGCCACCGCCTTCGCGATGTCGCTCCCGCGGCGAACGCCGCCATCCACCAGGATCGCCACTCGACCGCCCGCAACGCGTGCGATCTCCGGCAGGACTTCGATGGCGCTGATTGCACCGTCGAGCTGACGGCCGCCGTGATTCGAGACCACCAGTCCGTCGATGCCGGCAGCGACAGCGCGCTCCGCGTCGTCCGTTCGAAGGACGCCTTTCAATAGCAGCTTTCGCGGCCAGAGGTCGCGGAACCGCTTGACGTCGTCCCAGCAGAACGACGGGTCGAACATGCCGTGCCCGACGAACGAGTTGACGTCGCGGCCGGCTTCCAGTTCGCGCTCGACGTTGACGAAGCGCGGGCGGCGCGTCGCGACCGTCGCAAGCCAGCGCGGGTGCCTGAACATGTCGAGCCTGGTCGCAAGGGTGAAACGCTGGTGCGGCAATAGCCCGGTGCGCAGGTCCCGCTCGCGCTTGCCGGCGACCGGAAAGTCGCTCGTCAGCACCACGCACTCGAACCCCGCGTCGCGCGCCCGCGCCAGGATTGCATCCGTGATGCGCCGCTCGGAGAAGACGTAGGCTTGCAGCCACAACCGTCCCGGTGCCTCGCGCGCGACGTCTTCGACGAGGCTCATCGAGACCGTGGACATCGCGAACGGCACGCTGGCCGCCGAGGCGGCGCGCGCGAGTTCCATGTCGCCGTCGGGCCAGGAAAGCCCGTTGAGGCCCGTCGGCCCCACGACGATCGGAAGCGCGGATGGCGCGCCGAGCATTTGCGTCGACAGGTCGCGCTTCGACACGTTCACCAGGGTGCGTGGCCGGAAGCGCAGCCGCAGGAAGGCATCGCGATTGCCACGGAGCGTGATCTCGTCTTCCGCGCCGCCGTCCACGTAGGTGAAGACGAAGCGGGGCAGACGCCGCCTGGCGATCTCGCGCAGCTCGTCGATGTTGATGGCATCCTGATATCGCACGAACGTCTCCTAGACAGTCCGTCCGGCGACACGCCCCGTGAGCAGGCAGCCACCGAGAAAGGTCCCCTCCAGGCCGCGCTTGCCGTTCATTCCGCCGCCGCCGAATCCGGCGGCTTCGCCGACGGCAAACAAGCCGGCGATCGGCCTGCCGTTTGCGCCGAGGACGCGGCATTCCAGGTCGGTCTGGAGCCCGCCCATGCTCTTGCGGCTGATCACATATTCGCGGATCGCCATCAAGGGCATCGCCCCGCGATCCTGGATCGGCTGGTATGCGCAGGTCCGCATCCTATCGCCCGGCCACTTCCGAACCGCGGCGATGCGCCTCAGTTGCTCGTCGTCGTGAAAGCGCTCGCCGCGCCGGATGGCCCCGTCGTAGCGCGCGACCGCGGCCTCGACGGTCGCGAGATCGACGACGTCGTCGCCGTTCAGCGCATTCATCCGCTCGACGAGTTCCGGCAGCGTGTCGGCGAGCACGATGTCCTCGCTGTTGCGGGTCAGCTCATCGTAGAGCCAGCGGTTGCCGAACAGGAGGTCGAGTGCGACACGGAGCCGCCTGCGGTCGCGTATCGCGGGATTGAACTCGGCGCCGGAAACCGCGAGCTCGCGAAGCGCTATCCGCCGGTTGAGAAGCTGCCAGCTATACCCGCCGGGCTCATGACAGATCTGCGCGACGAGATCATGCGTGTCGAATCCCGCCACGAGCGGCATCGGCCCGATGCGCTCGCCTCGGGAGTTGAGCCACAGCGCGGACTTCGGCGGCACGAGCGACAGGCCATGGCCGGGCTTGCGCGGGCGCCAATGCCGGATGCCGGCGGCGTAATTCCATTGCCAGTCGAGGTGCGTGACGTTTGCGCCCACGCTTGCTGCGGCATCGTGCAGCGCGCCATTCGCGAAACGATGCGATCCATTCAGTATCACGGCCGGCGGTGCGCCCCAATCCGCATGCCAGTGCCGGCGAACGCGCTCGATGTCGCCGTTGATGCCGCCCGTGGCGACGACGACCGCCTCGCTCGCGATCTCGAAGGGCAGGCCGTCGGGCTCGATCGTGCCGCGAAGCCCGCCGACGATTCCCGCGCGCGTGACGAGCGCGTCCACCCGGTGGCCGAAGCGCAGATCGAGCAGGTCGCGGCGCGGGTGACCCAGGAGCCGGCCGATCAGCGCATCAGCCAGGGCGCGGCCCGTGCCCCAGACGAGATGAAACCGCGGCACGGAATTCCCGGGCGCATAGAGTCCGCGTTCGGCCCACATCGGCATCGGCATGAACCGGATGCCGATCGCGGACAGCCATTCATAGACGTCCGGCACGCAGCGTTCGACATAAGCGCGCGCCCAGGCCCGGGGCCATTCATGTTCCGGACGAAGCTCGCCGAAGGCCAGCCAGTCCGCCAATCCGAGGTCGACGCCGTCCTGGATCCCGCGGCGGCGTTGCAAAGGCGTGCCGGCGAACCAGAGACCGCCGAACGCGTCCTTCGCCTGGCCGCCGAGGTTTTCCTCGAGATCGCGATCGAAGAGCGCCACCCGCCGGCCCCGGGACAGCGCCTCGATGGCCGTGACGATTCCCGCGATCCCGGCGCCGGCGATCGCGACGTCGGCCGAATGGCGGTCAGGGATCATGACGGAGTATATTCCGCGCGATATCCGGTCCGGGGAGGGGGAAAATGAATACCAGTGCACGCGTGCTTCGCCCGATCGCGGCGGTCGTGAGCGGTCTGACATTGGCGATGAGCGTCCAGGCACAGGGTGTGCTGGACACCAAGAAAGGAAAGGGCGGCTCGGAAGTCCAGGGCGCGGCGGGTACCCAGGGCGCTCAAGGCGCGGCCGGCGATCTGGAGCGTTGTGACAAACCGATGGGAGCGGTCGCCGTCGTCGAGCCGCAGGATTACGTGATGGGGGCGCTCGCGCGCTACAACCTGCAGTCGCCCGTGGGCCTGATCCGCATGATGATCCAGCAGTCGAACTGCTTCATCGTCGTCGAGCGCGGCCAGGGCATGCAGAACATGATGCAGGAGCGGGCGCTCGCGGGTGGCGGCGAGATGCGCAGCGGCTCCAACATCGGCGGCGGGCAGATGGTCGCGGCCGATTTCATCCTGACACCGTCCGTCGTTTTCTCCGAGAACAACGCGGGCGGCATGGGCGGGGCGCTCGGCGGCCTTTTTGGCAGCAAAGGTGCGCTGCTCGGCGCGGTCGCGGGCGGCCTCAAGTTCAAGGAAGCGCAGACGAGCATGCTGGTCGCGGATGCGCGCTCCGGAGTGCAGGTCGCATCGGCGGAGGGCAGCTCCAAGAAAGCCGATCTCGGGCTGGGAGCGGCGGTCTTCGGCGGCGGCGCGGGCGGTGGCATCGGCGGCTATGGCAACACGAACGAGGGCAAGATCATCGCCGCGAGCTTCGCCGACAATTACAACAACGTGGTTCGCGCGATCCGCAACGACCCGAGCCTGCAACGGGACGTCGGCACGCTCGCGCAGGAAGCGGCGGCGGGCGGCGCGACGAAGGCGGGCGCGGTTTACAACGAGGGCGACGTGCTCTATCCCAAGATCGCCGGGGTGAAGATCTTGGGAAGCGCGGCCGACGCCGGCAAGGCGATCGCGACCCTCGACAAGGGCGAAGAGCTCATCTACATGGGCGAGGAGCAGAACGGCTTCCTGAAGGTCGAGTCCGCCAAGGGCGGCGGCTGGGTCAAGAAGATTCTGGTCGCGAAGTAGCGGTGACAGCCAGGCGCTCGATTTCCGCGATCATTTCGATCGCGATCTGGCGCTCGCCCATGATCACGGTGTTCGCCCCGAGTTCCTCGAGGTGGTGGATCTCGGCGTCGGAATGCGCCCGCGCGACGATCACGATGCCCGGGTTGACGGAGCGCGCGTGCTTCGCGATTCGCCCGGCCTCGAAGGCGTTCGGAATGGCGATTACGAGCCGCTCTGCGGTTTCGAGGCGCGCGGCGCGAATGATCTCGGTACTCGCCGCATTGCCCTCGATGAGCATGTATCCGCGCTCGCGCAATTCGCCTACCCGGTTCGCGTCGCTCTCAACGACGACGAATCGAGCGCCCATCCGCTGGAGCGCCGAGGCGACAAGGCTTCCCACGCGCCCGTAGCCGACGAGCACGCTGTGACCGCGCAGGTCGGCCGAAAAGCCGCCGGGAGGCGCGGCGGCCCCGCCGCCGCCCCGGAACTTCCGGACGCGCGACTCGATAAGGGGCTCGATCCGCCGGGTCAGCGCGAATGCGAAGGGATTGACGATGATCGAGATCATCGCGGCGGCCAGCACCAGATCGCGACCCTGTTCCGGCAGGATCCCCATCGCGAGCCCCAGTCCGACCAGGATGAAAGAGAATTCGCCGATCTGGGAAAGACTCGCGGCAATCGTCATGGCGACGCCGACCGTGTGGCGGAAGAGCAGCACGATCGCGAATGCCGCGACCGACTTGCCGATCAGCACGATGAAAAGCGTCCCGAGCAGCGCGACCGGCTCCCGCAACACGATGCTCGGGTCGTACAGCATCCCGACTGCGACAAAGAACAGTACGGCGAAAGCCTCGCGCAGCGGTAGGCTCTCCTCAGCCGCGCGGTGGCTGAGCTCCGATTCTCCGAGCACCATGCCGGCGAAGAAGGCGCCGAGAGCGAACGACACCCCGAACAGCTTGGCCGCGCCGAAGGCGACGCAGAGCGCGATCGCGAGCACTGCGAGGCGGAAGAGCTCACGCTGCTGCGCGACCGAGTGCAGCACGCGCGGGATCAGGCGGCGGCCCACGATGAACATCAGCGCGACGAAGCCCGCGACCTTTGCGACCGTGACGCCGATCGCAAGCGCCAACTCCCCTGCGCGCGGCGGAACTGCGGCTCCGTCCGCGGCGAGCCAATCGCCGAGTGCCGGCAGGAGGACGAGCGCGAAGACCATCGCGATGTCCTCGACGATCAGCCAGCCGACCGCGATGCTGCCGCGCTCGGAAGTCACCAGGCCGCGATCCTCGAGCGCGCGGAAAAGCACGACAGTGCTCGCGACCGAGAGGGCAAGCCCGAAAATGACGCCGGCTTCCCAACTCCAGCCGAGCTGGCGCCCGAGCAGCGCGCCCAACGCAGTCGCGACGGCGATCTGCACGATGGCGCCCGGCAGCGCAATCGCCCGCACCGCCAGCAGGTCGCGGATCGAAAAATGCATACCGACGCCGAACATCAGGAGGATCACGCCGATTTCCGCAAGCTCGTTGGCGATCGCCTGGTCCGCGACGAAACCGGGCGTGAACGGCCCTACGGCGACGCCCGCGAGCAGGTAGCCGACGATCGGCGACATGCGCAGGCGATTCGCGATCGCGCCGAAGAGGAATGCGAGCCCGAGGCCCCCGACGATCGTCGCGATTAACGGTGTGGCGTGATCCATCTGTGCCATGCAATTTAGCACGCGACCGCATAGAATCCGCCGAAGCAGGCGGGTGTAGTTCAATGGCAGAACTGCAGCTTCCCAAGCTGCTAACGTGGGTTCGATTCCCATCACCCGCTCCATCATGATGACCGCAAACCGTGAATCGCTCGTTGCCGCCGCTCGCGAGAGCTGCCAAAGCTCGCACGCTCCTTATTCCGGGATCCACGTCGGCGCCGCGGTGCGCTCCGCGGGCGGCAACGTGTACCGGGGAACCAATGTCGAGAACGCCTCGTATCCGCTCGGCAATTGCGCGGAAACGAGCGCGATCGCCGCGGGCGTGCAGGCAGAAGGTGCGCGGTTCCGGATCGCGGAGATCGCCGTCTGGGCGACAGATGGCGAAGGGCGAGTGCTCCCGGCGTCGCCTTGCGGTGGTTGCCGGCAAAGGATTCACGAACTCGCTGTTGACGGCGGGGTCAACGTGCATTTCCCCTGGCAGGGCGGAGAAACGCGCAGCGCAAGTATTGACGAGCTCCTGCCATTCGCCTTCTACCTGCCTTGATCTCACGCCTGCTCGCGGCCCTCGATCTCACGAGTCTTGGCGAGGACGACACGCCCGCTCACATCCAGGCCATTTGCAGGGTCGCCGCCGCTAGCGAGACGCATCCTGCGGCGGTCTGCGTTTACCCTGAGCACATCGTGACCGCGCGGAGCGCGCTTGACGCGGCCGGGGCGGCGCGGGTCGCGGTTGCGACGGTCGTGAATTTCCCCGACGGCGCGAACGACGCGGGCCGGGCGCTTCGCGAGACGCGGCGCGCGCTCGCGGCTGGGGCCGACGAGATCGACATGGTCTTTGCGTGGCGGGCTTACGTCGGCGGCGATCGCGAGAGCGGCCCGTTGATATTGCAGCGATGCAAGGAGGTCTGCGGCCGGAAACTGCTGAAGGCGATCATCGAGACCGGCGAACTCGGAGATCCGCTCCTGATCCGCGAGCTTTGCCTCGCGGCGATCGACGCCGGGGCGGACTTCGTCAAGACATCGACCGGCACGAGCCGCGTCGGCGCGACGCCAGAAGCGGCGCAGATCATCCTCGAGTGCCTGCGCGAACGCGGACGCGGTGGACTGAAGGCTTCCGGCGGAATCAGGACGCTCGCAGAGGCGCGCGTTTACCTCGAGCTCGCTGATCGGATCTGCGGCGAGGATTGGGCGACGCCCGCCAGGTTGCGGATCGGATCCAGCTCGATCCTGGAGGAGGCTCGGGCCGAAGCGCGGAATTCGGACCAGTAGACGAGGCCCGGTCTTCCATTCATGTTTTCCGCGAGCGATGAACAGCTCTCCACCCAGTCGCCGTCGTTGCAGCTTCCTCGCATAGCGCGATGTGGGCGCGCGCATCGGAGACTCGCCGCTTGAGCCAGGCGGTAAACGACCACTCGCGCAGTGCGAGCGCCCGCCGTGCCAGATAGATCAGGCGATTGATCCTGAGCGCGATCGAATAGAACAAGGAACCCAGCCTGACTCGCCAGCGGCCGCAGCGGACGGCGGCGTCGAACTCCTCGCCGTGCAGAAAACGCTGCGGACCTTCATGGGCCGCCAGCGTCGCGGCCGACCGTTAATGATCCATGACAGCCAGGTGAATTCTTTTTTTGTTCGGCCACTTGGACGCATTATCTAGTGCATCTTATGACAATCGGCGCGAAACCGCCCGCTCGCGGGTTATCTTTGACAGATGACCTGGCTGCCGCAGGAAACGATCCGCATCAAGCGCGATGGCGGCACGCTCGATGCCGCGGAACTGAAGAGAGTCGCGGAGAGCATCGGCGACGGGAGCCTCGGCGACGCGCAGGTCGGCGCGTTTGCGATGGCGATCCATTGTCGTGGCATGACGCCCGCCGAGTGCGCGGCGTTCACGATGGCGATGCGCGACACCGGCGAAGTCTTCGACTGGAACTCCGAGTCGCTGCCGGGCCCCGTGCTCGACAAGCATTCGACCGGTGGCGTCGGCGATCTCGTTTCGCTCGCGCTCGGGCCGATGCTCGCCGCCTGCGGCGCCTGGGTGCCGATGATCGTCGGGCGCGGACTCGCGCACACCGGCGGGACACTCGACAAGCTCGAATCGATTCCCGGTTACCAGTCGCGACCACCCCCAGAACGAGTGCGCCGCGCGCTCCGCGAAGCCGGTGTCGCGATCATCGGCGCGGGCGAGCGCATTGCCCCCGGCGACCGGAGGCTTTACGCGATCCGCGACGTCACGGCGACGGTCGACTGCCTGCCGCTGATCGTCGCCTCGATCCTCTCGAAGAAGCTGGCCGCAGGACTGCACGCGCTCGTGCTCGACATCAAGACGGGCAATGGCGCCGTGCTTCCCGAAGCTGAGCGCGGGCGCGAGCTCGCGCGCTCGATGATTTCGACCGCGGCGAATGTGGGCCTGCCGGTGTCGGCGTTCCTGACCGACATGTCGGAGCCGCTCGCGCGCTCGGCGGGGAATGCCCTGGAAGTGCGCGAGGCAATCTCGATGCTGCGGTGCGAGGCCTGCGACCCGCGGCTTCTCGAGCTGACGCTCGCGCTCGGCGCGGAGGCCATGATCCTGGGCCGGCTCGCAGGCGACGCCGCCGCGGCCCGCGCCGCGCTTGCCCGTTCATTGGCAAGCGGCGCCGCGGCCGAGCGCTTCGCGCGCATGGTCGCGAGTCTCGGCGGTCCCGCCCACCTGATGGAAAAGGCTGAAGCGCACCTGGCGCGGGCGCCGGTCGTGCTCGAGGTGAAAGCATCGCAGGGCGGATTCGTGACCGCGATCGACACGCGCGCGCTCGGCCTCGTCGTCGTGGCTCTCGGCGGTGGGCGCACGGCTCCGCACCAGTCGATCGACCCCGGGGTTGGCGTCGACCGGTTCGCGCCGCTCGGCACTGCAGTCCAGAAGGGCCAGCCGATTGCGCGCGTGCATGCGGCGGATGCCGCCGGCGGCGAAGCGGCAGCAGCGGCCGTTACCCGGGCCTACTCAATCGGTGATGAGCGGCCGGAAGCGCGGCCGCTGATCGAGCGAATCGGCTAGCCGGCGCGCGCGAAAACAGGTGTCGGCGAGAACGGCACGGCTTGGCGCATCGTCCTCTCGATGTCCCGGAGTAACGATGCCTCGTCCGCCGAAACGAGGGATACCGCATGCCCGTCATTGCCGGCGCGCGCCGTGCGGCCGATGCGGTGCACATAGTCCTCGGGCACATGCGGCATGTCGTAATTGACGACCTGCGGCAGCTCGCGGATGTCGAGTCCGCGCGACGCGACTTCGGTTGCGACGAGCGCCGTCAGCCTGCCCGCCTTGAAGTCGGCCAGTGCGCGGGTTCTTGCCGCCTGGCTCTTGTTGCCGTGGATCGCGGCAGAGTGGATACCGGCTCTGCCGAGCTGTTCGGCCAGTCGGTTCGCGCCGTGCTTGGTGCGCGTGAAGACGAGCGCCTGCTGCCAGCGCCCCTCGCCATTGGCGCCGTTCTTGAAGAGGTGCACCAATAGATGACGCTTGTCGTCCTTCGCGACGCGAAACGCGAGTTGCACGACGCGATCGACCGTGCTGTTCGGCGGCGTGACCTCGACTTGCGCCGGGTTCACGAGAATCCGCGCCGCGAGCGCGCGGATGTCGGGTGTGTAGGTCGCCGAGAACATCAGGTTCTGGCGCTTTGACGGAAGCAGCTTGATGACGCGCCGGATGTCGTGGATGAATCCCATGTCGAGCATCCGGTCCGCTTCGTCGAGCACGAGGTGCCGGACCTGCGACAGGTCGACCAGACCGCGGTTCGCGAGGTCGAGCAGGCGACCGGGCGTCGCGACCAGGATGTCGCAGCCCGAACGCAGCCCGTCGATCTGCGGCTTTTCGCCGACACCGCCAAAGATCACGCGCGAACGCAGCGCCTTGTTCGCTCCATATACCCGGATGCTCTCCAGGATCTGGGCGGCGAGTTCGCGGGTCGGCGCAAGCACCAGCGCGCGCGGCGCGCGGCCTGCGGAGGCGTGCAACAGTTGAAGCAAGGGCAGAACGAACGCCGCCGTTTTGCCGGTACCCGTCTGGGCACCGGCCAGCAGGTCGCGACCGGCGAGCACTGGCGGAATGGCTTCCGCCTGGATCGGCGTCGGGCTGGCGTAGCCGTGCGCGGCAATGGCAGAAAGCAGCCCCGGTTCTAGCCCGAGATCCTTGAAATTCATGATGATTTTGGGGGTCCGAGGAGGGAAAGGCGCGCGGACTATACAGGAAGTCAGGTCCGTGTGCGACGATCCCCGCACCGAGATGGAGGGGAGGTGTCCCATGCGCATTCTTGTGACGGGCCTGCTCGCGGCAGCCTGTCTGGCCCTGTCCGGCTGCGGCTACAACAGGATCCAGACCCAGGACGAGGCGGTGACCGCCGCGTGGTCCGAGGTCGTCAGCCAGTATCAGCGCCGCGCCGACCTGATCCCGAACTTGGTGAATACCGTCAAGGGCTTTGCAGCCCAGGAGCAGGCCGTGCTGATCGGCGTCACCGAGGCGCGCGCCCGTGCGACTTCGATTCAGGTTACGCCGGAGATGCTCGACGATCCGGAAGCGCTCAGGAAGTTTCAGGCTGCGCAGGGCGAGCTTGCGAATGCGCTGAAGAGCCTGATTGCGATCAGCGAGAACTACCCCGAGCTGAAGTCGGACCAGAATTTCCGCGACCTCCAGGCACAGCTCGAGGGCACCGAGAACCGCATTGCGGTCGCGCGCAATCGCTACATCGAGTCGGTGCAGCTCTTCAATGGGACCATCCGGCGCTTCCCCGTCAACCTGACGGCGATGCTGTTCGGCTACGACGTCAAGCCGAACTTCACGGTCGAGAACGAGGCGGAGATTTCAAAGCCGCCCGCGGTCGACTTCGAAGGCGAATGATCCGCCATTCCGCGTTGCGTCTCGCCGTGCTCGTCGCGGCTCCGCTGTTGCTTGCGGCGCTGCAAACCATCCCGCCGCTCACGGCCCGCGTTACCGACCTGACGGGAACGCTCACGCCCGCGGAACAGGCCGCACTCGAATCGCGGCTCGCCGAATTCGAGTCCCGGAAAGGCGCGCAGATCGCCGTCCTCATCGTTCCGACCACGGAGCCGGAGGAAATCGAGCAGTATTCCATCCGCGTCGTCGATGACTGGAAGCTCGGGCGCGACAAACCGGATGACGGGGCGCTGCTGCTGGTCGCGCAGGACGACCGCACGATGCGCATCGAGGTGGGCCGCGGACTCGAGGGCGCGCTCACGGATCTCGTGAGCAAGCGGATCGTCTCCGACACGATCGCGCCGTTCTTCCGGCAGGGCGACTTCGCGGGCGGAATCAATGCGGGCGTCGAGCAGATGATCCGCGTGATCGACGGTGAGCCCTTGCCGGAACCCGATCCGCAATGGACCGGCGGGCCGGAAAAGCTCGCGGGCCGGCTGCCATTCCTGCTCGGCCTGATCTTCGTCGGGTCGATCGTCCTGCCGGCGCTGTTCGGACGCGCGCTGGGATCGCTTGCGACCGGCGCTGCCGCCGGGACTTTCGCCTGGTGGCTGACGCAGGCGCTCGGCATCGCGATCGGCGTCGGCTTCTTCGGCCTCATCGCTTCGTTGATGCTCGGCTTCGGCAACGGCGGACGCTGGTCCAGCCGACCGGGTCATGGCGGCTGGTCGCCCGGCGGATGGGGCGGGGGCGAATTCGGCGGCGGCATCAGCCGCGGAGGCGGTGGCTTCGGCGGCGGTGGCGGCAGCTTCGGCGGCGGCGGCGCATCGGGTCGCTGGTAGCCCGTGCAACTCGCGCGCGTATTGCGTCACCTGCTTGCGACCCGCTGGGGCACTCGGCGCCGGTTCACGCCAGAAACCCTGGCGCGGATCGAGGCGGCCCTGGAGCGGATCGAGGCGCAGCATGCCGGTGAATTGCGGTTCGCGATCGAGACCGCGTTCGATTTGCCGGAACTCTGGTACGAAGTCACGCCGCGACAGCGCGCGCTGCAGGTGTTCGGGCACCTCGGAGTCTGGGATACGGCGGGCAACAATGGCGTGCTCATCTACGTGCTGATGGCCGATCACGACGTCGAGATCGTCGCGGACCGTGCGATTGCCGCGCGCGTGCCGCAGCCGGAGTGGGACGTGGTGTGCCGCGAGATGGAGGCGCATTTCCGGGCAGGGCGATTCGCCGAAGGCTCGGAGTCCGGAATCGCCGGCATCGGGAAACTGCTCGGCCAGCATTTTCCAGGCCAGGGGGCAGATCGTGACGAGCAGCCGAACCGGCCCGTGCTTCTGTAGGAAAGCTTCGTGCCGGCTTAGGCCAGCGAGTGGTAGACCTTCTGCACGTCGTCGTCCTGCTCCAGCCGGTCGATGACTTCCAGCGCCTCGTTGGCCGATGCTTCCGGCAACTCGACAGGGGCCGTGCAGATGTATTCCTGTTCCGCTGACAAGGGCGCGATCCGCCTTTCCTCGAGCCGTTTCTGCAACTGTCCGAAATCCTCGAATGCACAGCGGACGACGAGCTGCGCTTGGCCGCTCTCGCCGGTACTCTCGCCCATCTCGTCGAGCCCGTGGTCGATCAGGTCGAGCTCCAGCTCGTCCTGGTCGATGCCGGCAGGGTCGAGGCGGAATACGCCCATGCGCCGGAACAGGAAGCTGACGCTTCCATTGCTCGCGAGGTTGCCGCCGTGCTTGCTGAGGATGTTGCGGACGCTCGCGACCGTCCGCGTCGGGTTGTCCGTCGCCGTTTCGACGAGTAACGCGACACCGTGCGGCGCGTAGCCTTCATAGAGCACCTGCTGGTAATCCGCCGCGCCCTGTCCGGATGCGCGCCGGATCGCCGCCTCGATCTTGTCCTTCGGCATGTTGATTGCGCGGGCGTTCTGGACCACGCGGCGCAAGGCCGGGTTGTTCGAAGGGTCCGCCCCACCGGACTTGACGGCGATGGTGATGTCCTTGCCAATCCGCGCGAACTCCTTCGCCATGCGGTTCCAGCGCGCGAACATTGCGTGCTTGCGGACTTCGAAGATGCGGCCCATGTGGCAGTATGCCGCCATGCGTGAAGCCGCGCAGCGCTGGGCGATTGAACGCGTGCTGAACGTGGCACGGGCCGTCCTCGCGCGCGATCCGAGTCCGCCCCGCATCCGCGCTCTGACCGCGCGCGCGGCGCCGTTCATTGCGAGACGTGAATCCTTCGAGGCCTCGGAGCCGGTCGAAGTCGGAGAGGCGAGGGCCTGGTGGATCCAGCCGGCGGGGGTCCCGCCCGGCGGCGTGATCCTTTACTTCCACGGCGGCGGCTTCATCGCGGAAGCGCGGGCGATTCACGATCCGCTGCTAGCGGCGATCGGTCGGGCATCCGGCGCGCGCGGATTCATGGTGGATTATCGGCTGGCGCCGGAGCATCCGTTTCCGGCCGCGACGGAAGACTGCTTCGCGGCCTGGAACTACCTGCTGTCGTCCGGCATCGATCCGGGCCGCATCGTGTTCGCCGGCGATTCGGCGGGCGGCAATCTCGCGGTCGTGACTGCCATGCGCGCGCGCGACGAGGGCATGCCGCAGCCGGCCGCGATCATCCTCGTGTCGCCGCTGCTCGACCTGACGTTCGGCGGCGCCTCGATGGAGCGGAACGACGGAATCGACCCGATGTTCCGCGCCGCGACCATGCGGTCGCTGCAGTCTTACTACGGCACAGGCCTCGACTTGCGCGATCCGCGCTTGTCCCCGCTGTTCGGGCGCCTGAACGGCCTCCCGCCGATGATGCTCCTGGTCGGGAGTTCGGAGCTGCTGCTCGACGATACGCTCAGATTCGCGGCGCGCGTCGCCGGGGCGAAGACGAGCGTGTGGCACGGAATGCCGCACGTATTCCCGGCGATGCGCGGCCTCGCCGCGGGTGATCGGGCCATTCGCGAGATCGGCGACTTCATCCGTGATAACACGTCGGCGGCCACCATGGGCGCTCCCTAAAGGGGACGTTCACC
>JBOHZO010000031.1:0-29494 GCA_050738555.1 Steroidobacteraceae bacterium | reverse complement strand
AATCAGAGGTTCCCAGGGCGTTGAGCTCGCCCTCGATCAGCACGACCGCCCGCCAACAGTCTTCGTAGGAGTTGTAGAGCGGCGCGGGCGCAAGGCGTATGACGTCGGGCTCGCGCCAGTCGCAGGTGAGGCCGCGGGCAAGCAGTCGCTCGAACACAGCGCGCCCGCTGCCGCGCGCTCCGCGCAGGCGCACGGAAAGCTGGGCGCCGCGCCCTTCGGGCTCTCGCGGCGTCAGGATCCCGATCCGATCGCCAAGGCGCTCCTCGAGCAGTTTTTCGAGCCATGCGGTCAAGGCGATCGAGCGGGCGCGAAGTGCCGCCGGGCCGGCGGCCGCGAACTGGGCGAACGCGGCCTGCAGCGGCACCATACCGAGCAACGGATGATTGCTGACCTGCCAACCGGCAGCGCCAGGGTATGGCCGAAATTCGTTCCCAAATTCGAATCGTGATTGAAGGTCGTTGCCCCACCAGCCCGCGAGGCGCGGCGCGCCGGTAGCGAAGTGCCGCTCGTGCACGAAAGCGCCGGCCGTGGCCCCCGGGCCGCCGTTCAGGTATTTGTACGAGCACCACACCGCGAAGTCCGCATTCCAATCGTGCAGCGCGAGCGGCACGTTGCCGATCGCGTGGGCGAGATCGAAGCCCACGACGGCGCCCACGCGATGGGCCGTCTCGGCGAGCCCATCCAGGTCGAGCCACTGCCCGGTCAGGTACTGGATGCCGGGCAAAAGCACGAGCGCAAGCCGCGCGCCCTGGCGCTCGATCTCGGCAACGAGATCCTCGTGCCGCAGCAGGTGTTCGCCCGGCCGGGGCGCGACTTGGGCGAATGAGCTCGCAGGATCGCGCCCATGCCATCCGAGCTGCGACACGACCGCGTAGCGATCGGAAGGAAAGGCGCCCTGCTCGATCAGAATGACGTGACGCTCGCGCGTGGGCCGGTAAAAGCTCGCCATCAGGAGGTGCAGGTTGATCGTCAGCGAGTTCATGACGATCACTTCCGCAGTCTTTGCGCCGGCGAGCAGGGCGGCGGTCGGCGCGAGGCGCTCGTGGAGGTTCAGCCAGTCCGCATCCGGATCGTGGTAGCCGAGCACGCCGAGCCGCTGCCATTCCGCCATGAAATTCCGGACGTCTGCCGCGGCGCGGCGCGGCTGGAGGCCGAGCGAGTTGCCGCAGAGGTAAAGGACCGGCTTGCCGTCGGGGGTCCGCGGGAAATGGAATTCCATCCGGCGCGCCGTCGCCGGGTCGGCGGCATCGAGCGCAATCGCCGCATCGAGCGACAGGTCCGCCTTCATTCGAACTGCACCGCGTACAGAAGCGGCCGGGACGGCGCCGCATCCGCGAGGAATGCCGGGATCTGCAGATCGAGCAGGTAGAAACCGTCCGCGATGCCCGGTTCGATCCAGGCGAGCTCGGTGATGCTCGCGTGGGGCCGCTGCGCTTCGCTCGCTCGCCGCGACCCGGCGGGCAGCCCGAAGAATATGCGGTGCGCCATGAGGCAGCCGCCGTCGTCGGCGCGATCCGCGGACGGCAGGTCCAGCACCAGATGCTCGATCCCGGATTCGACCAGCCAGGCAGCAGCCTGGCGGGAGAGATACGGCGCGGGCGCTGGACCGGCATACGCGCGCATCGGCCCTTTGCCTGCACCCTCGGTGCGAATGACCAGGGCGTTCGGCGCGGGGCCCGGATGCCGGGTGCAAGCGGCGCGGAGCGCCGCGGCCGTGATCAATCGATCGCCCGCGGCGGGAGGCGGATCGCCGGCTTCCGTCGAATCGGCGGCCAGTGCCGGCTCGATCGAAACCAGGAGCGCGAACAGGACGCCGCCCTGCAGCCTTTCCGTGACGGCGACGCGCTCATCCGTGAGATGCCCGACGCATTCGGTATGCGTGCCATTGCAATGCGGCGCGAGCGTGACGAGCTCGCAATTGCAGCTTCCGCCGGCGCGCGTATCGCCCACAAAGCCGCCGGCGCGGAATGGCAGGGCGGTTGCCGGCGGCGCATCGAAAAAGGAGGGTTGCGGACCCGTAAAATCCAGCGGAACCGCGATCGAGAGGGGCTTCGCAAAGTCGGCACGCAGCCGCCGGTCCCCGGCCTCGAATCGCATGACGGTCATCGTGCAATTATAATCGCGCGCCACCGATGGAACCGGAAAGGCCGCCCCCGGTCTGAAGTACGGAACCGCTGACAGGAGCATTTGACATGGCGTCGCGCGCCGGAATCGTGATGTGCGCCTTGCTTGCCGCGACACCCGCCCTGGCGGACGAGACCCTGCCGACCGAGGAAGCCGCCGCCTGGACGAAGCACGAAGTCGACTTGCAATACGTGGGATTCACCACCCGCTACACCTGCGGCGGATTGCGGAGCAAGGTCAGGCTCCTCCTGAAACATCTCGGCGTACGCGACGACGTCAAGATCCTCGAGCGCGGCTGCGAGTTCGGCTACCAGCGCGTGGCGGATTTTCCGCGGCTGAAAATCACCTTCTACGCGCCGGCAATTCCGGAGCAGGGCGCCCGCAACGTCGGCGAGCCGGTGCTCGGCGTCTGGAAGGCGGTCGTCATCAAGCGCAATTCTCCGAAGGGACTGGAAATGGGCGATTGCGAACTCGTGGAAATCTTCCGCGACCGCGTGCTGCCGAAGTTCCTCACGCGCTCGGTCGAGGGCGACGTCAACTGCATCCCGCATCAGCTCGTCGGCAACCGCATCGACCTGCGATTTGAAGTGCTGACGGGAGTCCAGTCGGTGGATGCCGCCCGGGCCCAGACTTACTGACAGCGCAGCAGCACCGGCTCTTCTTCCCGATCCAGCCTGAGCGCGCAGAGCGCGCCGCCCCAGACGCAGCCCGCGTCGAGACCACGCAGTCCCGGCTCCGACAGGTAGCCGAGCGCCGACCAATGCCCGAACACGATCGCGTCCTTGCGCGTCGCGCGCTCGGGATGCCGGAACCAGGGTATGGCCTTGACGGGCGCCTCGGCGATCGTTCCCTTGAGCGCGAGCATCAGCCGTCCGTCGCCGTCCACGAAGCGCAGGCGTGTCAGGCAGTTGACCGCAAAGCGCAGGCGGTCGATGCCGGCGAGCTCCGGCCACCAGCGGTCCGGCCGATCCCCGTACATGCCCGAGAGCAGCACGGCGGGATCACGGCGCAGCGCGTCTTCGACTTCGCGCGCACATTTGCCGGCCTGCGCGAGCGTCCATTGCGGTGGCAGCCCGGCGTGGATGAGCGTCCATCCGAGCGCCTCGTCGCGATGCAGTAGCGGGCGCGCAGCGAGCCATGCGAGCAGCTCGGCCGCGTCCGGCGCGTCGAGCACCGCCTCGAGCTCGGGTTCGCGCTTGCGCACGGTCGCCGGCGCCCAGGCCATCGCGAGCAGGTGCAGGTCGTGGTTGCCGAGCACGACGGTCACGCTGTCGCCCAGCGCGCGCACTTCGCGGAGCACCGCGAGCGAGGAGGGCCCGCGATTGACGAGATCGCCGGTGAGCCACAGCCGGTCGCGCGCGGCGTCGAAACGGATCCGCGCGAGCAGCGCCATGAACTCCGCATGGCAGCCCTGCAGGTCGCCGATGGCGTAGTGGGCCATCGAGATGCCTAGTGAATCGTGCCGGGAATCGCGAGCGTGAAAGCGGGAATCTGCGCGTCGAAGCGCACGCCGTTGTCGGCCACCATCTGGTAGGAGCCGTGCATCGAGCCGACCGGCGTCTCGAGCACCGCGCCGCTCGTGTACCGGAAACCCTGGCCTGGCATCAGGTGTGGCTGCTCGCCCACCACGCCTTCACCGCGAACTTCCTGGACCTTGCCGTTGGCGTCCGTGATGAACCAATGGCGGGTCAGGAGCTTCGCCGGCAAGGCTCCGCGATTGCGGATCGTAATGGTGTAGGCGAACACGAATCGCCGATCCTCGGGATCCGACTGGTCCTCGAGATAGCGCGTGTCGACGTCGACCGTGATCAGGTTTTCGTCCGATTCGTCCATCAACGCACCTGACGCAGACGCACCGCCAGCACGTCGCAGGGCGCGGCGTGCAGCACGGTGTCTTCCGTGAAATTGACCAGGATCGAGGGCCCGCGGCGCTCGCGGCTGCCGAGCACGATGAGGTCCGCCTGCTGCTCCTGCGCCGCCCGCACGATCTCCGCCTTGATGTTGCCGGCGGTCACCTGGCGCCGGGCGGAGCCGATGCCGAGCTTCGCGGTCAGCTCCGCGAGCCGTTGCGTCGCGCGCTGCACCAGTTCTTCCTCGATTTGCACCGCCGGCAGGAGCGTCTCGCCCATGGGTTCCACGGGAACGTACTCGACGACGTGCAGGACCGAGAGCTCCGCGCCGGTCAACCCGGCAAGATCCCGCGCGCGCGCGGCGATCTGCTCGCTTTGTTCGCCGAGATCGACGACCAGCAGGATCCGGCGATAGATGCTCATCGTGCGGACATTATAGCGCCGCCAGTGCCGCGAACTCGGCCGGGGAAAGCGTTTCCGGGCGGCGATCCGCGCCGATTCCGGCCGCGGTGAACTGATCCGCCCCGACCAGGCCTCGCAGGGAATTCCTGAGTGTCTTGCGGCGCATCGAGAAGGCGGTGGCGACGAGTCGCGCGAATCGCGGCCGATCCGGCAATGGAAATGGATCGACCGCATGCGGCACGAGCCGCACGACCGCGGAGTCGACGGCGGGCGGCGGCTGGAACGCGCCGCGCCCGACTCGGAACAGGGCCTCGGCGCTGCAGGCCGCAGCGAGCATCACGGTCAGGCGGCCATACGTCTTGGACCCGGGTGGGGCGACGATGCGGTCGACGACCTCCTTCTGAAGCATGAAGTGCAAGTCGGCGATGACCGCCTGGGCTCCGAGCAGGTGAAAGAGGAGCGGCGTCGAGATGTTGTATGGCAGGTTGCCACAGACGCGGAGTTTGGCGCCGCTGCCCTGCAAGGCCTCGAAATCCGTTTCCAGCGCGTCGCCCTCGTGCACGATCAACTCACCGGCGCCCGCGCAGCGCGCGTGGAGCACCGGAATCAGGTCGCGATCGATCTCGATCGCCTCCAGGCGCCCGCAGCGCTCGAGCAGCGGTCGCGTCAGCGCCCCGCGACCCGGGCCGATCTCGACGAGACGTTGCCCCGGCCGCGGATCGATCGCCGCGACGATGCGGGCAAGGACGCCGGGGTCGTGCAGAAAATGCTGGCCGAAGCGCTTGCGCGAACGGTTCATCCAAGTCGCAGTGCGAGGTCGATCGCCTCGAACAGACTGCCGGGATCTGCGCGGCCGGTGCCGGCAAGGTCGAGCGCCGTGCCGTGATCGACCGAGGTGCGGTGAAACGAAAGGCCGAGCGTCACGTTGACCGCGCGGCCGAAGCCGGCGTGCTTGATCACGGGCAGTCCCTGGTCGTGATACATGGCGAGCACCGCGTCGGCGCCCTCGAGTGCCGACGGAGTGAACGCGGTATCCGCGGGAACCGGCCCGCTCACCGCGAGTCCGCGCGCGCGAAGCGCTGTGACGACCGGGCCGATGACCTCGATTTCCTCGCGCCCGAGATGACCGCCTTCACCGGCGTGCGGATTCAGGCCGCAGACGACGATGCGCGGCGCCTCGAGACGGAAGGCTTTGCGCAGGCCCTCGTCGAGGACGATCAGTGTCCGCTCGAGTGATTCACGCGAGATGCGACGCGGCACCTCCGCGAGCGGCAGGTGCGTGGTCGCGAGCGCGATCCGCAGTCGATCCGCCACCAGGAGCATCACGGGATGGACGCCACCGCTCTTGCCCGCAAGGTATTCGGTATGCCCCCGAAACGCGATGCCTGCATCATTGATCGAGGATTTCTGCACCGGCGCCGTCACCATCGCCGCGAAGCGCCCGGCAATGCAGCCCTCGGCCGCGGCGTCGATCGTGCCGAGCACGTAGCGCGCATTCGCCGGATCCGCATGGCCCGGTTGCGCCTCGCGGCCGAGGGTCGCGGGCAATACCGGCATGCTGCCGGCCCGGTGCGGAACAGGCGGGGACTGACCGGTCCATGTGCGGAGCTTGATCGGAAATCCGAGCAGCGCCGCGCGCGCGGCGAGGAGCGCCGGATCGCCCGCGAAGACGAGCTCGCACGGCCAGTCGGCCAGAGCCGCCGCCAATGCAATGTCGGGTCCGATGCCAGCGGGCTCGCCGGTCGTGACGACGAGGCGCCGCTGGCTCAGGGATTCCGGATCTCGACGTAAGCCTCGTCGCGGAGTCGTCGCAGCCACAGTTCGGTTTCCTCGTCGACCTTGCTTTCACGCAACGCGGTCAGCACGCGCTGCCGGCGCAGCTCGTCGCTCTGGTCGTGCGTGCGCCGCCCCTGGAGCTGCACGATATGCCAGCCGAACTGGCTGCGGAATGGCTCGCTGATTTCGTCCTGCCCGAGGGCCGCGAGCGCATTCTCGAACTCGGGATCGAAGGTGCCGGGCGAGTTCCAGCCGAGATCTCCGCCGCGGCTCGCGGAACCGGGATCCTCCGACGTGACGCTCGCCAACGCGGCGAAATCTTCGCCGGCAAGGATGCGGTCGCGCAATGCGGCGAGCCGCTGGCGGGTCGTCGCGTCGTCCTGCACCTCGTTCGGCCGCATCAGGATGTGGCGCGCGTGGATCTGCTCGATCATCACCGGCCCGCTGTCGCCGCCGCGCGTCGAGTCGAGCCGGGTGAGATGAAATCCCGTCGGCGTGCGCACCGGCGCGCTGACGTCGCCCGGGCTCATGCCGTCGACGAGTTCCCCGATGAACTGTGGCAACTGGCTCATCTGCCGCCAGCCGATCTTGCCGCGCTCCAGTGCGGACTGCGCCTGGGAGTAGGCGAGTGCCAGCTGGCCGAAATCCTCTCCGCCCGCGGCGCGGCGGTGGATGTCCCGCGCGAGTTCCTCCACTTTCGCCATTTGGTCGGACGTGGCGGACTCCGGCAGCGACAGCAGGATGTGGGAGACGTCATATTCCGTGCTTGCGTCGCTCTGGCCGGCTTCGCGCTCGAGCGCCTGGTCCAGCTCGCGCGGCGAGACGTAGATGCGCGGAAACACGTCGCGCTGGCGCAGCAACGAGAGCATGATCTCGCGCCGCATCTCGTCACGATAGGCGGCGTAATCGATTCCTTGCGCCTCGAGCGCGAGCGGCATCTGCTCGAAGGGGATGCTGTTGCGCTTCGCGACGTCGCGTAGGGCCTCGTTCAGCATCTCGTCCGGAACCTGGACGCCGAGGCGCGACGCACGCTGCACCTGGATCTCCTGGAGCACCAGGCGTTCCAGCACCTGTTGGCGGATCACGTCCGGGGGCGGCAGCTGCGTGCCCTGGCCGCGGAGGCGATCGGTGATCAGCAGTGTCTGGGTGTCGAGCTGGCTCTGCAGCACGATGCCTTCGTTGACGACGGCCACCACGCGGTCGAGCGGGACGCCGCTCGAGGTGAGCTCGCGTGTCTGCGCGAAGGCCGCGCCGGACAGCAATGCCGCGCACAGTAAACCGGTCAGGATTCGGCTCATGATTCGCCCGCGTCAGGGTAGGGTGGCTGCGGAGGCGGGGGAGTATCCCCGAATGCCGCGTTCCAGGAAAGCATCGTTGCGGGTTCCGACCGACGAGAGTCCCTTGAGTTCCACCTGCAGCATCACCGAGGTGTCGTTTTCGCCCGTCCGGTTGGAAACGTAGTTTCGCCCGAGCAGGCGAACCCGCCAGCAACAGCCGGTGTACTCGAAGCCGGCGAAGCGGTCGATCGACTTGTTTTCCTTGGTCGAATAGACCTGACGCGCGTAAATTTGCCAGGAAGGCGACAACCGCCAGGCGAAGGCCGCGTCCCACTGCTCGAGCAGCGCCTCGCGGTAGCGATAACCCAGGTTGATGACGGTATCGGGGCGCGGCCGGTATTGAATACCCGCCTCGCCGCGCAGGGTGTTCGACGCCTCGCCGTCGTATTCCATCGCAAAACGCGCGCTCCAGTCGCGCCATGCGGTCAGATCGATTTCTCCCACGAGGTTCGAGGAGTTCCGCGTCTCGGGCATTTCGCCCGGCAGCACGACCCGCGGGCTGTCGAAGTAAAAGCGCTGGCCGATGGTCGCCGTCAGGTACTGCTGGCCGCTTTCCGCTTGCAAGAGCCGCGTCGTCAGGCCGGCGGCCAGCTCATTGGCGTCGCCAAGCCGATCCGCGCCGACATAGCGGTTGTTGCGGAAGAGCTGCACGAGATTGAGGTCCGGCAGCGCCGTGTCGAACACCGGAAAATCGGCCTGGTCCCGGAACGGAATCCAGGTGTAGCGCATGCGCGGTTCGAGTGTCTGGACCAGGTGATCGCGCGAACCCGCCTCGCGCTCGAACACGAGACCGGCGTCCAGCGCAAGAATCGGCGCCGAGCGATCCGGCGTGTCGTCGGCGGCCGGGTCCGGATCCGACAACTCGTACGCGGTAGCGCGCCACGCTGCGCTCGGCTCGAAGTGATAGCCGGGACCGCGTGCCGGCCAGGCAATTCGCGGCATGACATCGGCGCGGAGCCCCGTGACGCCCGCGTCGCGCTCGAACCAGGTCGTCTCGGCATCCAGCGAGGCTTCGAGGCGGCCGCGAACGGGCCACAGGCCGGTGAACGCGAGCTGCGGGAGGCGCGAATACGGCCGGGACAGCGGATCCACGGTGAGATCGATCGTCTGGAAATCCTGCACGCGTCCGTCGAAGCGCCAGCCCTGGCCGAGCCACGCGAGATGAATGTAGCGGTCGAGGAACGTGATGCTCGTGCCGTCGGGGCCCAGCCCGAAATCCTCGAAGTACCGGGTATCGCTCACTTCAGCGAGGTTCGCGTCGATGCGAAGCAGCTCGCCGAGATCGGTCCGGTGCATGAGCGTGCCGAGCCACCGGTCACGGCCGGCAAGGTCGTCGTCTGGCAGGAACCGCGTATCGAGGTCGCCGCGGCTCCGCTCCGTGAGGTAACGATACTCCGCGTCCAGTCCGAATCCGCGCCGCGACAGCAGGAACGGAGTGAGGGTCAGGTCGTAGTTCGGCGCCAGGTTGAAGTAGTACGGCAGGCCGAGCTCGAATCCGCTCTTGTCGGAAGTGCCGAAGGAGGGAAACAGGAAGCCCGATTTGCGGGCGTCGCCGACCGGAAACGAGATCACCGGCGTGTAGAGAATCGGAATGCCCTTCAGGTCGACGCGCACATTGCGGCCCCGGCCCTGCTGCGTCTTCTGGTCGATATCGATACCGGAGGCGCGAATCATCCAGTCCTCGTTGCCGGCAGGGCAGGTGGTGAATCGCACTTCGCGGAGAATCAGCTCGCCCTCGGAAGTCATCTTGAGGGTGGCTGCGGAACCTCGCGCCGGGCGCGCCGGCAGCTCGAACTCGGTACCGGTGAATTCGCCGGTGCCGCGCACATCCCAATTGCCCGTGCCGCCTTTCAGGCGCAGATCCGGCGAGCGGTACTCGACGTCGCCCTCGACTTCGAAGCGGCGTTCCGACGCGTCGTAGGTTGCCGACTCCGCGGACAGTTCGCGCGCGCCCTGCTTGATCGTCACGCCGTCGGTCAGCATCGCGTCGCCCTCGCGCGTGACCTCGGCGCCGCCGCTCTTGACCTGCACCGGCAGCTCGTCTGGCCCGGTGACCGAGACGCCATCGGGCGCCGAATCGGCGGCAACCGCAGGATCGTCGTACGCCGGCCACACGCATTCGTCCGCCGCCGCCTGCGGCAGCATGCCGGTCGTTGCAAGCAATGCGATGAAGCGTCGCGAAATCACAGGAGTCGGGAAGTCTATAATGCGAGCCCCCCGGCCGTCGCCTGCGCATGACAACGAACGACAACGCCGATCCGCGGCTGCAACGACTCGAACGCTGGATCGCGGGACTCCCGGGCCCGCCGATCGAGCGCGTCGCGCCCGCGTCGGTGGACGCGAGCTTCCGGCGCTACTTCCGCGTGCATCGCGGCGGCGCAACGCAGATCGCGATGGATGCGCCTCCGGAGCGCGAGAACCTCGACGCCTGGCTCCGCGTCGCGCGGATGCTCGCGGCGACCGGCGTTCACGTGCCGCCAGTGATCGCGGTGGACGCCGAACAGGGCTTCGTGCTGATCGGGGACCTCGGGCGGCAGCACTATCTCGAGGCACTCGGCAACGGCGCCGATCCTGAGCCGCTCTACGCGGATGCGATCGACGCGCTGGTGCTCATGCAGTCGGGCGATCCCGCCTCCGCTCTGGAGCTGCCGCCCTATGACCACGAGCTCCTCCACCGCGAGCTCGAACTGTTCGGCGAATGGTTCACGGCACGGCATCTCGGCCTGTCGCCTGACGCCACGGAGCGGCGCGCGGTGGCCGACGCCTTCAACTGGCTCTGCGAAAAGGCGCTCGCGCAACCCAAGGTGCTCGTGCATCGCGACTACCACTCGCGCAATCTCCTGGTGCGCCCGGAGGGCAATCCCGGGATCGTCGATTTCCAGGACGCGGTGCATGGGCCGATCAGTTACGACCTCGTGTCGTTGCTCAAGGACTGCTACGTCGTCTGGCCGCGAAAGCAGATGCTCGCCTGGCTGGATCGCTACCGCACGCGCGCCGCCGCGGCAGGTCTCGACGTCGGCACAAGCCGCGACGTGTTCCTGCAATGGTTCGACCATATGGGACTGCAGCGTCATCTAAAGGTACTCGGCATTTTTTCGCGGCTGTGGCACCGGGACGGAAAGCCGGGCTATCTCGCCGACCTACCGCGCGTGCTCGACTACACGCTCGAGGCGACGGCCGCGCTGCCGCAACTCGCCGCCTTCGACGCGTACCTGCGGAAGCAAGTCGTGCCGGCGTTTGCTGCCGTTTCCCGCCGCACGGGTCATCCGCGTTGAATGCGATGATCCTGGCCGCGGGTCGCGGCGAGCGCATGCGCCCGCTGACCGAGAAGTTGCCGAAGCCGCTGCTCGAGGCCGGCGGCCACCGGCTGATCGAATATCATCTTGCCGCTCTGAGGAAGCATGGCATCGGCGACGTCGTCATCAATCTCTCCTGGTTCGGCGGGCACATCCGTGAAGCGCTCGGCGACGGCAAGGCGCACGGCCTCGCCATCCGCTACAGCGAGGAAGGCCCCGAACCGCTTGGAACCGGCGGCGGACTCTTCGCGGCGCTGCCGCTGCTCGGCACGGAACCCTTCCTGGTCGTCAATGGCGACATCTGGTCCGACTTCGCGCTGAAGTCGCTGAAGCCGCCGCCGGACTCGTTCGCGCACCTCGTGCTGGTGGCCAATCCGGGGCATCATCCGGAGGGCGATTTCGGCGTCGATTCCGAAGGACGGATTCGCCCGCTGCCGGCGCGGCTGACCTATTCCGGCATCTCGGTGCTGCACCCGCGCCTGTTCGAGGGTTGCGAACACGGCGTGTTTCCGCTCAGGCCGCTCCTGGACCGTGCAATGCTATCCGGCCGCTTGACCGGGCAACGGCATGCCGGCGCCTGGACCGATGTCGGCACGCCGGCGCGCCTCGCGGCGCTCGACGCGGAACTCCGTCTCGGAAAGGCGAGGCACCCGGTCCTGTCTTCCCCAGTCGGCTAAAATGCCGCCGAGAACTCCGCGGGAAGATTCATAAGTGCCTGATCTGAAAGGTATCCCAATCCAGGTCGAGCGGCGGCCCGTGAAGAGCGGCGAGAAATTCGTCACGCCCCAGGGATTCACCGCGATTCGCGACGGCATCAAGCGGAGTGGCGCCTCCGTTGCGCTGGCGACGCCAGCTGCGAAGCCGAAGTGGCTCCGCGCGCCGCTCGCGACCGGCGTGCGCTACGAAGCGCTGCGTCAGACCGTGCGCGCGCATCGGCTGAGCACGGTCTGCGAGGAAGCGCATTGCCCGAATATCGGCGAGTGCTGGAACGCCGGCACCGCCACCTTGCTGTTGATGGGCTCGGTCTGCACGCGCGCCTGTCGATTCTGCGCGGTCGATACCGGCAACCCGCGCGGCTGGCTCGACGCGGAGGAGCCCGCCAACGCTGCCCGGACCGTCGCCTTGATGAATCTGGGCTATGTCGTTCTGACCTCCGTCGATCGCGACGACCTGCCGGACGGCGGCGCCAGGCATTTCGCCGCCTGCGTGCGCGCGATCAAGGCCGCGAGCCCGCGGACGGCGGTCGAGGCGCTGACGCCGGATTTCCAGGGCGTGCAGGCGGATGTCGAGACCGTGGTCGATTCGGGCGTCGAGGTATTCGCGCAGAACGTCGAGACGGTCGCGCGCCTGACCCATCCGGTGCGCGACCCGCGCGCGGGTTACCGGCAAACGCTCGACGTGCTCGCCCACGCCAAGCGGTATCGCCCGGCGGTGCTCACCAAGACCGGCCTGATGCTCGGACTCGGGGAAACCGAGGACGAGCTGCTGCAGACGATGGATGACCTGCGCGCGATCGGCTGCGACCTCCTGACGCTCGGGCAGTACCTGCGGCCGACCGCGAACCACCTCCCGGTCGCGCGCTTCGTGACACCGGAACAATTCCTGGAGCTCCGTGAAGCGGCCCTCGAGCGCGGATTCCTCGAATGCGTTGCCGGTCCGATGGTCCGTTCGAGTTATCGGGCCGAGCGCGCGCTCGCCGGCAACAACTGCGGCATTCGGGCCGGCTGATGCATCCGTTTCCGCATCGCTACCAGGTCACGGTCGGCGCGACGCCCGAGGGTGCGCTGCAGTTGAATGCCGAAGGCCTCACGGAAATCGTCTCGCTGCCGCCGCCGCAGTTCGGCGGCCCGGGCGGCTACTGGTCGCCGGAGACGCTGCTGCTCGCCGCGGTCGGCGACTGCATGATGCTGACATTCCGCGCGATCGCGAAGGCCTCGCGCTTCGAGTGGCGCGAGCTATCGGCGAACGTGGATGGACTTCTCGAGCGCATCGACGGGAACAGCCGCTTCACGCGGATCGAGACGCGCGTGCGGCTCGTCGTGCCGGCGGGCGCGGATGCCGGGCGGGCGCGCAAGCTCCTCGAGAAGGCGGAGCAGGGCTGCCCGGTCTCGAATTCCCTGACGGCGGAGCGCCAGCTCGAGTGCGAGGTCGTCGAATCCGCGTGAACGCGATCGTCCGCCATCTCGGCCGCGTGGACTATGCGCCGACCTGGCGCGCGATGCAGGCATTCACGGATGCGCGCAACGCGGACACGCCGGACGAGCTCTGGTTCCTCGAGCATGCGGCGGTGTACACCCAGGGGCTGAACGGCAAGCCGGAACACCTGCTCGCCACCGGGGATATTCCGGTCGTCGCCATCGACCGCGGCGGCCAGGTCACCTACCACGGGCCGGGCCAGCTCGTGATGTACGCGCTCGTCGACTTGCGCCGCCGCGGCATCGGCGTGCGCGAGCTCGTCAAGGCGCTCGAGAACGCGGTGATCGCTCTCGCGGCGCGACACGGTATCGAGGCTGCGGGACAGCGCGAGGCGCCCGGCGTCTATGTGCGCGGGCGGAAGCTCGCGAGCATCGGGCTCCGTGTCCGGCGCGGGTGCAGCTACCATGGGCTCGCGCTCAACGTGGACATGGATCTCGAGCCGTTCCAGCGCATCAATCCCTGCGGCAGGGCGGGACTCGCCATGACCCAACTCGCGGATGAAGGCGTGGCGATCGGCGTGCAGGGCGCGGCGCAGGAGCTCGCACCGCTCGCCTGCGATGCGCTCGGTCTCGAATGGAACGGGAGCTGGCCTCAGAGCGCGACCAGCACCACGCCGCTGTCCGTCAAGTCCTGGTAGATCCGGTCGAGCTGCGCGCGGCTCTCCGCGCGGATCGTGTAGGTGAGCGCGAGGAAGCGCCCCTTGCTGCTCATGCGCTCGCTGATGCGGTCCGCGGCGAGCGCGCCCGCGTGACGCTCGACGATCGCGAGCGTGAGGGTGCGGAACGACTCCGAGTCGCGCCCCATGACCTTGATCGGAAATTCGCATGGGAACTTGAAGAGCTCCTCGGGCGTGCTCATGCGGGCAACCCGGTCGAGAATTCCTGTCGGGTTGCAATGAAGCCGTCATAGATCTTGCGGAACACCGGGCCGGGCGTCCCGGCTCCCACGGGCCGGCCGTCGAGCGTCGTGACGGCCCGGATGCCGCCGCCCGCCGAGGCAATGAGGATCTCGTCGGCGGCGCGGAGCTCCGCCCCGTGCACGGGACGGCGTTCCGAGGCAATGCCGGCGCGTTCTGCGAGCTCGAAGAGCACGCCACGGGTCGTGCCGGGGAGGATCGCATTCGTCTGCGGCGGTGTCGCGATCCGGCCGTCCTTCACGACGTGCGCACTGCTGGTGCTGCCCTCCGTGAGCTTGCCATTTCGCAGCAGGACAGTCTCCGACGCGCCGGCGTCGGCCGCCATCCATCGATGCAGGACGTTGCCGAGCAGCGAAGTCGACTTGATGTCGCAGCGCGCCCAGCGCATGTCGTCCGTCGTGATGACCGCCACGCCACTCTCGATGGCCGCCGCCGTGACGACGGGCAAGGGTTGCACACAGGCGAAGATCGTCGGGCGCACGTCGGGCTGCGGCACGTGGTTGCGCTCCGGCTCGACTCCGCGCGTGACCTGGAGGTAGAGCAGGAGATCGCCCCCGCCGTTGCCGCGCACGACCGCGCCGCAGACCGCAAGCCAGCCCGCGCGATCGAGCGCGGGCTTCATGCGGATTTCGCGCAGGCTCCGGTCGAGCCGCTCGATGTGTTCGTCGAAGCGGTAGGCGCGCCCACCGTAGACCGGCAGCACTTCGTACACGCCGTCGCCGAACAGGAAGCCGCGGTCGAGCGGGGAGATGCGCGCCTCGGCGAGCGGCAGCAGGCGGCCGTCGAGCCAGACGAGCGGCAGCGGCATCAGAGGTTCCTCAGGCGAACCAGGACAGGATCGTGTCCCAGATCCTGCGGAAGATGTTGCCGCGCGGAACGTCGGCGACCGGCTGCAGCGACGCCTCGGCCACGACCTTGCCGTCCACCATCGCGCGCGCCACGCCGACGCGGTCCGACTTCGAAAGCGGCGCGAACACCCGCGGCGCCAGCTCGAGCTTGAACTCGATGCGATCCGCCACGCCGCGCGGCAGCGTGACCACCAGGTCCTCGGCGATGCCGACCGGCGCGTGCCCTCCGCGCGCCTTGTAGACGCGGTGCACGGCCATTTCGGTGCGCGCCTTCTGGAGCACGCGCGTCTCGAAGAAGCTGAACCCGTAGTTCAGCAGGGCGAGGCTCGCGTCCTCGCGCGCCTTCGTGTCCTTCGCTCCCACGACGACGGCGACCAGCCGCATGCCGTCGCGCTTGGCGGAGGACACGAGACAATAGCCGGCCGCTTCCGTCATCCCGGTCTTGACGCCGTCGACACTCGGGTCGCGGTACAGCAGGCCGTTGCGATTGGGCTGCTTGATGCCGTTCCAGGTGAAGTCGCGCTGCGAGTACCAGCGGTAGTAGTCAGGGAACTCGCGGATGATCGCGCGCGTCAGGCGCGCGATGTCGGCGACCGACATCTGGTGGGTCGGGCCGGGCAGGCCGGTTGAATTCTCGAAGTGGCTGTCGTTCATGCCGAGCCGCTCGGCGTACTGGTTCATGAGCGCGGCGAACGTTTCCTCCGTGCCGCCCACGGCCTCGGCGAGCGCGATCGTCGCGTCATTGCCGCTTTGCACGATCATGCCCTGGATCAGCACCTCGATCGGCACCAGCGTGTGGACGTCCACGAAACTGCGCGAGCCCTCGGAACGCCACGCGCGCTCGCTGATCGGCACGCCGGTGTCCAGCTTGAACTTGCCTTCGCGCAGCGCGTGGAACACCGCATAGGCGGTCATGAGCTTCGTGATGCTCGCGGGCTCGATGCGCTTGTCGACGTCGTAACCGGCGAGCGCGCGGCCGCTTGCCTGGTCGACGAGGACCCAGGCGCGCGCCGCGAGCGTGGGCGCGGGCGGCACCGGGGCGGCGGCGCCTGCGGCAAGGCTCGAGACTGAGAACAGCAGTACGGCGATCAGGTTTCTCAATGGAGACCTCGGCGATGTGACAAGCAATGGCATTACTGGAGCGCGAGCCGCGACGCATCGGCGCCGGCGGCGCGCAGGCGCTCGATCAGCGCGTCGAACTCGGCGACGCCAGCGACCGGCCCGGCGCGGACGCGGAACATCCGCTGGCCGTCGATCCGGGTTTCATTGACCGTGACACCTTCTATTCCCGCAGCGCGCAGGCGGCCGGCGAGGGCTTCGGCATTGTCGCGGCTGCCGAATGCTCCTGCCTGCGCGTAGTAAGCCACGGTCTGCGGCGCGGGCGGCGCCGCGCCACCTGTGGCGAGGCTCCTCACCTCGACCCGTGCGGTGCCGGTGCGGATCATGTCGAGACGCTCGGCAGCGGCGCGCGACACGTCGATGATGCGGTTCTTGCTGAAGGGTCCCCGGTCGTTGAGCCGGATGACGACGCTCCGTCCATTGTCGAGATTGGTCACGCGCACCCAGGCGGGCAACGGCAGCGTCGGATGCGCGCCGGTCATCGCGTTCATGTCGTAGATCTCGCCGGTCGCGGTGCGGCCGCCGTGAAAATCCGGACCGTACCAGGAGGCGATGCCCTGCTCGACATGACCCGCCGCCGTCGGCAGCACGACGTAGCGGCGGCCACCGACCTGGTAGAAAGGCGGGTTACCGTTCTTCGCGCGCGGCTCGTCGCGCGGCACGTCAACGGCACCGGGCTCGGGCGTCGGCAAGGGAGCCGGCGTGGGAGCTGGCACGTCGGCGGGCGGTGGCAGCGGCCGTTCTCGCTGGCTTGCGCAGCCCGCGACGGCGAGCAGGACGAGGACGAGCGCCGCATTCGTCGTTCGCATCACGGCGGCGGAAGCAGCGACTCGATGCGCCGGCCGAGATCGTTCACGACGAGCGCATAGAGGATGCTGCGGTTGTAGCGGGTGATGACGCCGAAGTTGCGGAATCCGGCGCGGAGCTCCGGTCCGGAATCCCCGTCGACGCGAATGAAGAGCGCGGGGGCTTCGTCCTCAAGCGACGTGTCGAAGCGAAGCCCGTGGTCGCGAAGCGCCTTGACTGTCGTGTCGGGTGCGAGCGACCCCGGAGCGAGTCCGGAGGCAGCAGGAAACCAGAGGCTCGCAGGCTCGACCACCGGTTCGCCGGCGCGCCATCCGTGATTCTCGAGATAATTTGCAATACTTGCGATGACATCGTCCCAGCTACCCCAGAGATCGCGTTTGTCGTCGCCGTCGCCGTCCACCGCATAGGCCCGGTAACTGCTCGGCATGAACTGCGCTGAGCCCATGGCGCCGGCGTAGGATCCGAGCGCCGTCGCAACATCCAGGTTTTCGTCGCGGGCCAGCAGCAGGAAATGCTCGAGTTCGGCGCGGAAGAATTTGCCGCGCGGCGGGTAGTCAAAGGCGAGTGTCGCGAGCGCATCGATGACCCGGTTGCGGCCGGTGATGCGCCCGAAGTAAGTTTCGGCCCCGAGTATTCCGACGATCACATGCGACGCGACGCCGGTTTTGCGCTCGATCGCCGTAAGCCGCTCGCGATTTTCTGTCCAGAACTCAACACCAGCGGCGATCCGTTCGGCGGTAATGAAAAGATCGCGGTAGCTGTGCCAAGTCATGACCTTTTCGGCCGGCCGGCTGATCAGCTCGATGATGCGCGACTGACTCTCGGCCCCGGCTAGGATGCCGTCGAGCCACGCCGCGTCGAAGCCGTGCTTCGCGCGCATCTCCTTCGCGAAGGCGCGCACGTCCTCGCGCGTCGCGTCGAGGGCCCACGCGGGCGCCGCCGCCGCGGCCAGCAGCAACGCAGGAAAAAGCGCCCGCAGCGTCCCTGTCGCGTCCTTCATCGTCAACCCACTAGCTTTCTGCTGGAATGCAGCGACATCAGGATACCGAAGCCCGCCATCAGGGTCACGAACGACGTACCGCCGTAGCTCACGAGCGGCAGCGGCACGCCGACGACCGGGAGCAGCCCCATGACCATGCCGGCATTGACGAAGGTGTAGACGAAGAATGTGAGCGCGATGCTGCCCGCGAGCAGGCGCGCGAACGCGTCGCGGCACTGCATCGCCATGTACAGCCCGCGCCAGACGATGAACAGGTAGCCGGCCAGGAGCGCGATCAGCCCGAGGAGTCCAAGTTCCTCGCCGATCACGGCGAAGATGAAGTCGGTCGAGCGCTCCGGCAGGAACTCGAGCTGCGCCTGGCTGCCATTGGTCCAGCCCTTGCCGAACACGCCGCCCGACCCGATGGCGATCTGCGACTGGATGATGTGATAGCCGGCGCCGAGCGCATCGCTCTGCGGATCGAGCAGCGTCAGCACGCGCTGCCGCTGGTAATCGTGCATCAGGTGCCACGCGACCGGCACCGCGGCCCCGGCAACGACCATCCCGCCCAGCAGGTAGACCGGGGAGAGGCCTGCCATCACCAGCACGATGATCCCGGCGGCGGCGACGAGGAGCGCGGTGCCGAGGTCCGGCTGCTCCGCGATCAGCGCGACGGGCAGGATCACGACGATCAGGACGGCCGCAATGTCGCGCACGGACGGCGGCAGCGGCCGCTGGTACAGGTACCACGCGCACATCATGGGCACAGCGATCTTCATGATCTCGGACGGCTGGAATCGCACCACGCCGAGATCGAGCCAGCGTTGCGCGCCCTTGCCGATGTCGCCCGCCACCGCGACCAGGATCAGGAGCACGAGACCGAGCACGTAAACGGCGGGCGACAGCATGCGCAGAAAATGGTCGGGCACCTGCGAAAGAACGATCAGCAGCGCGAAGCCGATGCCGATGCGCGCGAGCTGGCTGAACCAGAGCGCCGTGTTGTCGCCGGCGGCGCTGTAAAGCACGAAGAGGCCGAACAGGCTCACGGCGACGAGCGCCGACAGGAGCATGCCGTCGAGGCGCAGTGCGCGAAGCACGCGCGCCGCGCCGGTTACCGTGCGCCGGGTGCGGGACGCGCCGAGCTCGCCGTACATCATGGCGGAGCCTTCACGAGGTAGGCATCGAAAACCGCGCGCGCGATGGGTGCGGCGACGGCGCTGCCGGCGCCGCCGTTCTCGACCAGCACGGCGATCGCAAGCGCAGGTTTATCGGCGGGCGCGAAGGCGACGAAGAGCGCATGGTCGCGCAAGCGCTCGGCGACCTCCTTTTCGTTGTAGCGCTCGGTCTGGCCGACCGAGAAGACCTGCGCGGTTCCGGTCTTGCCGGCGATGGAATAGGCGGCCCCGCGCGAGGCGCGCAAGGCGGTGCCTCTCGGCCCGCTCGTCACGGCGACCATCGCATTCACGATGGTTTCCCAGTTTTCCTTGTGATTCAGCTCGACCGGCGGCAGCGGCTCGGGTGGGCGCTGTTCGACCTTGCCGGTTGCCGGATCGACCAATGCGCGCACCAGCCGGGGCCGGAAGTGCCGGCCGCGAGTGGCGAGGAGCGCCGTCGCCTTCGCGAGCTGGAGTATGGTCGCCGTCCAGTATCCCTGGCCGATGCCGATGATAACGGTCTCGCCCGGGAACCAGACCTGCTGCTCGCGGGTCGCAAACGCGGTTTTCTTCCACTGCGGCGAGGGCATGATGCCACCGCGCTCGCCGGCGATGTCGATGCCGGTCGGCTCGCCGAAGCCGATGCGGATCATCGCATCGTGAATGCGCTCGATGCCGAGCGTGTTCGCGAGCCGGTAGAAATAGACGTCGCAGGACTGCATCACGGCGCCTTCCATGTCGACGGTGCCGTGACCCTCGCGCTTCCAGTCGCGGAACCGGTGGCGCGAGCCCGGCAGCGAGTAGTGGCCGGGGCAAAACACGGTGTCGCCCGGCTGCACGACCTCGTACTCGAGGCCGGCAAGCGCCATGATCGGCTTGATCGTGGAACCGGGCGGGTAGGTGCCGCGCAGCACGCGATTGAAAAGCGGCTGATCGGGGTTGTCAGTCAGCGCGAGGTATTCGCTCCGCGAGATGCCGCGCGCGAATCCGTTCGGATCGAAGCTCGGAAGGCTCGCAAACACCAGCACGTCGCCGGAAGAGGGATCGATCGCGACCACGGCGCCGCGGCGTCCGGCCATCGCTTCCTCCGCGACACGCTGCAGCTCGATGTCGATCGTGAGCCGCAAGTCGCGCCCGGCCTGCGGGTCGCGGCTTTGCAACTGCGCTGCGTCGTCGTCGAGGAGCTTCACCGGCCGCCCTTCGGCGTTCACGAGCACTTCCCGGTATCCCCCGACGCCGAGGAGTTCCCGCTCGTAGGCGCGCTCGACGCCGGTCTTGCCGATTACGCCGGTTCCGAAATAGCGTTCGCGGTCGATGCGCGAGAGATCTTCCTCGCTGATCGTGCCGACGTAGCCGAGCGCGTGCGCTCCGACGGTGCCGAAGGGATAGTGGCGCGCCATGCGCGTCTCGAGGAACACGCCCGGCAGCTCGTGCCGGTGCACGGCGTACCGCGCGACTTCCTCGTCGTCGAGCTGGAGCAGTATGGGCACGGCCTCGAACGACCGTCTCGACAACACGAGCTGGCGCACCCGCCCGATGTCGTCCGGCTCAAGCAGTCCGAAGCGCGCGAGGCGGGCGAGGGTGACGTTCAGGTCGCCCGCCTCCTCGCGCACGAGCTCGAGCTGGTAGGCGGGCGTGTTCTCCGCGATCACGCGCCCGGCGCGGTCGTAGATGACGCCGCGATTGGCCGGCAGCGGCTCGATGCGCGCGCGGTTGCTTTGCGACAACTCGAGGTAATGCGCGTGCTGGGCCACCTGCAGCCAGAAGGCGCGGCCCGACAGCAGGAGCGCAAGAATCGCGACGACCCCGGCCGCGAATAACGTGCGCTGCAGGAACATGCGCTGCTCGAGGGCCTCGTCCTTGATGCGCACGCGCTTCATGGCTCAGCGACGCGCCGCGACGCGCGCGTAGATCCCCGTCAGGAGCGGCCAGCAGGCGGCGCCGACCGGCACCGCCAGCCAGCGCCGCCAGTCGGTGATCGGGTGGCCCGCGACACCGTCGATCCAGAAGAGCAGGAACTCGTTCAGGAACAGGAGCGCGAGGACGACCGCCGACTGCTGCAGCGGCGGAAACGCGCGGATCTGGAGGCGCAGCTTCGAGGCGACGTAGGCGATCACGATCAGCGTGAGCGCGTGCTGCCCGAGCAGCACGCCGCGGAAGCCGTCGAGGGCGAGCCCGGCGCACCACGCATAGGAAAGGCCGAGGAGCCGCGGCGCGAGCAGGCTGAACCACAGCACCGTCAGTGCGACGAAGTCCGGCCGCATCAACTCGAGCCATTCCGGCAGTGGCGCCACGGTCGCAGCGAGTGCCGCGAGCGTCAGCCCGACGATTCGCGGCCAGCCAAAGTTCGAGCGGTTTCCGCGCATCATCGGCCGGTCCCCGGCGGGACCGCTTCCGCCTCTGGCGGAGGCGTCCCGCTTTCCGGCACGGCAGGCTCTGCAAGCGGCGGAGGCAGCTCCGCCTCGGGCGCCGGCGGTTGCGGCGCCGTCGTCTCCGCCGGCGGCGCCGGAGTCTGCGCCTGCGGTGCAGGCTTGCTGGCCGCGGCCGGTGCCGCCGGTACTTCGGGCTCGGGCCCCGGTTCGGGCTCGACGACCGCGCTGTCGAACCAGACCAGCAACACTTCGGGATCGCGATCGAGCGCCGCGAGCGGCTCGGCTTCGACCGCGAGCAGCGGCTGGGCCGGGTCACGCACGACCGCTGAGACCTTGCCGACCGGATAGCCGGGCGGATAGACGCCGCCGAGACCGGAGCTCACCAACAGGTCGCCGACGATCACGTCCGTGTTCTGCGGCAGGTAGGGCAACGAAAGCAATCCGGACCGCCCGGTGCCGAGCGCGATGTTCCGTGTGCCGGTGCGATTGACCTGCACCGGGATCGCGTGCTCGGGATCCGAAATCAGGATGACCTCGGCCGAGATCGGACCGGCACGCGTCACCTGGCCGAAGATGCCGTTCGCGTCGAGCGCCGCCTGCCCGCGGAACACGCCGTGCTTGCTTCCCTTATTGACGAGCACGCGCTGGCGGAAGGGATCCAGGTCGACGCGCACGATCTCTGCGACCAGCGAGCGCTGCACGACGCGGGCCGAGCTCTCGCGCACGGCGCGGAGGCGCCGGTTCTCCTGCTCGAGCGACTCGAAGCGCATCAGCTTCAGGCGCAGCACCAGGTTGTCGGCGGCGAGCTTGACGTTTTGCGCCTCGACACGCGTGCGCGTGGCGAACGACTCGCGCGCCGCGGTCCACGCCGCGACCGGCGCCTGCACCGCCCACTGAAACGGGTACGCGGCGGTCGCAATCCAGTCGCGGATCGCGCCGAGATGATGCTGGCGATGGTCCGCGACCATGAGACCCGCGGCCATGAGGCCCAGCACGATGAGGCGCAGTCCCAGCGCGGGTCCGCCGAGCAGAAGGGGTCGAGGATCCGGCTCGTGCGTAGCCAACGTGGCCTCTAGCCGAGGCCGAACAGCCCCGGATGCTCTTCGGACAACTCGAGGATGCGGCCGCCGCCGCGCGCGACGCAGGTCAGCGGATCCTCGGCGATGACCACCGGCAACCCGGTTTCTTCCATGAGGAGCTTGTCGATGTCTTTGAGGAGCGCGCCGCCGCCGGTCAGCACGATGCCGCGCTCGGCGACGTCGGCGCCGAGTTCCGGAGGCGTCTGCTCGAGCGCCTTCTTCACGGCCTGGACGATGCCCTGCAGCGGCTCCTGCATCGCTTCGAGGATTTCATTGGAATTGAGGGTGAAGCTGCGCGGCACGCCTTCGGAGAGGTTGCGCCCCTTCACCGAGAGCTCGCGCACCTGCTGGCCCGGATAGGCCGATCCGATATCGATCTTGATCCGCTCCGCCGTGGCTTCGCCGATCAGGATGCCATAGTTGCGCCGCACGTAGTTCGTGATCGCCTCGTCCATGCGATCGCCGCCGACGCGCACCGATTCGGCGTAGACGATGCCGTTCAGGGAGATCACGGCGACCTCGGAGGTGCCGCCGCCGACGTCGAGCACCATCGAGCCGCGCGCCTCGTTGACCGGCAGTCCGGCGCCGACTGCGGCCGCCATCGGTTCCGGGATGACGTCCACGCGGCGCGCACCGGCGCCTTCCGCCGATTCCTGGATCGCGCGGCGCTCGACTTGCGTCGATCCGAAGGGCACGCAGACCAGCACGCGCGGCGAGGGACGCAGCCAGCGGTTGCCGTGGACCTTGCTGATGAAGTACTGGAGCATGCGCTCGGTGTAAGTGAAGTCGGCGATGACGCCGTCTTTCATCGGACGCACCGCGGTGATGTGGCCCGGCGTGCGCCCCAACATGCTCTTGGCCTCCGCACCCACCGCGATGATCGTCTTGGTGCCGCGGCCCGGCTCGTCCTGCACCGCGACGACCGAGGGCTCGTTCAGCACGATCCCCTGGCCGCGCACATAGATGAGCGTGTTCGCGGTGCCGAGGTCGATCGAAATGTCGCTCGAAAAATAACCCCGGAGGCTCTTGAACATGATTGCCTGCAGACCGGAACGGCGTGCGAATGAGGGCCGGGAGTGTAGCCGCGGACGCGACATTCCACAAGCCGACGTGTATGATTTCCGTCAAGTTTTTCCCATTTTTTCCGCTGTGGTGCACTCGTGACGCTGACCCGCCGCGACGTCGAAAACATCGCGCACCTGGCCCGCCTCGAGATCACCGAGGCGGAGATGCCGGTGTACGTCGCAAGTCTCTCCGCGATTCTCGAATTCGTGGAACAGCTCTCGAATGCCGCGACTGAAGGCGCGGCGCCGATGGCCCATCCCCTGGAGAGCCAGGTTCAGCCGCTGCGTGAGGACGCCGTCACGGAATCGGACCATCGCGACACGTACCAGGCCAACGCCGCGGCCGTCGAGGCGGGCCTGTACCTCGTGCCCAAGGTCATCGAGTGAACGCGCATCACACTACCGCCGCCGGGATCGGCCGCGGCCTGCGCGCGCGCGAGTTCTCGAGCGTCGAGATCACGCGCCATTTCCTCGAGCGCATCGACCGCGCGAACAAATCGCTGAATGCGTTCCTGACCGTGACGCCCGAGCGGGCGATGGAGGATGCGCGCCGCGCCGATCTCTGCATTGCGCGCGGCGAAGCCGGGCCGCTGACCGGCGTGCCGCTCGCGCACAAGGACATCTTCTGCACCAAGGGTGTCCTGACCACCTGCGGATCGCGCATGCTCGCGAACTTCGTCTCGCCCTACGACGCGACGGTGGTCGAGCGGCTCTCCGCCGCAGGCATGGTCATGCTCGGCAAGACGAACATGGACGAGTTCGCCATGGGCTCGTCGAATGAAACGAGTTTCTTCGGACCGGTGCGCAATCCCTGGGACGCGAACAAGGTGCCGGGCGGATCGTCCGGCGGATCGGCAGCATCGGTCGCGGCGCGGCTCGCGCCGGTCGCAACCGGCACGGATACCGGCGGTTCGATTCGTCAGCCGGCCGCGCTCACCGGCCTGACCGGATTCAAGCCGACGTACGGGCGCGTGTCGCGCTACGGCATGATCGCCTTCGCCTCGAGCCTCGACCAGGCGGGCGTGCTCGCGCAATCCGCCGAGGACGCGGCGCTCGTGCTCGGCGCGATGGCGGGCCACGATCCGCGCGATTCGACGAGCGTCGATGCCCCCGTCCCCGACTACGTGGCGGGGCTCGATCGCCCGGTGAAGGGGCTGCGCATCGGGATCATCCGCGAATTCTTCGGCGAAGGACTCGAAGCGGGCACTGGCCACGCGGTACGAGCCGCGATCGAGGCGTTTCGCGCGCAGGGCGCCTCGGTCGCCGAGGTGAGCCTGCCGAACCTGCCGCTTTCCGTGCCGACGTATTACGTCGTCGCACCGGCGGAATGCTCCTCGAATCTCTCGCGCTACGACGGCGTGCGTTTCGGCCATCGCTGCGCAGAGCCGCGCGACCTGCTCGATCTCTACATGCGCACGCGCGGCGAGGGCTTCGGTGCGGAGGTCAAGCGCCGGATCATGACCGGCACCTACGTGCTCTCGGCCGGCTACTACGACGCCTACTACCTCAAGGCGCAGAAGGTGCGGAGCCTCATCAACGCGGACTTCAAGCGCGCCTTCGGGGAAGTCGACGTGCTGATGGGGCCGACGACGCCGACGCCCGCATTCGCGATCGGCGCGAAAACTGACGACCCGATCACGATGTACCTGAACGACATCTACACCATCGGGGCGAATCTCGCCGGCCTGCCGGCGGTGTCGGTGCCCTGCGGGATGGTGGACGGCCTGCCGGTCGGGCTCCAGATCATCGGCCCGCATTTTTCCGAGGAGCGGTTGTTCGCCGCGGCGCACGCCTGGCAGCGCGAAACGGACTGGCACCGGAAGCTGCCGCCGCTCTTCGCCTGAGATCGCCATGAACGTCGAATGGCAAACCGTCATCGGTCTCGAGATCCACGCGCAGCTCGCGACGCGCTCCAAGATCTTCTCGGGATCGTCGACCGCCTACGGCGGGCTTCCGAACACGCAGGCGAATCTCGTGGACCTCGGCTATCCCGGCGTGCTGCCGGTGCTGAACGCCGAAGCGGTCCGGATGGCGGTGCGTTTTGGCCTCGCGATCGGCGCCACGATCGCGCGGCGCTCGATCTTCGCCCGCAAGAACTACTTCTATCCCGACCTCCCGAAGGGCTACCAGATCAGCCAGTACGAGCAGCCGATCGTCGCGGACGGCACGGTCGAGATCGTCCTCGAGGACGGAACGCGCAGGGTCGTGGGCGTCACGCGCGCGCACCTCGAGGAGGACGCCGGCAAGTCGCTGCACGAGGGGCTGGGCCGTTCGAGCGGCATCGATCTCAATCGCGCCGGCACGCCGCTCCTGGAGATCGTGTCCGAGCCCGACATGCGGTCCGCCCGCGAGGCGGTCGCCTACATGAAGAAGATCCATACGCTCGTGCGTTATCTCGAGATCTGCGATGGCAACATGCAGGAAGGCTCATTCCGCTGCGATGCCAACGTCTCGGTGCGCCGCAAGGGCCGGCACGAGTTCGGCACGCGCTGCGAGATCAAGAATCTCAATTCCTTCCGCTTCGTGGAACGGGCGATCAACTTCGAGGTTGCGCGCCAGATCGAGGTGGTCGAAGGCGGCGGCAGCGTCGTGCAGGAAACGCGGCTTTACGATGCGGACCGACACGAGACGCGTCCGATGCGCAGCAAGGAGGAAGCGAACGATTATCGTTACTTCCCGGATCCGGACTTGCTGCCGCTCGCGCTGGACGATGCCTTCGTCGAAGAGGCCCGCGAGCTCCTGCCCGAGCTGCCCGACGCCAAGGCCAGGCGCTTCGCGCGCGAGCATGGCCTGTCCGATTACGACGCGGGAGTGCTCACCGCGAGCCGCGAGCTGGCCGATTACTACGAGCGCGTAGTGGCAGGCGCCGGCGGCGAGCCAAAGCTCGCGGCGAACTGGGTGATGGGAGAGCTCTCCGGTTTCCTCAATCGCGACGGCCTCGAGATCGGCGCTTCTCGCGTCGGCGCGGACCGGCTCGCGGGCCTCGTCCGCCGGATCTCGGACGGGACGATCTCCGGAAAGATCGCGAAGGACGTATTCGAGGCGATGTGGAGCGAGGATGCGGAGGCGGATTCGATCATCGCGGCGCGCGGCATGCGGCAGATCACGGACGCGACCGCGATCGAGCGGGTCATCGCCGAAGTCATGGCGGCGAGCCCGGCACAGCTCGCGGACTACCGCGCGGGCAAGGACAAGCTCTTCGGGTATTTCGTCGGCCAGGTCATGAATGCGACCGGCGGCAAGGCGAATCCGGCGCAGGTGAATGAACTGCTGCGCCGGCTGTTGTCCGAGAAGTAATGGCCGCCGGAGACCTGCTGCACCGCTTCCTGTTCGAGCGCCTGCCGGTGCGCGGCCACCTGGTGCGGCTCGACGCGAGCTGGCGCGCGGCGATCGAGCACCATGAATATCCGGAGGCCGTCGGCAACGTGCTGGGCGAAGCCATGGCGGCGTCCGTGCTGATGGCGGGCGCGCTGAAATTCGAGGGCCGGCTGTCCCTGCAGTTCGAGGGTCCGGGGCCGGTCCGGCTGATGCTCGCGCAATGCACGCACCGCCACGCGATCCGCGGCGTCGCGCGGCACGGCGACCTGCCGGAAAGTCTGCCGGGCGGCGACGGCCTGTTCGGCGGCGGCCAGCTCGCGGTGACGATCGAGCAGGAGGAGGGCGGCGATCGCTACCAGGGCGTCGTGCCACTCGTCGCGGCGGAGCTGTCGCATTGCCTCGAGCAGTATTTCGAGCGGTCCGAGCAACTGCCCTCGCGGATGATGCTCGCCGCGACGCAGGATCGCGCGGCGGGACTCCTGCTGCAGCGCGTCGCCGTGGACCGCTCGGGTTCCGCCACCGAGCTCGCGGAAGCCGACGACGCGTGGCGGCGCATCGGCCTGCTCGCAGGCACGATTTCGCCGCGGGAACTCCTCGATACGCCCTGCCGTGAATTGCTCAGGCGACTTTTTCGCGAGGACGACATCCGCCTCTTCGAGGGATCGCCGGTGTACTTCCAGTGCAGCTGCTCGCGCGAGCGGGTTGCCGGAATCCTCCAGGCGCTCGGCGGCGACGAGGTCCACGCCCTCCTGCGCGAGCGCGGGGACGTCGAGGTGCGCTGCGAATTCTGCAATCGGGCCTGGCGTTTCGACGCCGTGGACGTCGCGGGACTCTTCTCGGCTGGCGCGCCCCAGCAGGCGCCGCGGGGACTGCACTAGCCCGGGCGCTGCCTAGCCGCCGCTCAGGACGACATCCCAGCGCACGATCAGCGCATCTGGCTCGACGTCTGCCGTGGCGGGCAGCAGGCTCGCGGTCGCCGCGCGTTTTTCCTCGGCGCTCAACTCGCCGAATATTCTGTCGGACTCGTTGGATTTCTCGTCCGGGAAATACATCTGCGTCACCAGGCGGCTGTCCTTTCCCGCGATGTCGAAGTGGATGTGCGGCGGCCGGACCGCGCCCGGATTCATCGGGTTGATCGGGTAAGCGGCCGGCTTGATCGTCTTGAAGCGGTATTGCCCCTCGTCGTCCGTCGTCTGCGCGCCGAAGCCCTGGAAATTCGGGTCGAGCGGCGCGGGATTGACGTCGGCGGGATGCGCGTAGCGGCCGTGCGCGTTGGCCTGCCACAACTCGATCCTCGCGCCGCGGACCGGATTGCCCTTGCGGTCGAGAACCCGGCCCATCACGTGAATGATCTTTCCCTGCGCCCGCTCCGACCGTCCCCGGATGAGGGTGAGATCGGCGTCGGCGTCGAGCGGCCGAGTGACCGGATAGAACGGCCCCATCGTCTGCCTCGGAGTCAGTGTCAGCGCCGACGTCGACGCCCAGGCTCCACTGAAAGGCTGAACGGCGGCCAGCCCGCCGACGCCGAGCGCGGTCCGCAGAACTTCACGACGGGTCGAATTCATCGGATTCTCCTCGTGCCTTGCGTTGCGAAGCGAACGCGATCCGGTCCTGAATCTTCGGAGTATCCGCGGCATTGTATACTCGATCGGATGTCCATCCGTCCTCCGGTGCAGGTCTCGTTCGAGTTCTTTCCGCCGAATGACGAAGCCATGGAGCGCACGCTCTGGGCTTCGATCGAGCGGCTCGCGCCGCTTGCCCCGCGTTTCGTGTCGGTCACCTATGGCGCCGACGGATCGACGCGCGACCGCACGCATCGCGTCGTCTCCCGGGTCCTCCGCGAAACCCGCCTGACCAGCGCGCCGCACCTGACCTGCATCGGCGCGAGCCGCGGCGAGATCCTCGACATCGCGCGGCGCTACTGGGACGAAGGCGTCAGGCACATCGTCGCGCTCCGCGGCGATCCGCCCGCGGGCAGCGCGCCGTACGCGCCGCGCCGCGACGGCTTCGCCTATGCGTCGGACCTCGTCGCCGGGCTGAAGAGCGTCGCGGACTTTGAAGTTTCGGTCGCCGCTTACCCGGAGACGCATCCGGAAGCGGCAGGGCCGGAGCAGGATCTGGAGAACCTGAAGCGCAAGCTCGGCGCCGGCGCCGCGCGGGCGATCACGCAGTTCTTCTTCGATGCGGAATGCTACCTGCGCTTTCGCGACGCCTGCGCGCGGCGCGGCATCGACGCCGTGATCGTGCCCGGGATCCTGCCGATCACACGCTTCCCGCAGCTCCTGAAGTTCGCCGGTCGTTGCGGGGCCTCCGTCCCGGACTGGCTGGTCGAGCGCTTCGAGGGCCTCGACGACGATCCCGAGACGCGGAAGATGATTGCGGCCTCGGTCGCCATCGAGCAGGTCGCGCGCCTCCGGCGCGAGGGCGTGACCGAATTCCACTTCTACACGCTCAACCGCGCCGAACTGTCCTACGCGATCTGCCACGCGCTCGGCTTGCGCGCCGCCGCATGAGCGACGCAAGGCAAGCGCGCATTGCTGCCCTGCGGGCCGCGCTCGCGGAGCGCATCCTCGTGCTCGACGGCGCCATGGGCACGATGATCCAGCGCGCCCGGCTCGACGACTCCGATTACCGCGGCCGCCGCTTCGCGAGCTGGCCGCGCGATCTCAAGGGCGCGAACGACCTGTTGTCGCTGACGCGGCCGGACCTGATCGCGGCCATCCACGAGGAATACTTCGCTGCCGGCGCCGACATGATCGAGACCAACACGTTCAATGCGAGCGCGCCGTCGCTCGCGGACTACGGCCTCGAAGAATACGTGGCCGAGATCAACCTCGAGTCGGCGCGCATCGCGCGC
>JBOHZO010000030.1:0-11674 GCA_050738555.1 Steroidobacteraceae bacterium | reverse complement strand
GGCCTCGAACGCGTGCGGGCGGTCGCGGGACGACTGCAGCTCAAGCCGGGGCCGCGCGGCTCCTGGCTGATCGACGATTCCTACAACGCGAATCCGAGCTCGGTGCGCGCGGGGATCGACGTGCTCTGCGCGCTGCCGGGCGAGCACTGGCTGGTGCTCGGCGAAATGGCGGAGCTCGGCGACGCGACCGTCGCGAGTCACGCGGCCGTCGGCGACTACGCGCGGCGCGTCGGCATCACGCACCTGTTCGCGGTGGGCGAAGCGGCGCGCCACGCGGTGGTGGCATTCGGCGCGCGCGGGCACTGGTACGAGGACGCCGCGCGCCTCGCCGATGCGCTCGCGGCGAGCCTGGATTCCGGCGTGACGGCGCTGATCAAGGGCTCGCGTATCAACCGGCTCGAGCGCGTCGTCGAGCGGCTCCGCGAGCCGCTCGCGGCGGCCGGCAACGGGAACTGAGGGAGCGACATGCTGCTTGACCTGTTCGAATGGCTGGCGGGTTTCTACGGCGGGTTCCGCGTCTTCGGATACTTGACGCTCCGCGCCATATTCGCGGCGCTGACGGCGCTCACGATCGCATTGTTCGTCGGACCGTCAATGATCCGCCTGCTGGCGGTGCGCCAGATCGGCCAGGTCGTGCGCGACGACGGGCCGGGCTCCCACCTCGGAAAAATGGGCACGCCGACGATGGGCGGCGCGCTGATCCTGATTGCGGTCACGGCGGGCACGCTCTTGTGGGCCGACCTCTCGAACCGCTTTGTCTGGGTCGCCCTTTGCGTGACGCTCGCGTTCGGGCTCATCGGCTTCTACGACGATTACCTGAAGCTCGTCGTGCGCGATCCACGAGGACTCGCGGCGCGCTGGAAGTATCTCTGGCAGTCGCTTGCCGGCCTCGCCACTGCGATCGCCCTGTGGCAAACGGCCGAGAGTCCCGCCGAGACTTCGCTCTACGTCCCCTTCTTCAAGAATGTCGTGCTGCCGATGAGCGCAGCGGCTTTCGTCCTGTTCACCTATTTCGTGATCGTGGGCTCGAGCAACGCGGTCAACCTGACGGACGGTCTCGACGGCCTCGCGATCATGCCCTGCGTAATGGTGGCCGGGGCGCTCGGCGTCTTCGCCTACGCGACGGGCCACGTCAACTTCTCGGCTTACCTCCAGATTCCCTATGTGCCGGGCGCCGGCGAGATGCTGATCTTCCTCGCCACGATTGTCGGCGCGGGTCTCGGCTTCCTGTGGTTCAACACCTACCCGGCGCAGGTCTTCATGGGCGACATCGGCGCGCTCGCGCTCGGGGCGGCGCTCGGCGTCGTGGCCGTGATCGTGCGCCAGGAAATCGTGCTCGCGATCATGGGCGGGATATTCGTGCTCGAGACGCTGTCGGTGATCCTGCAGGTCGCTTCGTTCCGGCTGCGCGGCAAGCGCATTTTTCGCATGGCGCCGATCCACCATCACTACGAGCTGAAGGGATGGGCGGAGCCGAAGGTCATCGTCCGCTTCTGGATCATTTCTTTCATGCTGGTCCTCATCGGGCTCGCGACGTTGAAGCTCCGCTGATGCAGCAGGCTGCCACCCGTCCGCGGAGCGTCATCGTGGGCCTCGGGCGCACCGGGGTCTCCTGCGCGCGCCACCTGGCGGCGCGCGGCCATCGCCTCGTGGTGACCGATACGCGGGAAACGCCGCCGGGTCTTGCGGAGCTCCGCCGGCTGGTGCCGGAAGCGGCGACCGCGCTCGGCGGCTTCGACCCGGCGTTGCTCGAAGGCGCAGACCAGATCGTCGTGTCTCCCGGCGTGTCGCTCGCGGAACCGTTCCTGCGCAAGGCCGCGACGCTCGGTCTCGACCTCATCGGCGACATCGAGCTGTTCGCGCGGGAAGCCGGCGGCCGCGTGATCGGCATCACCGGCACGAATGGCAAGAGCACGGTCACGACGCTCGTCGGTGAATTCGCGAAAGCCGCCGGAATCGAAGCGCGCGTCGGCGGCAATCTCGGCGAGCCGGCACTGGATCTCCTGTCCGGACCGCCCGCGGCGATGTACGTGCTCGAGCTTTCCTCGTACCAGCTCGAGACCACGTATTCGCTGCAACTCGAGGCCGGCGCCGTGCTGAACGTCACGCCCGACCACCTCGATCGCTATCGCGACTTCGCGGAGTACGCGGCCGCGAAGGCGCGGATCTTCGAGCGCTGCGCGACCGCGGTCGTGAACCTCGACGACGAGATCGTGGTGCGCATGCCGAGGCCCGGCCAGCGACAGGTCGGTTTCAGCCTGCGCCGCCGCGATGCGGATTTCCGCCTGCTCTCGCGGGACGGCGACGAGTGGCTCGCGGCCGGCAACGAGCCACTGCTGCCGCTTGGCGCGCTCCGACTGCCGGGACGCCACAACGCCGCGAACGCGCTCGCCGCGCTCGCGGTGGGGAGCGTGGCCGGCTTCCCGCGCGACGCAATGACCGCGGTGCTCAGCCGCTTCGACGGCCTGGCGCACCGTACGGAACGCGTGCGCGACTGGCGCGGCGTCGCCTGGATCGACGATTCGAAGGGCACGAATGTCGGCGCGACGGCCGCCGCGATCGCGGGCCTGCCGGGGCCGCTGGTCCTGATCGCCGGGGGCGACGGCAAAGGCCAGGACTTCACACGGCTCGGCGCGGCATGCAAGGGCAACGTCAAGCACGCCGTCCTGATCGGCCGCGACGCGCCGCTGATCGCCGCCGCACTCCGCAAGAGCTGCGTCGTGTCGATCGCGGACTCGATGGGGTCCGCGGTCGCGGTCGCCGCGTCAATCGCGCGACCGGGAGACACGGTGCTGCTGTCGCCGGCCTGCGCGAGTTTCGACATGTTCCGCGACTACGCGCACCGCGGCGAAGCCTTTGCGTCCGCCGTGCGGGCATTGCCGGCATGAGTGCGAACGCCGCCTTGCAGTATTCGCGCTCCGCTGGGCGCCAGCAGCGGCTGGTCGTCGATCCGGTGATCGTCGCCACCGTCTTCGGGCTGCTGCTCGTCGGTATCGTGATGGTGACTTCCGCCTCGCTGAACGTCGCCGAACGCCTGACCGGCGATCCGTTCTTCCATTTCGAGCGCCAGCTCCTGTCGGTCCTGCTCGGCTGCACGATCGGCGCGGCGATGCTCTTCGTGCCGATGACCCTGTGGAAGCGCTTTGCGCCGTCGCTCCTGATCGTGAGCTTCGCGCTCCTGCTCCTCGTGCTGGTTCCGGGGATCGGTCACGAGGTCAACGGCAGCCGGCGCTGGATCCGTGTTGGCCTGCTGAACTTCCAGCCGTCCGAAGCGGCGCGCTGGCTGCTCGTGACCTACATCGCGATCTTCGCAGTGCGCCATCAGACCGAGCTTCGCAGTTCCGCCCAGGGATTCTTCAAGCCGCTTGCGGTGCTGCTGGCCGCCGCCGTGCTGCTGCTGTTCGAGCCGGATTTCGGCGCGGCCGTGGTCCTATGCGTGACGGGCACCGCGGTCCTCTTCGTCGCAGGCGCGCGATTTCGCGACTTCCTCCTGATCTGCGCCATCGGCGCCGCGGGCGCCGCCGTCCTCGCGATGTCGAGCAGCTATCGCCTGCAGCGCCTGACGGGATTTCTCGATCCCTGGGCCGAGCCCTGGGGCAGTGGCTTCCAGCTCACGCAATCGCTGATCGCGATCGGCCGCGGGGAATGGTTCGGCGTCGGCCTCGGCTCCAGCATCCAGAAACTTTTCTATCTGCCCGAGGCTCACACCGACTTCGTGTTCGCCGTGCTGGCCGAAGAGTTCGGCCTGTTCGGCGTCGTGATCGTCGTGCTCGCGTTCCTGACGCTGGTGCTCCGGAGCCTGCGCCTCGCGCGCGTTGCCGCCGATGCCGGAATGCCGCTACATGCCTGCATCGCCGCGAGCTTCGGCGTGTGGGTCGGGCTCCAGGCCTTCATCAATATCGGCGTCAGCATGGGCTTGCTGCCGACGAAAGGACTGACGCTGCCGCTCCTTTCCTACGGGCGATCGAGCATGCTCGTGACGCTCGCGTGGGTCGGGATGCTGCTGCGCGTCCACCACGAGGTCGTCGCGTCCGGCAAGAGCGCGCTCCTTTCCGAGGAGCGGTCCGCATGAGCCCGACGGTCATGATCATGGCGGGTGGCACGGGCGGGCACGTGTTTCCCGCGCTCGCGGTCGCAGGTCACCTGCGCTCGCGCCGCGAGATCGTCTGGCTCGGCACGGCGCGCGGCATCGAGGCGCGCCTCGTGCCGGCCGCGGGCTATGTGGTCGAGTGGATCGAAGTCGAGGGACTGCGCGGCAAGGGCGCAGCGGCCTGGCTCGCTGCGCCGCTCCTGCTTGCGCGCGCCATCGGCCAGGCGCGAAAAGTCCTGCGCCGCCGCCGGCCGGGCGTCGTGCTGGGCTGCGGCGGATTCGCCTCCGGTCCCGGCGGCATCGCCGCCTGGCTCGCTGGCTTGCCGCTGGTGATTCACGAACAGAACGCGGTCGCCGGCCTCACGAATCGCTGGCTCGCGCGCATCGCCTCGCGAATCGCCGAGGGTTTTCCCGGAAGTTTTCCGGCGGGGCGCCGCGCGCTCTACGTCGGCAATCCCGTGCGCCCCGAAATCGCCGCGCTGCCGCCTCCGCGGCAACGCTTCGAAGCGCGGAACGGACCGATGCGCCTTTTCGTATTCGGCGGCAGCCAGGGAGCCTCGGCGCTCAACCGGCTGTTGCCCGCGGCGATCGCGCTCCTGCCGGAATCGCGGCGGCCCGACGTCCTGCACCAGAGCGGCGCGCGCGATCGCGACGCCACCCAGGCGGCCTATCGCAGCGCCGGCGTGCTGGCGGACGTGCGCGCGTTCATCGACGACATGGCAGCCGCCTATGCCAGCGCGGATCTCGTGGTTGCCCGCGCGGGCGCGCTCACCGTCGCGGAGCTCGCGGCCGCCGGCGTCGGATCGATCCTGGTGCCGTTTCCGGCCGCGGTGGACGATCACCAGACCAAGAACGCGGCCTGGCTCGGGCGCGTGAGCGCGGCGCAGGTCGTGCCTGAAACCGGATTGACCGCCGCCGAGCTCGCCAACCGCCTGGCGACTCTCTTCGGCAACGGCAACGGCAACGGTCGCGCCCGGCTTCTCGCGATGGCCGAAGCGGCGCGCGCACTGGCCGTCACAAACGCCGCCGAGCGCGTCGCCGAACTCTGCCTCGAGGCGGAAGGGGCACGCGCATGAGCAACCGCATGCGCCGCGTCGGATTGATTCACCTGATCGGGATCGGCGGCGCCGGCATGGGCGGCATCGCCGAAGTGCTCGTCAATCTCGGTTACGCGGTGCAGGGATCCGATCTTCGCGCGAACGCCGTGACGGCGCGCCTGCAGGGAATGGGCGTCCGCCTCTTCATCGGCCATGCGGCAGGCCAGGTCGAGGGCGCGAGCGTCATCGTTGTTTCGTCGGCGGTGTCCGATTCAAACCCCGAGTTGGTGGCGGCGCAGGAGGCGCGCATCCCGATCGTGCGCCGCGCCGAAATGCTCGGGGAGCTCATGCGTTTCCGCCAAGGCATCGCGGTTGCCGGCACGCACGGCAAGACCACGACCACGAGCCTCGTCGCCTCCGTCCTCGCGGAGGGCGGCCTCGATCCGACCTTCGTCATCGGCGGCCAGCTGAAGAGTGCGGGCGCGAATGCGAAGCTCGGCACCGGCCGGTATCTCGTCGCGGAAGCGGACGAGAGCGATGCGTCGTTCCTGCACCTGCAGCCGGTCATCGCGATCGTCACCAATATCGACAACGATCATCTCGTCACGCACGGCGGCGACTTCGAGAAGCTGAAGCAGAGCTTTGTCGCATTCCTGCACAACCTGCCGTTCTACGGACTCGCCGTTCTCTGCAGCGACGACGCGGTCGTCAGCGAGCTCCTGCCGCTGGTCGGCCGGCCGACGGTCCGCTACGGGCTCGGAGAGGACGCAGACTTGGGCGCGGCCGAGCTCGTGCGCGACGGCGGCCAGACGCGCTTCCAGGCGCTCCGCGCGGGCAAGTCACCGCTTCCCGTGACGCTCAATCTCCCGGGCCTGCACAACGTCCGGAACGCACTCGCGGCGATCGCGGTCGCGACCGAACTCGAAGTGGAGGATGCCGCCATCCAGCGCGCGCTCGCCGGCTTCGAAGGCATCGGCCGGCGGCTCGAAGTCGTGGGCGAAGTCGCGACCAAGGCCGGCCGGATCACGCTCGTCGACGACTACGGCCATCACCCGACCGAAATCGAGGCGACGCTCGATGCGGTGCGCCAGGCCTGGCCCGGGCGTCGCCTCGTGCTCGCGTTCCAGCCGCACCGCTATACGCGCACGCACGACCTCATCGACGACTTCGGGCGTACGTTGTCCGCCGCGGACGCGCTGCTCGTGACCGAAGTGTATGCGGCGGGCGAGGAACCGATCGCGAACGCCGACGGTCGCGCGATTTGTCGTGCCGTCCGGGGCCGCGGGCGCCTCGAGCCCGTGTTCGTCGAGGACGTGCGCGATCTGCCGGCGGCGCTCGCGGGCGTCATCGCCGACCGCGACATCGTGTTGACGATGGGTGCGGGCAGCATCGGCGCGGTGGCACACGAGCTGCCTTCCAGGCTTGGCGTGACCAGCGCGAGGGCGGGGCGATGAGCGCGGTCGCAGTCGGCGCCGAGTTCGAGGGTCGCGTGTTGCGTAACGAGCCGATGTCGCAGCACACGTCCTGGCGCGTCGGCGGGCCGGCGGATGCCTGGTTCACGCCGCGGGACGTCGAGGACCTGTCGAAGTTCCTGCGCTCGCTGCCGGCGCAAGTCCCGGTGACCTGGGTCGGGCTCGGCAGCAACCTGCTCGTGCGCGACGGCGGCATCCGCGGCGTCGTCGTTTCCGTGCACGGCATCCTGAATGCGCTCGAGCGCGTCGGTCCGGATCGGGTGCGTGCGGAGGCTGGCGTCCCCTGTGCGCGGCTCGGCCGCCAGTGCGCGAAATGGCAACTCGGCCCGGCAGATTTCTTTGCGGGCATCCCGGGTACGGTCGGCGGCGCGCTCGCGATGAACGCGGGCGCCTGGGGTGCGGAGACTTGGCCCCATGTTGTGGAAACCGAGACGATTGATCGTGTCGGATCGCGTCATCGTCGCCAGGCTTCCGAGTACCGCTACGAATATCGCAGTGTGACGCCCCCGGCCGCGGGCGAGTGGTACCTGGCCGCGACCTTCCGGTTCGAGGCGCGGCCGGACGCGAGCACGGATTCGATCCGCAAGCTCCTTGAGAAGCGCCACGCGAGCCAGCCGATCGGCACCTGGAGCTGCGGCTCCGTGTTCACCAACCCGCCAGGCGGCCACGCCGCGGAACTGATCGAGCGGGCCGGCCTCAAGGGCCACCGCATTGGCGGCGCGGCCGTGTCCGACAAGCACGCGAACTTCATCGTCAATGAAGGCAAGGCGACCGCCGCCGAACTCGAGGCGCTGGTGCGCCACGTGCAGGCGACCGTCGAGCGCGTGCACGGCGTGCGCCTCGTTCCCGAAGTGCGCATCGTAGGGGAGGCCGCATGAGCCGGCTCCGCCCGAGCGGCAGCGAATTCCGCCGCATCGCCGACGCGGCGGATTTCGGCCGGGTCGCCGTGCTGTTGGGCGGCGCATCGGCCGAGCGGGAGATTTCGCTGCTGACGGGCAACGCCGTGCTCGAAGCGCTGGTTGCGCGCGGCGTCAAAGCCACCGGCTTCGATCCGGCCGAGCGCGCGCTGACCGACCTGGTCGCGGCGGGTTGCGACCGCGTGTGGATCGCGCTGCATGGGCCGGGCGGCGAGGACGGCTCCCTGCAGGGCGCGCTCGAGTGGCTGGGGCTTCCGTACACGGGAAGCGGTGTCCTCGGTTCCGCCATCGGCATGGACAAGCTCCTCACGAAGCGTCTCGCGCAGGCCGCGGGTCTCGCGACGCCGCCGTGGATCGAGCTGCGCGGTGCCGCCGATTTCGAGCGCGCGGTCGCGGAGCTCGGACTGCCGCTCGCCGTCAAGCCGGCGACCCAGGGTTCGAGTGTCGGAATGAGTCGCGTCGAGACCGCGGCCGAGCTGCCGACAGCCTGGCGCGCGGCGTCCGCGCTCGATCCGGTCGTGATCGCCGAGCGCTGGATCACCGGCGGCGAATACACGGTCGGCATCCTGCAGGGCGAGGCGCTGCCGGCAATCCGCATCGAGACGCCGCGGACGTTCTACGACTACCAGGCGAAGTACTTCGCCCAGGACACGCGCTATTTCATCCCCTGCGGACTGCCGGCTGCGGCGGAATCCGGCATCAGGCAGGCTGCACTCGCGACCTTTGCCGCCACCGGCGCCGCGGGCTGGGGCCGCGTCGATTTCATGATGGGCAAGGACGGCGCGCCGCTCCTGCTCGAGATCAACACCGTGCCCGGCATGACGAGTCACAGCCTGGTGCCGATGGCCGCCGCCGCCGCGGGCATCGACTTCCCGGAACTTGTCTGGCGGATTCTCGAAACCAGCTTCGCGCGTGAGAGGGCCTGAGCCGTGGGACTCATGCGCAGGCGCAATCGCCGAAAGACCGCGGGCCGCCGCATCGAGCTGCCGAAGCTCGAATGGCCGCGCGCGGGGCGCGTGGTGGGCGCGCTCGCGGCACTGGGCTCGCTCGCGCTCCTGCTCACGTTCGGCCTCGACCAGCCGGTGCGCAGTATCGTCATCGACGGTCCGTTCCAGCGAGTCGCGGCGGTCGAAGTCCAGCAGGCGGCGCTCGGCTCGCTCCAGGGCGGATTCGTCAGCGCGGATCTCGACCGGCTCCGCAAGTCCGTCGAGGCCCTCGCCTGGGTCGACCGCGCCCGCGTTCAGCGGCTCTGGCCCGACAGCGTGCGCGTGGAGATCGTCGAGCAGCAGCCCGCGGCGCGCTGGGGCGAGGACGGGTTGCTCAACACGCGCGGCGAGCTGTTTGCGAGCGGCGTGCGCCACGTCCCGCCGGAGCTGCCGCGCCTCGATGGGCCGCCCGGCACGGAATGGCAGGTCGCGCAACGGTATCTCGTGATTCAGGGGCGGCTCGTGGAGCAGGGATTGCGCATCGCGGCGCTCCGACTCGACGCGCGCGGCGCCTGGGAGCTCGATCTTTCGAATGGCGTGACCGTGCGGCTCGGCCGCCGTCAGGTGGACGAGCGCATGGACCGCTTCGTCGAGATCGGCGCGCAGGTCATCGCCGGTCGCGCGGCCGACATCCATTACGTGGACATGCGCTACTCGAACGGCTTTTCCATCGGCTGGCGGAGGAACCGCATGCCGGAGCGCGTGGCACCCGCCGCCATGGCCAACCGCATGAAGGCAGATCCGGTGACCGATGGCTAAACGCTCCGACCGCAACCTGATCGTGGGACTCGACATCGGCACGTCGAAGGTCGTCTCGCTCGTCGGCGAAATGCACACCGACGGCAGCCTCGAAGTCATCGGCCTCGGCTCGCACCCGTCGCGCGGCTTGAAGAAGGGCGTCGTGGTCAACATCGACTCGACCGTCCAGTCAATTCAGCGCGCGGTCGAGGAAGCCGAGCTGATGGCGGGGGTCGAGATCCGCTCGGTGTTCACCGGCATCGCCGGCAGCCACGTGCGGAGCCTCAACTCGCACGGCATCGTCGCGATCAAGGACAAGGAAGTCGTCGGCGGCGATGTCACGCGCGTCATGGACGCCGCGCAGGCCGTGCCGATCCCGGCCGACCAGAAGATCCTGCACGTGCTGCCGCAGGAATTCATCATCGACGGGCAGGAAGGCATCCGCGAGCCGATCGGGATGTCCGGCGTGCGCCTCGAGGCGCGCGTGCACATCGTCACCGGCGCCGAGAGCGCGGCGCAGAACATCGTCAAGTGCGTGCAGCGTTGCGGGCTCGAGGTCGAGGACATCGTCCTCGAGCAGCTCGCCTCGTCCTTCGCCGTGCTGACCGATGACGAGAAGGAGCTCGGCGTCTGCCTGGTGGACGTGGGCGGCGGCACGACCGACATCGCAGTTTTCTCGGTTGGCGCGATTCGTCACACCGCGGTGATACCGGTCGCGGGCGATCAGGTCACGAACGACATCGCGGTCTCCATGCGCACGCCGACGCCGTATGCGGAGGAAATCAAGATCCGCTATGCCTGCGCGCTGTCGCAGCTCGCGAATCCCGACGAGACCATCGAAGTGCCCTCAGTGGGCGACCGGCCTTCGCGCCGGCTCGCGCGCCAGACGCTCGCAGAGATCGTCGAGCCGCGCTACGAGGAGCTCTTCATGCTGATCAGGGACGAGCTCCGCCGCTCGGGCTTCGAGGAAGCCGTCGCGGCGGGCGTCGTGCTCACGGGCGGCAGCGCCAAGATGGAAGGCGCGGTCGAGCTCGCCGAGGAAATTTTCCACATGCCCGTTCGACTCGGCAGCCCGGCAGGCGTGACCGGGCTCGGGGACGTGGTGCGCAACCCGATCCACGCGACCGGCGTGGGTCTCCTGCTCTACGGCCGGCTCAATGCCGGTCAACCGGCGCCGAAGCTCATCGGCGACGGAGTGAAGACGGTGACGGAAAGGATGAAATCGTGGTTCCAGGGATATTTCTAGCGGAGGAGAGGACATGTTCGAACTGATGGATTCATACAACCAGACGGCTGTGATCAAGGTGGTCGGCGTGGGCGGCGGCGGCGGCAATGCCGTGTCTCACATGGCCAAATGCGGCATCGAGGGCGTCGAGTTCATCTGCGTGAACACCGACGCGCAGGCACTCAAGCATTCGCAGGTGAAATCCTCGCTGCAGATCGGCTGCAATATCACGAAAGGGCTCGGCGCGGGCGCCAATCCGGAAGTTGGCCGGCAGGCGGCGATGGAGGATCGCGATCGCGTCATCGAGCAGATCGAGGGCTGCGACATGCTGTTCATCACCGCCGGCATGGGCGGCGGCACAGGCACGGGCGCGGCGCCGGTCGTCGCGCAGGTCGCGCGCGAGCTGGGAATACTCACCGTCGCGGTCGTCACGCGGCCATTCATCATGGAGGGGAACAAGCGCCATGCAATCGCGGAAACCGGCATCACCGAACTGTCGCGGCACGTGGACTCGCTGATCACGATCCCGAACCAGAAACTGCTCCAGGTGCTGGGCGGCCAGACCACGCTCCTCGAGGCGTTCAAGCGCGCCAACGAGGTGCTGCAGGGCGCGGTGCAGGGCATCGCCGAGCTGATCACGCGCCCGGGCCTCATCAACGTGGACTTCGCCGACGTCCGCACGGTGATGTCGGAAACCGGTCTCGCGATGATGGGCTCCGGCATCGGCACCGGCGAGCATCGCGCGCGCGTCGCCGCCGAGATGGCAGTCTCGTCGCCGCTGCTCGAGGACATCAACCTGGCCGGCGCGCACGGCATCCTGGTGAACGTCACGGCGGGCCTCGACCTGTCGATCGGCGAGTTCGAGGAAGTCGGCAATACCGTGAAGCAGTTTGCGGCCGAGGACGCGACCGTCGTGGTCGGCACGGTCATCGAGCCGGAAATGCAGGGCGAACTGCGCGTCACGGTCGTGGCGACCGGCCTCAATCGCAACAAGGCGAAGTCTGCGGCCCCGGCGCCGGCTCAGCCTGCCCACGCGGCGGTGCGGCGCGGCGCGGATGTCAAGCTGGTGGCGCAGAGAAACCGCGCGCCGGCTCCGGACTACAGCCACCTGGATCGGCCGGCAATCCACCGCCACGCGCAGCGCGCGGTCGGCGACGGGCTGCGCGCCGACTTCGGCTCGGAGGACGTGCTCGACATCCCGGCATTCCT
>JBOHZO010000029.1:0-38302 GCA_050738555.1 Steroidobacteraceae bacterium | reverse complement strand
GGTCAATCTCGCGTTCGGCGGCGAGCTGCGCAACGAGACTTACGAGATCGGCGCCGGCGACCCGGCCTCCATCGAAGCCGGGCCGACGGCGGCCATCTTCGGCGTCGGCTCGGACGGATTCCAGGGCTTCCCGATCGCATCGGCGGGCAGCTTCGAGAGCGATAGCTGGGCCACCTATGTCGATCTGGAAACGGATCTGACGGATGCGCTATCCGGTGGCGTCGCGTTCCGATACGAGGACTACGACGAGTACGGCGACACTTTCGACTGGAAGGTCTCGTTGCGCTACGCCTTCACGGACAACTTCGCCATCCGCGCGACGGCCAACACGGGCTTCCGTGCGCCGACGCCGGGACAGTTGAACACGCTGAACGTGACGACTACCTCGGACGCGAGCGGCAACCTGATTCCCAACGGCACATACCCGGTGGATCACCCGGTGGCGCTTGCGCTGGGTGCGGTCCCGCTGGTGCCGGAGGAGTCCGAGAGCTACACGGCTGGCCTCGTGTGGACGCTGGGCGAAGCGACGACCGTCACGCTGGACTATTACCACATCAAGATCGACGATCGCCTCGCCCTGCTGGTCAACACCATCGAGGCGGGAGACGTGCCCGGCCTGATTGCGGCCGGCGTAGACCCTGCGGAAGCCGCCCTGCTGGTCGGCAGCAACGCCAACTTCTTCGTGAACGGCTTCGATTCGGAAATCGACGGCATCGATCTCGCGGTCGCCAGCGCGTTCTCGGTCGGCGCCGGCGACTTGGGCGTCGAGCTGCGTTATAACTTCAACGAGCAGAGTGTCGACAACGTCGCTCCGGGCACGATTAATGCGTCGCGGGTGTTCGACTTGGAGAACCAGACGCCGGAAGACCGGGCGCTGCTGACATTCGATTACTCGACGGGCGGCATATTCGCCGGCCTCGTGCGTTTCGGGTACTACGGCAGCTGGAGGACGACGGCCGGTCTGTTCAGTCCCGGCGACGCCTCTGACCAGTACAGCTATGGGGACAATGTCCTGGTCGATCTCGAGGCCCGCTTCGCCTTCGGCGAGCGCTTCCAGTTCACGCTCGGCGGCGAGAATGTCTTCGACACGCTGCCGGACGATGAACAGGATCCGACGTCCGTGTTCCTGGGTGTCCGGCCGGCGCTAACCTCGCCCTTCGGCGTCAACGGGGCGTTCTGGTACGCGAGGGCGTCCGTCAACTTCTGACGATTGCCCGTCGCGTCATGCATGCAGGGGGCCGATCTCGATCGGCCCTTTTTTTTCGGCCGCACCGCGACGGTCGTCCCGGACTTGCGGGAATCAATCGTTGCAGAGACACTCTGCGGGTACATACGCCCGCGGAAACGGGCACGAACAGGGGAAGGATCATGAACAGGAATCTCCGGCTGCGACCCGCGTCCCTGGTTGCAGTTGCAGTGGCGCTCGCCCTCGCCAACAGCGCACACGCGCAGGCAGTGCTCGGCGAAGTCACGGTCACGGCGCGCAAGCGGGCCGAGTCGCTGCAGGACGTGCCGTTCGCGATCAGTGCGCGCACGGGCGACCAGCTCGAGGCCGCCGGCGCCTCGAACATCGAGGACGTGTCGAGGAACATCGCCGGCCTCGCCGTGCAGAACCTCGGGCCTGGCCAGAGCCAGGTCGGCTTGCGCGGCATTTCCGCCGGCAAGACCGACCGCGATCTGCCGGGCGTCAAGGAGCAGGTCGGCGTCTATATCGACGAGTCGGTGATCTCGCTGTCGCTCTTCACGCCGGATCTTGATCTCTACGACCTCAACCGCGTCGAGGTGCTGCGCGGCCCGCAGGGCACCCTGTTCGGCTCTGGCTCGCTGGCGGGCACCGTGCGTTACATCAGCAACCAGCCCGACACCAGCGACGACTACGGAAATGTCGAGTTGAGCGGCAGCAGCGTTGACGGCGGCGATGTCGGGTACAACGCCCGCACGATGATCAATCTGGCGATGGGCGATGCCGCAGCGCTCCGTCTCGTCGGCTATTACGCCGAATTGCCGGGTTATATCGACGCGATCCGGCCGGGCGGCGCGGTGGACGCAGACGTCAACGGCGGAGAACGCATCGGCGGGCGCGCGGCGCTTCGCCTCGAGCTGACCGACAACGTGACGATCACGCCCCGAATCATCTACCAGAACATCGAGATCGACGGTTTCAACCGCTTCGATGTCTACAACATCCTCGGCAATCCGTTCACGACGACCGAGCCGGCGGTGAATCTCGGCGAACGCGAGCAATTCACGAATTTCAGGGAAAGATTCGAGGACGAATTCAAGCTCGGCGACCTGACGATGGAATTCGACCTCGGTCCCGTGATGCTCACCTCAATCAGTTCCTATACCGAGCGCGACATCATCGTGCGGCGTGACTTTTCGCAGCTGACCGGCAGTGTGACATTCGACATCGGTGGCGGAGCGGCGACCTCCGCGCAGGTCCGCACCAATTCGAGGCTGGACGACTACACGACCGTCGAGGTCTTCACGCAGGAACTGCGGCTCGCCTCGGATTACGACGGCCGCTTCCAATGGGTTTTCGGCGGCTTCTACAGCGACATCGACCGCGACTACGGCCAGACGCTGCCGACGCCCGGTTACGACGACATCATGATCGATCTCATCTGCGGCGGCCCGCCGAACTGCGGCGTGACGAGCCCGGATCTCGGCGCGCCGGTCGACACGCCCTTCTTCTCGCGGATCCCGTACCAGTTCGAGCAGACAGCGGTCTTCGCGGAGGGCTCGTTCGACATTACCGATCGTTTCACCGCGACGATCGGCGGCCGCTGGTACGACTTCTCCGAGGATCGCGTCCTGTACTTTGGCGGCCTGTTCGCGGATTCCGATGGCGGGCCGGACGAGCCGACCAACGGACCCGGTTCCACGGAAGACGACGGCATCCTGCCGCGCATCCTGCTGTCCTACGAGCTGAGCGACAACGTGCAGCTCAATGCGCAGGCGTCGGAGGGCTTTCGCCTCGGCGGCATCAACGACCCGCTGAACGTACCGCTATGCACGGCCGACGACCTCGCGACTTTCACGGGCTTCGACAGCTTCGATAGCGAGTCGCTGTGGAACTACGAGATCGGCGCCAAGATCGGCTTTGCCGACGGACGCGCGCAGTTCAATATCGCCGCGTTCTACGCCGAGATCGACGACCTGCAGCTCCCCGTGGTCGCAGGCACTTGCTCGTCACGAATCCTGCTGAACGTTCCGGAAGCGAGTTCAACGGGCCTCGAGATGGAGCTTACCGCGCAGCCCACGGACAACTTCGACTTCGGCATCTCGGCGACGTACACCAACTCCGAACTGGACAGCAGCCTGATCCTGCCGATCGCCGGCGTGCCGACAGTCATCGCCAACATCGTGGAAGGCAACCGCCTGCCCTCGGTGCCCGAGTTCCAGCTCTCCGCGAACGCGACGTATAGCTGGCCGATGACGGAGTTACTCGAGGGTTTCATCACGGGCAGCTACCAGCACGTCGGCAGCCGCTACACGCAGAATGGCGACCAGGCGGACGGATTCGGCACGTTCACGCTCCGCACCTTCGGCGCCCCGAATGTCACGACCTTCACCTTCGATCCGTTGCTGCCGGCGTACGACATCGGCAACCTGCGGTTCGGCGTGCGGGGCGATGACTGGGAGGCCGCTCTCTTCATCAACAACATCGGCGACGAGGTCGCAAAATTGGGCCTCGACCAGGAGCGTGGCCGCTTCGCCCGCGTGGGATTCCTGACCAACCAGCCGCGGACCTTCGGCGTGTCCTTCCGCAAGGACTTCGGCGGCGAAGAACCGGCCCCGGCGCCGATGGCCGCGCCTCCGCCGCCGCCACCCCCCGCCGCCCCCGGGCGATGAGGACCAGGACGGCGTGACGGACGACAAGGATCGTTGCCCGGGGACGTCCTTGGGTGTGGTCGTTGATGAGATTGGCTGCTTCAGAGAGATCACGCTGAAGGGTGTGTTGTTCGAATTCGATTCTGAGGCGTTGAATGCCGGAACCCGTGGAATGCTGGACGGGCTCGTCGCAGACCTGAAGACCAGGCCGGCCGACATCGTCTCGGGCACGAAAATAATTGTTGAGGGCCACCACCGACAGCGTCGGTTCGGAAGCCCACAACCAGGCCCTGTCGGTGCGCCGCGCGGAGTCGGTGCGACAGTACTTGATTGACAAGGGTCTGAGTGCATCAATGATTGTTGCGACCGGCGCTGGTGAGGCGAAGCCAGTCGACACCAATGAGACTGCGGAAGGCCGTGCCAACAACCGGCGCGTGGTGATCAGGGCGACGCGCTGAAGCCTGACCGTTGACCCAGAGGCCGGTCCCCCGCGGGACCGGCCTTTTTTCTGTCCATAATCCGGCCCATTGCGGGCAGAAACGCGCCGTTTGTCATATTTTTGCGCCCCGCGTCACGTTCGCTTTCCGCGAGGTTTGTCACTGTCCCGGAATCTTCCGCCGACCCCGGATCGCAACGCCTTGTCCAGGTACAGAAAAATACCGGTCGCTGAACTCGAAATCGGCATGTACGTGTCCGAGCTCGATCGGCCGTGGCTCGAGACGCCGTTCCTGTTCCAGGGTTTCTACATCCGCAACGACGAAGAGATTGCCGCCGTGCGCAGCCACTGCCGGCAGATCGTCATCGACACGCGCATCGACGACGAGCCGCGGCAGCCCGCGGCACCGTCCGCGCCGCGCCCCGCGCGCCCGCCGATGGAGGCGATGCGCGAGCTGAAGGACGAGATCAAGCAGGCTTCCGGCATCCACGTCGCCGTCTATGCCTCGGTCGAAGACGTGATTGGCGAGCTGAAGAACTCCGGCAAGTTGAATGTCCACAAGCTCGAGGCCGCCGTGCTGCCGATGGTGGACAGCGTGCTCAGAAATCCCGCTGCCATGTCCTGCCTCATGCGCATCCGGCGGAAGGGTGGCTACCTCTACTCGCATTCGCTCGCCTCGTCGGTTTGGGCCACCGCGCTCGGCCGCGAGATCGGCCTCGATCGCGACGCGCTTCGCGTGGTCGCACTCGGCGCCATGCTACTCGACGTCGGCAAGATCCGTATCCCCGAGAACATCCTCGGGAAGCCGGGAAAGCTCGATGCCGGCGAAATCGCACTGATGCGCCGGCACGTCGAATTCGGCCAGGACCTTGTGAAGGAAGCGGGGGACGTGGACCCGCGCGTGCTCGACATGGTGGGCCATCATCACGAGCGCTACAACGGCTCCGGGTATCCGCAGGGCCTCAAGGGCAGCGAAATTCCGGTCTATGGCCGCATCGCGGGCGTCGTCGACACCTACGACGCGATGATCACTTCGCGTCCCTACGCAAGCACGCAGTCGTCCTACGGCGCCCTGCGCCAGCTGCGAGCGCTCGCCGGAATCGAGTTCCAGTCCGAAGTCGTGGACCAGTTGACGCAGGCGATCGGCATGTTCCCGACCGGAACCCTCGTGCTCCTGAATACCGGCGAAGTCGCCGTCGTCACGGCGCAGAGCCGCATCCGCCGGTTGCGTCCGGAGGTGATGATCATTCTCGACGCAGAGAAACAGCCGCTTGCCGACTATCGCGTGGTCGACCTCAACCAGGTTTCCGCGACCGCCGACGACCAAGCCTCACTCTGGATCGAATCGGGGCTCGAGCCCGGCGCCTACGGCGTGGATCCCGCGGAGTACTACCTCAATTGACGCCATGACGAACGCGCTGCCGGCACCGGCGGGAAGCAGTGGCTACGCCGACTGCCTCGAGGCGATTCGCACGCGGCTCGCCGCGCGCGAGGCGAAGCTCTACGGCATCGCCGTGCTCGTCGTCTACGTGCACCACCTCGAGCGGCTGTTCGCGAGCGCGGGGCATGTGAACGCCGCGCGCATGCTGGACGAGCTGCGGAACCGCCTGTCCCAGGTATCGAAGCCGGGCGACTACTTCGCGCGGCTCGGCGACCGGAAGTTCGTGTTCGTGCTGTCGAATCTCCGAAACGAGGGGCACGCGCTCCTGGCCGCGAACAAGATTCTCCGTACGGGCTCCGAGCGGGTGGCGGCCGGCGGCCAGCATGCGAACGTCCGGCTATCGATTGGCATCGCCATGTATCCGGGTCATGGTCGCCATCCGGAAGAGCTGATTCAGTTCGCCGAGATCGCGCTGCTCGAGGCGTGGAAGACGTCGCAGCCGACCGTCGTCTACACCGCTCGCAAGGCCGATGAATTGGTCGCCGGCTGGGACCTGGAAACCCAGCTTGCGAACGCGCTGGAGCACGGCGACCTCGTCATGAACTACCAGCCGAAACTGTCGCTGCCGAAGCTCGAGGTCGTCGGCGCCGAGGCGCTGATGCGCTGGAACCGGCCTGAGTCGGGCAATGTGCCGCCGGAGGTCTTCATCGACGTCGCGGAGATGACAGGTCAGATCGACCCGTTGACGCGCTTCGCTTTCCACCGCGCGCTGCGCCAGCTCGGCGAATGGCCGAAGAACCTCGGTCCGATCGGGGTTGCGGTCAATGTCACGCCCTCGATCATCTGCAATCCGGAGATCGTGGACGTCATTCGCAACGCCGCCGGACTCTGGTCCGTGGATTTGACGCGCCTCACGGTCGAGGTGACTGAGAACGCGCTGATGGTCGATCGCGAGCGCAGCCACCGGGTGCTCACCGAGATACGCGAACTGGGCGCGCGCGTCTCGATCGACGACTTCGGCACCGGTTACTCGTCGCTGTCCTATCTCAAGCAGATCCCGGCCGACGAATTGAAAATCGACAAGTCCTTCGTGATGAACATGCTCGCCGACGACGCCGACCGGAAGATCGTCGAGCAGATCATCGCGCTCGGGCACTCATTCGATCTCGAGGTCGTGGCGGAGGGGGTCGAAACGGCGGAAGTCGCGGAGAGGCTCGCCGGGATGGGCTGCGACCAGGCGCAGGGATTCCACTATGCGCGGCCGCTGCCGCCGTCGGAGGTTCCGGCCTGGATCCAGGCCTGGCGGCGTGCGCGCAATTCCTGACCGCGCCCGCCGTGCGCCGGAGCGCGCTCAGTTGTTGTCGTAGGGGTTGAACCCGCCGAACTTGTCCTTCTTCCCGGTCTTGGGCTTCGGGGTCCCCGGCTTGGCGTCCGGATTCAGGGCTTTTCGCAGGATCTGCGTGTCGACGAGCGACAGTTCCTCGGCGGCGCTCCGGCTCTTGTCGGTGATGGGTTCCGCCTTCCTGAGATCGGCGTCGCTGAGAATCCGGAAATGCCCGGTCGCGGTATCCCGCGCCAGCACGCCGTCCTTCCTGCCGGCGGCGAGCTTCCGGATCTCGGTTCGCGTCTTGTCGCCTTCCGACTTCAGGATCCTTTCGAGCGCGGTCGTGGACACGAGCTCGAGCTCCACGGTGTCGATCTTGCCGAGCCACACCGACTGGCCGCGCTCGTCCGGCGCGACCTTGTTCACTTTCCGGATCCGCAGCGTCTTCGTGTAATCCCTGGTCATTGCAACCGCCCCGGGACCCCCGGCGCATTGCCGCCCGGAAACTATATACTGGCCCCCCGGTGTATGTCTTCATCCTCAGTGCCGGCCGTTCCGGATCGAAGACGTTTGCGCGGGCCTGCGCCCACATCGCGAATTACACGAGCGCACACGAGTCGCGAAGCGGCCTCCTCGGCGACGCGCGTTTCGACTACCCGGAAAATCACATCGAGTCGGATAACCGCCTCTCCTGGCTGCTCGGACGGCTGGATCGCAAGTATGGCGATCGCGCGTTCTACGTCCACCTGACGCGCGAGATCGCCCCGGTCGCGGCGAGCTGGGCCAGGCGCTCGCACACCGGCATGATGAATGCCTATCGCTACGCGATTCTCTGGCATTGCCCGAAGGACGCGACGCCCGGGGACGTTGCGCTCGACTACTGCGACACCGTCGAGGAGAACATCCGGCTGTTCCTGCGCGACAAGACGAACTGGATGCCGTTCCGGCTCGAGGAAGGCCGCGAGCGGTTTCCCGAGTTCTGGCGCCGCATCGGCGCGGAAGGCGATTTCGCCGCCGCGCTCGCCGAATTCGACGTGCGCCACAATGCCGCCTGGGACCGGCGGCCGGCGGTTCCTGCGGGAAGGCTGGAGCGCATCGGCAACAAGCTCTACCGGATCGGGCGGAAGCTGCCGGTATTCCTGCGAAACGCCTGAGTCGGGCCTAAGCGAGCTGCTCGAGCTCGAGCAGCGCGAGCTTCACTTCGCGAAGACCCGGGCGGTCCTTGCCGCCCATGCTCTCTTCCTCCGCGACGGCGAGAAGTTGTGCATCGAGCGCCCAGGAATCCAGGATCCGGCGTTTCTCTTCGATCGTAAAGTTCTGATCGGCAACAACTTCGCGCGGCGAGCCGAAGTGCTTCATCGGGTCCTTGATGATCGTCTCGATGCTCGGCTTGCCAGTTCCGGTCTCCATGCGCTCGCCTCGCTCGCCCGGAGAGCAGAGTGCCTGTTAGTGAGGACTCTCGCCAGCCCGCCCGGTTCCCTGCGCCTGTGGGCGCTCTCCTACGCCTTGTAGTCATCGGGACCGACGGAAGCGGGGAGGGGCGTGGAGCAGGCTGACTGTACGTGCGATGCTGAACATGCGCGGCCGACCGCGCCAGCCGGGCGCGAACCGAACTGAGGTGTTGCCATGCTTTACTACGCAGTCGTCTTTTTCGTTGTGGCGCTGATTGCCGCGGTGTTCGGGTTCACCGGGCTCGCTGCCGGCGCGGCCGGTATCGCCAAGATCCTGTTCGTGCTGTTCCTGATCGGTGCGGTCGTCACGTTCTTCATCAGCGTGGGGCGGCGCGCCTGACGGGGCGCCAATTTCAAGGAAGAAGTCCGGAGGAGTGATTGATGGAAAACGTAGTTGAAGTAGGAAAGCGGGGCCGGCGGACGGACCGCAACGGGGGCCAGGCCGCGAGCGCGCGGGGAGCCGAGTGGCGGAACCTCGTCACGGACGTCGAGGACCTGATCAAGAAGGTCGCGAATGTCGATGACCGGGAGATTGCCGAGATGCGGGCCAAGGTCGAGCAGACGCTCGCGAAGGCGAAGTCCGCGGCGACACACGGCGTGGAGAACATTCGCGGCTATACGCGGGATGCCACGGCTGCAACCGATGAATACGTGCACGAGAGCCCATGGACCGCGATCGGCGTAGCTGCGGCGGTCGGCGTCCTGATCGGGTTCATCGCGTCGCGTCGCTGAGGCGCACGCGAAAGGGGACTCATTGCCTTCGCTGCTTGCTCCCCTGGTTCCGGCGATCCTGAGGCACCTGCGCGCTTATGCGGAAGTGGCGGGCGCGGATGCGCGTGATGCGGCCGCGGCGGTCGCGCGACGCCTGTTCGTGCTTCTGCTTGCGGCTGCGGGCGCGCTGGTCGCCTTGTTGATGTTCTGTGCCTGGCTCCTGGCGCTGACCTGGGACGGGCCCTGGCGCGCCTGGACGGCCGCGGGTCTTGCACTCGCTTTCGCCGCGGGGTCGGCGGCGCTTGCGATCCCGATGCTGAGGCGGCGCTCGAGTCAGGGCACGACATTGTTTCCGCGAGTGCGGCACGAATGGAATCAGGATCGCGAGTTGATCGAGCGTGCGCTCAATGGCGGCGACCATGCACCGCACTGAAACTCCTAGCGATGAGCGGCAACTGGAAGAACCGCTGCCCGCAGAATGGCGGCTCGCGGAAAGCCGGGCAGAGATCGAAGGACTGCTGCATCCGGGACCCGACCGCTTTCCGCGCAGCCAGACCATGCGCTTCCTGATGGGCCGGAACGGCAAGGCCGTCACGCTCGGCGCATTCGCGGCGCTGCTCGCCTTCAAGCCGCGTCTCGCCTTGTCGCTGGCGCGCTTCCTGCCGCTTGGCCCCATCTTAAAGCGCTTTCTCTGAGCAGCCGCTGGCGAGAATCGCTATCGCAGCCCGTTCGCGGCCGTGCGATCCCTCGGCTGGAATGAGCGCGTGAGCATTCCGCATCGCAAGTATCTGCTCGTCCTGAGCCTGATTTTCGCGGTGTGGTGGGCGCTGCTCGCAATCCGGCCCTGGGATCGCGAGACCTGGCTGGTGGAGAACGCGCTCGCGATCGTCGCCGCGGCGATCATCGTTGGCTACCACCGCCGCCTCCTGTTGTCCCGCGTCTCCTACACGCTGATCTTCATCTTCATGTGCCTGCATCAGGTGGGAGCGCATTACACCTATGCGGAGGTGCCGTACGATGCGTGGTTCGAGCGCATGACCGGCACGACATTCAATGAACTCGTCGGCTGGGAGCGCAATCATTTCGACCGGGTGGTCCATTTCTGCTATGGCCTGCTGCTGGCCTATCCCGTACGCGAAATGTTCCTGCGCGTTGCGGACGTGCGCGGGTTCTGGGGCTATTTCCTGCCGCTCGACCTCACGATGTCCAGCTCGATGCTCTTCGAGCTGATCGAATGGGGCGCGGCGGAAGTATTCGGCGGCGATCTCGGCCAGGCGTATCTCGGGACCCAGGGAGATGTCTGGGATGCGCACAGGGACATGGCGCTCGCGAGCTTGGGCGCGCTCGTCGCGATGCTGGTCACGTTCTGGTTGAACTGGCGTTACCAGCGCGACTTCAACCGTGAGTGGGCCGACAGTCTCCGCGTCAAGCACAAGAAGCCACTCGGCGAAGACGCGCTCGCGCGGATGATGCGCAAGAGCAAGTAGATGGTAAGCGTCCCGACCCCTCAGCGCACCAGATGCCGGTGCAGCAGCATTCCTGCACGGCGCAACCCGGACACGCCGAGAATCAACGCGGGGACGACAGTGAGGAAGTTGTAGACCAGCGAGGCGGCGATCGCATCCGGCTGAGACACACCGAAAGGCGCTAGGGCGACAGTGAAGGCCAGCTGCACGGTGCCCACGTGGCCAGGCGCGGCCGGCAATGTGAGACCAATGACGTTCGATAACAATACTGAAATCGCGGCGGCAAGCGTCACCGCAACGCCTACTGCATGCAGACTGAGCTCGACGCAGGCCAGGATCAGCAACCACTGCAACAGCGACAGCAAAAAAAGACGGGAATCAACAATCGGGGCTTCGCGATCGCGCCGACTCCGGCGCTCGCCGCGCGCAGCTGCCGCAAAACTCGCACCCGGAAGTGTTTAGATGCCGGCGCAAGAAGACGCTCGACCCTTCTCAAACATGGCTCGTGATAGGCGAGAAATATGACGGCGGCAGTGAACAGTGCCGCGCAAAAAATGCCGACCGCCCAGCTGGCGGTCCGGATATCCGGCGCCATATGGCCGGCCTGCACCATGATCACGATCCCGATCAGGAGTAGGGAAAGAAAATCGAACACCCGCTCGATTACCACCGTGGCCAGAAGTGCTGAGACCGGTAAGTGCAGGTCCTTGCCTGCGACTACGGGGGGATCAGGAAGCGCCAGCGGCTCGCCTTGACCGCAAGATGGATCAACAATGCGAGCAGTATCGGAATGGCGTAAGGCCAGTGCACATGCGCCAACTCGGTCGAAAGCGTGCCCCAGTCGAGTGAGTGCATGGCCAGATGAAGGAAGAACGCACCCGACAAGGCGCCGATGAGCAGGACCGTTCGGCGCTGGGACATTACCAAGAGTTCTAGGCGTTTCTAGGCAGGAAAGACCGGCGTCAATCTGCGCAATTCTTGCCGGCCGGCAGCGGCACGACGCGCATGCTCGCCCATGGTGACGGCTTCCCAGCGGGCAAGCAGGATGTCGAAGAAATCGTCAACGAGCGCGAGCTTGCGCGCGCGCGGCAGGTCCATACCGGGAAAGAAATCGAGGGCCGGGCAGTCCTCGCGGCCCAGGAAATCGAGCGGATGCAGCAGGATCGAGGGCTGGGTTTCGCTCAACCGGCAGGCTCCGAGCGCGAGCCGGAAATAAGCGCGTGCGGCGGGGCGCGAAAACTTGCCGAGATAGATCAGGTAACTGAGATGCAGCGGAAGCTTCAGCCACGGCATCGTGGTCACCGGTATTTCGAGCAATTCGCCGCCTTGCAGCTGCCACTTGAATGGCCGCACCGGCCGCGCGGCGTCTTTCCAGGTGCCGAACAACGCGCTGCGTTGCCGCTTTTCCTCAGGACTCAGCCTGCTGCCAGCGAACAGATAGGCGCGTGCAAGGGGATTCAGCAGGTTCGGAAATATGGTCGCGTCGTACTGGTAGCCGCGGCGGAGGAGAACTTCGAGCGTGCTCGCGGTGACGCTGAAGCCCGGCCCGCGGAATGCGCGTGTCCGGACGCCCGTGGCGGACTCGATGGCATCTTCGGCTTCATGCAATTCCCGGTCGAGCTCCCCTTCGCTGTAAAGATGCAGCCACGGCTCATGCCTGAAACTGTGGTTTCCGATCTCGTGCCCTGCCGCCGCAATCGCGCGGAGCGCGTCCCGATTCTTGGCGAGCGCCGCATCCTGCCCGATGATGAAGAAGGTGATCGTAAGACCACGCCTTGCGAGAAACTCGAGGATGCGCGGCACTGCGACGTCCAGGTACGAGGGATGCGACTGCCAGCCGTCGTCGCCGTGCGTCTTCATGTATGACCACTGGTTGTCGAGATCCAGCGACAGGCTTGCGTAGCGAGTCATGCCCCTGACCCCTTCATCAGCCCAGGCGAACCGGTTCGCCGTTCAGCTCGAGCGAGCGCTGGGCCGCGTCGAGCACCTGGACGACGCGCAAGCCGTCCTGACCGTCGCTTACGGGTTGCTTCCGCGTTCGCACGCAGTCGATGAAATGCCGGCACTCGATCTGGAGCGGCTCGCCGACCTTGATGTAGGGCATCGTGATGTCGCCAAAACGGAGTCCCACGTACTCGGCGAAAGTGTTGTAGTCCTGGTTGACCTGCGCGCCCTTGTCGTAGACGCGGAGCTTCTCGGTCGCTTCGAGATCGTCGAACACGGCCATCTTCCGGTCGCCGACGAGCGTCAGCTTACGGATCTTGTGAGGGTCGAGCCAGCTGACGTGCACGTGGGCCATCGCCTTGCCGTCAAAGTTCATGGTCAGGAAGACGACGTCTTCGACGCCTTTCTGCAGGTAGCACTGGCCACGGGCCGTGACGTCGGTCGGGGCGCTGCCCAGCAGGAACATGATCACCGAGATGTCGTGTGGGGCAAAATTCCAGAGCGCGTTCTCGTCGGCACGCACGGTGCCGAGATTCACGCGCTGGCTGTAAATGTAGTAGAGCTTTCCGAAATCTTCGCGCCCGATCATCTCGCGCAGGCGCGTCACCACCGGGTGGTACTCGAGCAGGTGGCCGACCATGAGGACGCGCTGATTTTTTTTTGCGAGCGCGATCAGCTCCTCGGCGTGCGCCACTTCGAGAGTAAATGGCTTCTCGACGAACACGTCCTTGCCGGCCTCGAGCGCCGCCTTGCAGATCGGGTGATGGCGAGGCGCGGGTGTCGCGACGACAACCGCCTGCACTTCGGGATCGCGCAAAACGAGATCCAGGTCGCTCGTGAGCTGCGCCCCGGGAAGTTGGCGCGCGAGCTGATCGAGCTTGGTTCGGTTCAGGTCGCAGACGTAGCGTAGATTGGCTTCGGGGAGCTGATGAAGGTTGCGGGCGAGGTTCTTGCCCCAGCCTCCGACTCCGACGACGGCGACCTGAATGGAATCCATGCGATTCTTATCCCCTGACGACCACCATAATATCGCATGGTGGACGGGGGCTTGGTCCTTGGGAGCGTGATTGCCAGCACATTCTGAGATGCGCACGGAAGCCCGGCGTCTCAGTTCCTGGCGCCTCTTGCCTCTCCATGCGAGCGTTCACTCGCGTGATTCGCAAGGTAATCCATCGTTTGGGCAACGATTTTCGCCGATGCCTGTCCATCGCCGAATGCGCGCACGACCGCCGCCGAGAAATCGGGCTCACCGGTCGCCAGTTGCTTGTCCCAGTGAGCGGCGGCATCGACGATTTCCTGGATTTCCGTACCCGCGACGATGTTGCCGCCCCCGGAGACCGTTTCGACCCACTCGGTTTCGTTCCGCAGCGTGATGCACGGGCGCCCCAGAAAGAACGCTTCTTTCTGAAGTCCTCCGGAATCCGTCAGCACGATCCGGGCATTGCCGACCAATTGAATCATGTCCAGGTAGCTGAGCGGCGCCACCACGCGCAATCCCACGGCATCGGGAAGCCCCATGCCGGATTCGCGAATGGCATTTGCCGTCCTCGGATGCAGCGGGAGCACGAGCGGCCGGTCCGCGGCGGCTAGCCTGGCCAGTGCCGCGAGCAGCGTCGCCAGACGATCGGCGGCCGTATTCTCCGCGCGATGCAGGGTCGCCACGAGGTAGCCACCCTTGGTCAGGCCTAATCGCTCGAGCACCCGTGAGCGTGAACCTGCAGCCACGGCGTGGAACCGGATGGCATCGAGCATGACGTCGCCAACTTGGCGTGCGCGTCCCCCCAGGCCTTCCTTCTCGAGGTTCTGCATCGCCTCCGGCGTGGGCGCAAAAAGCAGATCCGAGAGATGGTCCGCTACGATTCGATTGACCTCTTCCGGCATTCGCCGATTGAAGCTTCTGAGGCCCGCCTCGATGTGAGCCACCGGCAAGTGGAGCTTGGCGGCAGCCAGCGTCGCGGCAAGAGTCGAATTGGTGTCTCCATACGTCAGGACGGCATGGGGCCGGCGCTCGTTCAGGACGGCTTCCAGCTGCTCCAGCATGCGGCCGGTTTGCAGGCCATGCGAACCGGATCCGACGCCGAGATGCACGTCGGCCTGGGGAATGTCGAGCTCGTCGAAGAAAACATCCGACATGCCCGGATCGTAGTGCTGGCCCGTGTGAACGACGATGCTTTCAATTCGTTGGCCACGCGCGTTCGCCGCGCCGATGGCGCGGCAGACGGGCGCGAGCTTGACGAACTGCGGCCGCGCGCCGACCACCTGCAGCAAGCGGACTGAGGGCGGCTTCTCGCGCTCAGATTTCAGCGACATCTCGGCCTTCGCGCCGGTATCGGCGTCCGCAGGTACTGCAAGCGGCCTGCCGCGACTCCGCATCGGCCGCGCCCAGGTCGAGTCCGATGCCGCAATAGCAGACCCAGCTGCGGATGCGCGCCGGGTTTCCGTAGACAACCGCGTAATCGGGCACGTCCCGCGTGACGACGCCACCGGCGCCGACGACACAATAGCGCCCGAGCGTGACCCCGCAAACGACGGTCGCGTTCGCACCGATCGATGCGCCTCGCCTGACCAGCGTTTGCCGGTACTCGTCCTTTCGTTCGATGAAGCTCCGCGGATTGACTACGTTGGTGAAGACCATCGAGGGGCCGCAGAACACGTCGTCCTCGATGATGACGCCCGTATAGATGGAGACGTTGTTCTGGATCTTGACGTTGTCTCCGACGACGCACTTTGGCGAGACGACGACATTCTGGCCGATGTTGCACCGCTTTCCGATACGTGCGTCGCGCATGACGTGGCTAAAGTGCCAGATCTTCGTTCCGGCGCCGATCTCGCATGGTTCGTCGATCACGGCGGTCTCGTGGGCGAAAAAATCGCGCTCGTCCTGCGCGGAGTACTTCATGCGACGTCCCGATTGACCTGACCGCCACTCGCAACGATGGACGCGGTGCGCGAACCCGGAAATGATTCCGCGTACTGCTTCAGGAATTCATTCACGTTGCGGATGACCTCGTTGTTGTTGAGCGTATTGCTGGCGAACTGGGCGGAGTTGACCACGTAGAAGTCGTCATGCCGTGTCCGCGGCGGCTGCACGCGCGCGGAATAACTGAGGACCTGAAGCGGTTGGACCATTCGTGCGCGGTTGATATGGACCGCCACGACATCGTGCTCGCTGAAGTCCGGATACATTGCGCGGAACCCCGCGAGAAACTCCGTCTTCAGCTCTTCCTCCGGCCTTCGCAGCATGACGTCTTCGGATAATACGTACTTCGGAAGATAGGTGAGGTGGAGGCCGGACGTTTCCTTGGTATCGACCAACGAACTCATCCCGATGATGCCGGTGAACGGGATTCGCTCGTCGGCGATGTTGAGGACGTAATAGGGGCAGAAGGGTTTGCGCGTAACGAGCGCCATGCAGACTACGCCCAGATACTCGATGTCGCCGTCAGGGGGCGTCTGAACGAGCCGCGGGTCAGCGACGTTTCGCAGCACGTTCATCGGTCCGGTAAAGATGACCTTGTCGAAATCCTGGATTTCGCCCGCCGCCGAAATCTGGATGCCGGCTCGCGGATGCGGCCGCACCGACTCGACTTCGACTCCCGTGCGGACGGTTCCACGGGACTGACCGATGAGGTCGACTAGTCGATTGAAAACCGTGCGATAGCCCCCCGAGATGTAGCCAAGCTGCTCTTTCTGCGCAGTCGCATCGCGCGCCGAGAACAATCGCCTGACGTAAGTCCAGATGAATACCGCGGAAACGCGGCGGTAGTGCTCCCCGAGTTTCGCCAGCAGCAGCGGTTTCCACATCTTCTCGAAGGTATCGCGACCGGAATGGCGGACCAGAAATTGCTCGACGGTCACGCGTTCCAGGCGGCGCCAATCGCTGATGCGCGAGCAGTACAGGATCGTGTATGCGAGCCGCAGCTTGCTCCACCAGCCGAGTAGCGGAAAACGCAGGAAATCGAGCCCGCTGCTGAGCGAATGGAACGCGCGGTCGACGTAGAAGCCGGTCTTTGTCGCGCGCCAGCGCAGCCGGTCCGCGAGCCCGATGCTGCGGATGAACTCAATCAGCGACGTGTCGGACGGGAGGATGACATGGTAGAAACGATCCCAGACGAATTCTCCGAAGTCGTACCAGGTGGCGAGACCTCCTGGCTGCGTGGCGCGCTCATAGACGCACACATGATGGCCGAGCCTCCCCAGCCGCTCGGCCAGCGCGAGCCCCATAAGTCCGCCGCCGATGATGCCTATGCGCATTCGGGCGGAATGCGGCGCTGCCATTCGATCGTGCGGCTGAGGCCGTCGTCGATGTCGACTTGCGCGCGGACACCCAGGAGCCGCTCGCAAAGGCCCACGTCGGGGACCCGACGCATCACGTCCTCGTATTTTCGGCCGCTGAACGACGCGTAGGGCACGAATTCGACGCGCAATTCGCCAGGTGTCCCCGCGAGGCGCTTGATCCGGCGGGCGAGATCAAGAATCGTGATTTCCTGGGTACTGCCGATGTTGATGATCTGGCCGTTCGCCGCCGCTCGCACCACGGCTTGGTAGGTGGCTTCGACCGTATCGGTGACGTAAGTGAAGCTGCGCGTCTGGCTGCCGTCGCCGTGGATCGGTATGGGCTTGTCATGCAGCACGCAATCGATGAATACCGACTGCGGCCCGCCCCACCAACTCAGGTTTTGCCGCGGGCCATACGAACCGAAGTACCTCAGGATCGTGACCGGGAAGCCGTAAGCGTCCTGGTAGGCGAGCGCAAGATGCTCGTCGAAGAGCTTGGAGACCGCATACGCCCAGCGCGGGGCCTTTGAGTTGCCGATGACGCTGTCGCTTCCTTCTTCGCTGAATGGAAGCTTGGGATTGCGGCCATAGACATCGGAAGTTGACGCAAGCACCAGCTTGCATCCGAGGCGGCGGGCAAAATCCAGCGCGTTCTCCGTACCGCGGTAGTTGATCTTGAGCGTGTCGATCGCCTTGCCATAGCGGGGGATCTTGAACGCCGCGAGATGAACGATGCCGGCGAAATTGCCTTCGAGACCGGCGAGCGTGGCGGGTTCGGTGACATCGGCCTGAACGAAGCGAAATCGCGGGTTGCTACGGTAGTTCTCGAGATTGTCGAGATTGCCCATGGAAAGATTGTCGACCCCGACGACTTGGTGATCGGCCTCGAGCATCCGGCCCACCAAGTTGGATCCGATAAAGCCGGCGCAACCCGTGACGACGTAAGGCGCAGTCATGGGCATCCCTAGGCGGAGCGCGATTGCTCGTCAGTCTGGGCCGTACTTTTCGCCTGCGGGCCTTGCTCCGGCTGGTCTTCTCGACGCCGATCGGCTTCGCGCCACTCGCGCATCAGGGTCGAGCCGAGATGGAAGAGTTCGTCGAAGTACTTCTTGTTCTGCAGCGAGAGCATTGCCATGCCGATCAGCTGCATCGCGACCATCAGAGACAGCAACCCGACGATGAAGGTATGCGGGTACTGGCTGTATGCCAGCGCGACTGCAGCGGACATGTCCCGCGCTGCATCCGGGGTCGGATGCAGGTGCGCGTAGGCATCCACGAAGTGGACGATCATCCAGGTATTCACATAGGCGGAGAACGCGAGCAGCAAGAGCCCGGGAATCAGCAGGAACGTGAACGGCCGCAGGATGAATCCCGATACGGTCGTTCCGAGTATCTGGCGCAGGACGTGCAGACTGGACCGGCGCCGCCCTCCGACCCGGTTCTGGCGCTCCCAATTCAGTTCCGCGGGCACCTCCTCGATACTTGCCCGCAACAGCTTCGCCTTGTGAATCATTTCGGGCATCACGTCCATGCCCGTGCTCCGAAGATGCAGTGACTGCAGGAACCGTCCGTCGATCGCGCGCACCATGCAGGTCATGGTGCTGATCCGTTGACCGGAGGCCCTCGCGAGGAACCAGTTTGCCACGCGGCTCAGCAGCATCCGCGACCAAGGCACATTGATGGCTTGGCCGCCGCGCATATAGGGAGACGCCAGGACGAGGCGCGCGCCGGTCCTGGTGATGCGATCGAGCAGCAGTGCGATGTGCTCCGGGCCGTAGCTCAGGTCGATGTCGAGAACGATGACGTACTGCCCGCGAAATTGCGCAAATGCGGTCTTCAGCGCCTGCCCGAGGCCGAAATTTCGAGGGTGATGGAACGCCCTGATCCCGTCGAATTCCGCGGCCAGCTGTTCGGCGATTGGGCCGGTCTGATCGCGGCTGCCGTCGTTGACAATGATGATCTCGAAGCGGAAGCGTCCCTTCAGGGTCTTGAGGTACTCGAGCAGCACGACGACGTGATCGCGCAGGACCGCCGCCTCGTCGAAGGCGGGCAATACGATTGAAACAAGCGGCCGGTCGCGATTAGCGACGCCCATGACCTCGTCTACCACGAAAGTCCCGGTGGTCGTCGCGTCGACGCCGTCGCGGGAGGAGGGATCGGGTGGTAATGGACTGGAAGACATCAGCCTCACAGTCTACAGAGGCCGACGCCACCGGACATTATCGTGCCTCCAGGCTGCCCCGGATCGGCGGGCCGGCGTCCGGATTGAACTTCCGGTAATCCAGCCCGAGGTATTGCAGCATCGTCGCCGCGACGTCACTTTGCGTGACGTGGGGAAAATTGCGCGCCTCGCCGAGCGCCGGCGTATCCGGCCCGATGATCGCGATCCAGATGTCCTGGCTGCCCTCGATGCCGGCGTCGTGCTCGGCCCAATCCGCGGGCCCGCGCCCGCGGCCGTGATCGGTCGTGATGATGAGCGTCGTGCGGCCGCGGTAGGAATCGAGCGATTGCAGCGTCCGCCACAGCTCGCCGATCAGCCCGTCCACGAGGTGCAGGTAGTCGAGCAGCCGGTCGTAGCGGCGGGCATGCGCCCAGTCGTCCGACTGGCCGAGGCCGAGCCAGAGCACGCGCGGGCGGTGCTTCTTCAGGTAGGCGAGGGCGATGCGAAAAGTCAGGACGTCGTTGCTGCTCTCCTCCCAGAGCTGCATGACCTGACGCCGCAGTCCGCCCAGGAGCTCCATTTCCGGCGTGCTCAATGCCGGCGGCACGAGGTCGTAGGCGCCATTCATGAAAAACGCGCCGTCGTTCCGCGACGCTGCGAACTTGAAACCGTCCCAGGAGCCGATTTGCGCGACCTCGGTCGGCTTGAGCTTCAGCTCCCGGTGAACGAAATCGAGCACCGTTTCGTGCGGGTATCGGACGAAGTCATTGCTCTTGATTTCGGGCTGGGGCTCGCCCGTCAGGATCTCGGAGTAGCCGGGATAGGAAAACCACTGGTCGTTCCGGACCGTGACCTTGCTGCCGAGCGCCTGGTTGCCGAGCACCATGCCGGCCGGTGCAAGCGTCTTCCAGAGAAACGGCATCAGCGCCTCGCGGCGCTCCACCGCACTGTCGCGCCAGTAACGCGCGCGCGTGATGTCGATCTCGTAGACTCCGGACTCCGCTTCGGGAGCACCGGCAATCACGCGGTCCATTCCGGTGAAAAGCTCCTGGATGCGCACGCCATCGAGGGTGACCAGGACGATGTTGCGGTCGTCCGAAGCGGCAGAGGCCGTGGTCAGCGCGAGACTACCGAATATCGCCGCGAAACCTGCCGCGAAGCGGCTCAACCGCTCCGGTCCCATGGCTGCATGAAACGAATTCGGTACTCGCGCGTCAATTCACTCCGCTGATCACGAGATCGTAAAGCTTGTCCGGCCGGGCGTTGCTGCCGAAATCCACGACGTGGATGAAAAACGTCGTCGTGCCGCTGACCCGTATCTCGAGGAAGGAATCAAGATCCTCGCCGAGAACCTCGTCGTCGTGCACGCAAGGAGAAGTGAATGCAGGGGACACGCAGGTGCTGAGTCGGGTCCCGCTCGCATCCACGATCTCGATGACTGAATCGAGCGGGCTGCCGTTGACGTCCGCGTTGATGTCCACGGTGACGATCGAAGCCGCGGTGGTCGTGACCGCGTAGTAATCCTCGTCGGGGTCGAACGTAGTGCCCGGATCGCCGCTCGGGCTGATGGAAGCCGTGATCGTCCCGTTTCCCACCGCGGTGGCATCGGCGACCGTGTCGTTGCGACCGATCGCCACTGCATCGATGCTGATGCTGAGCGCCTGTGAATCATTCTGTTGGGGCGAAGCGGAATCGACGACCATCACCGTGAAATCAGCCGTGCCAGGCGGCCCGGATGGAGTGCCGGCAATGACCCCGTTCGAGGCATTCAACGCGAGGCCACCGGGTAACACGCCTGCGCTGATGCTGAAGGATCGCGCTCCGGTGCCGCCGGTGACTCCGATGGTCTGGTTATATGCTGCGCCCACGGCGCCGTTGGCGAGCGCTGCACTCGTGATGCTGATGGCGGGCGGGGGATTGCCGCCGCCGCCCCCTCCACCACCTCCGCCGCCGCAGGCAGCGATGACCGAAAGCAGGAACAGGCTTGCCGCCGAGCGCATTGCGACTGTCATTCGAACGGTCATGGGCCCTCGAACAGGTCGAATCGCGGTTCGGTACCGATGAGCGTGAAGTCGTTACCGGTCGACACAGTCCCTGGCGTGACGTTGATCGGCCCGATGGGCGCGGGCGCCGTGCCGGGCATCGGGATACGGATTGGCCCGCCGACACTCGAACCGTCTACGAACTCCTCGTGGACGGATTCGACCTCGACCAGGTAGTTGCCCTCCGGCAGCGGAATCTCGTACAGGCCGATGAGCGACGGGTCCTGGCTGCCGAAGTCGACGCTCGCGGCATTGATCGGATTGCCGTGAAAGAAGCGGAACCGATAGCCCGAGACATTGGAGCCGACCGTCCTGCGGCTCTCGAGGTCAGCCGTGCCGGGGTCGTCCACGAGGCGCGCGACCACATTGACGAGCTGCGCCTGCGATTCCCCGTCGGTGAAAAATACCCGCCCCGCGATCGTGCCGTGGGTGGCGTCGAAGCCGGTGCCGCCTGGCGCGGGATAGAGCCTGGAAATCCACGCGATGTCATCGACCGACAGCACGCCCTGCGTGTCGGAGACGAGGAAGGAGAACATCGTCGGCAGTCCTTCAAGATCGTCGGCGCCGCAACCCATCAGGCAGTTGACATTGATCTGGGAATGATCGAGCCCGGAAAAGTGGCCGAACTCGTGGACGAAGGTCGCGTCGAACTCGGCGGCCGTTAGGTCAGGCACGGGAGCGGCCTGCCCGTCCTGGAACAGGCCGTTCATCACGGCCTCGCCGCTGACGATCAGGCCCGCGCCCGGGTCGATCGCGCAGGGTCCGGCGAAACCGATGACCATGGTCTCGTCGATGCCGAGCGCGATGAAAATCGTGGCATCCTCGTCGTAGATGATCGGGCTCTGGTTGCCGGCGGCACAGTCGCCTTCGACGGCGTTGAACTCGCCGAGATTGCTCACGTCGCCGTCGGAAAAGACGCCGACGCCTTCGATGAATCCCGCGCGCGAGTAGCTGATGCTGGCCGACGCGACGTTCTGCCAGACATCGAACATTGCATTGACGCGGGCTTGCGCCGCGCCTTCGTTGACCGACGCGCTCAGGGGACCGTTGTCGGTCGTGTAGGCGATCGGTGCCGCCGTGCTCCACACGAATGGCGTGCCATTGCTCCGGAGCAGGAGCGGGCCGCCGGCCCAGGCGCTCACGACCGGCAGGGCCGGCAGGGCGAGCAGCGCGACGAACCTGATGAATGTCCTTCGCACCCTACTCACTCCGCGCGAACGCGCGGATGAGAGCCGCGAGCTCGCGTACTTCGATGGGACCTTTACGATGCTTCGCGACGAGATTCGCCTGGGCAGGCGCGAGCGCGATGCCTTCTTTGGCCGCCTCCGCTTGCAAACCATCGAAAAGTCGCAGATTGCCCTGGCCATTCATCGCGAATTCACGTCCTGAGCGGTCGCGCTCGATGCGGAAGCGTCCCTGGTCCATGCCGGCGGGGCTCGAGAGCCCGTGACTGCTCGGCGCGATCATGAGCAGAAGCATGTCCTGTCCCTTCATGTAGCCGGCGGCGTCCTGCTTGTCGCGGATGTCCCAGATGTACTGGCGGAAGGTGAAAGTGCCTTGCGCCTGGCCTTTCAGCGTTTCGCGGACTCGCAGCGTAACCAGGACGGTGTCGAGGTTGCCGAATTCGGGATGTTTCTCCACGCGCGCGCTGACGACGGTTCCGCGCACGATGTCGGCGGCACGGTCGGTGAGCTGGTCGAGGTTGCGCGGCACGGTGAGCGCGCCGCGCTGCGCCCAGACGGGCGCGGCCGCTACGCAAGCGATCAGTAGCAGGATGCAGCGTTGCAGACTACGGCACATGGTGTCGATGGACACGCGAGATCCGGCGCACTCCCTAATTATGTCCCGACGAGGATTAGTAGATTGCATTCAGCATGCATCCGTCCAGGCATCAAGGCAAGTCAACGGCATGCTACGGCCCTCAGGCCTTCCGTCCGGACATGGCGAAATACGACTGGGTCTTGAGAGAGTTCCCGAATGCGGCGGCGAGATAGATCATGTTCGCGAACACGCGGTTGGCGAAGCCCAGAAATTCGGGATTGAAGCGCGGGGTCAGGTAATCGACTCGTATATCGGTGAATCCGCCGGCAGCAAACGCCTGCGCGACCCTCGCCGGATCGAGATAGATCTCGTCCTCGGAATAAATCTCGATGAAATCGCGCACGAACTTCTTGCTGCGCAGAAAGCGCATCGGCGCGCGGTACCAGGCGCGGTCATTGGGCTCGAAACAGAAGAAGCAGCCGCCGGGCCGCAGGATGCGGAACGAATCCGCCAGCGTCTTCTGAAAGCGCGGCAGGTGATGCAGCCCGGAGAAGACGAGCACCGTGTCGTACGACGCGTCGGCGAAAGGCAGGTCCTGCGCGTCGCCGTGCACCGCATTGACGTGCGGCATGTGCGACTTCAGCGCGGCAAGCAGCGACTGCGAGAGATCCAGGCCGGTATAAGAGCGGTAACCGCGCGGGATCTTGCGCGCAAACGCGCCGCCACCGACGCAAATCTCGAGGATGTCGCCGTCGAGGCGCGGGATGCAGGCCATCGCCTGGGCCTTCGCCTGGTCGGATGACCAGTCGTAATCCTGGTAGTTCTCCCAGTAGGAACGCTCGAGCTGCAGCGCCGCCGCATCGGGCGCGGCAGGCTGGCCTCGTGAATCTGCTGCATTGCTCACTCGGTCAATCCTCCGATCAGCTATGACACGCCGCGTGCCAGGCGCGAAGCTCCCGCATCCGCGCCAGCGTGCGCCAGTAGATGTCTTCCATCAATACGTGCGCGAACTCGCCGTTTCTTCCGACTGAATAGAGGCCTTTGACAGGCAGGCCCGATTCGAGCGCAGACCGTTCGGCCTCGTAATCGCGGAGATAGACGGGATAGCCGACGGGCGTGCGCACGACGCGGCAGCCGTCGTAGCGGCGCCGGGCTCCCGGAAACATGGCCTCCAGATGTTCGACGCAGAGTTCGCCGATCGCGTCATCGGCCATCTTGTAGTAGTCGCTGTCGGTCTCGCATCCGATGTCGGCGTTGACGAGCGTCATGCCCGCAGGCGCGAGCCAGGGCACGGACTGCGGAACCTCGGTCAGGCGGAAAAAAGGATGCTCGCGCTCCGGCACCCAGGTGGTCACGGCCGGCAACAGCGGGCGACCCTGGAAGCGGAGGCTGGCGAGGACCATGGGCCGATAGCGGAACCGGCTCAGGTGATTCAATGCGCTCGTGCCCTGGATCAGCCGCGGCAGTACGTGCAAGGGTGCCGTGCTCACGACGGCGGACGCCGCCTGTTCGCCGCCGTTCACCTTCACGCCGCGCACGCGGTCGCCGTCTACCAGGATGGCTTCGACGCGGCTCTCGACGGAAATCCGGTCCTCGAGTCCTGCCGCCAGCCCCCGGCACAGTTCGACCACGCCGCCTTTCGGATAGACGTGCCAGACATGCGGACTTTCGGCCTTGACGCGCGAGAAGCCGTTCGCGACCGCGCGGCCGCTCGCCCAGCCGGAGAGCTTGAGTTTCAGGATGTTCATTGTGCCGCGGTCGACGTGCGGCGGAATGACCGCCGACGAAAGCTGGTCGGCCGGCACGCCGGACCATGCTTCGACGAGCGGGATGGCGACGGCATCGGCGAGGCGGCGGCCGTAATTGGCGCGATACCAGTCTGCGGCCGATCGCACGCTTCGTCTGGCGCCGGGTGACAGCCTGCTTCGCGCCGCGCTCGCGACAAACGCCGGCGATCGCAGGAAGCCGAACGGAAAGCCGTAGGTTCTGCCGCTGAGATAAACCGTCTCGTCGTAGTGCGTGACCGTATAGCAGTTGGATGTCACGCCGAGCGCAGCGGCCAGGCGATTCGTGATGAGATGGGCGCCGAAGTCGTAAGTGAAACCACGCTCGTCGGTCGAGCTCTGCGCCATGCCGGCGATCGCTTTTCCGGCCTCGTAAACGCGAACCGGCAGTCCGCGCCGGTGCAGGTCATTGGCCGCGGTCAGTCCTGCGATGCCTGCGCCGAGTATCGCAATGGGTGCCGCGGCGACATTTTCCGATGCGCCCGCCGCAGACGCGTTCATGGCCGCTCCAATTGGGCAACGAGCAGCGCAGCGCGACCGCGCGCGGCGGCAAGACCTTCGAGCAAGGCCGCGACGGCCTGCGGCAGCAGCCAGCGACCGGTCAACAGATGGACCAATGCTGGACTCAAGTCCCAATCGTGCAGCCAGTTGGCGGTCGAATGCAGCCAGGCTTGGGCGTCGGATTCCGTCGCAATTTTGATGATTCGCAATCCGGCATTCGTGCTTGCGCGGCGCAACGCTGCCGGCGTCAATTGCAGTCGTGTCTGCGGAAACTGATAGCCGTTCCAGTGCCGTCCGCCGAAGAGGGCGAAGCAGGATGAGGCCGCATTGCTTCCAATCACGACGGCGCGACCGCCGGGCGCCAGGAGTCCTGCGGCCCGCCGCAACGCGGCGCTCGGATCGTCGGCGGATTCCAGGTAGCGGGAAAGCAAGATCAGGTCATAGCCGCCGGATTCGGGCATGCGGTCCGCGGGTGCGACGCGAAGAATCGTTGCGCTGGCGGGCAGTCCGCGGCTCCATCGCCGCAAGCGGCTCGGGGTAATCAGGGTATCCGCGCAATCCACTGGCAGGCGGGTCGGGCCCGATGCACTCGGACTCAGATAGACGGTCGAGCAATCCTCGCAACGCATTACTACGGTGGCGCCGGACGAACCAATGTCGCTGCCGGCGACGCCGAGCGTGTCGGCCGCGTCTGAAGCGCAAACCGGACACCGAAGCATCAGCGTGAATGCCCGTTCGACCGCCGACAAGCTGCAGCCATCCACTTGAGCGTTCACTCCCCTTGACCTGTTTCTCCGGTCAATGCCGGATTCTACGTAATCGGCCTGCGTTGGCCTGTCCCCACAGCATCAGCCCACCCCCCACCAGCATGATCGGGATGATGAGAAAGGCCGTGTACAGGAGTGAGGCAGCGATGGCCGCCGTCGCCCCCGTACCATCGGTTCCCGCTCCCAGAACGAAAGCCAGCTGCGTGGTGCCGATCTGCAATGGGGAGTTTGGCAGTGTGAGGCCGATGATGATCAGGACGAACGTCACAGTCGCGGCAACGAGCGACATGTAGGCCCCCACGGCGACGCCGCTGCACCAGATCGCAAGGATGACGAGTGCCCATTGCAGGACCGAAACCAGGATGGCTGAGAGCAGGAGCTGGGGGTTCCTGAGGGGCGCCAGGCCGGGCGTGAAACGGTCCAGTTCGTGTCGGAGGCGCTCGCGCCATCGCGCCGGCAGCGGACGGCTCAGGGACGTGGCGAGAGTCGTCGCCCAGGCCGGCGGGTGCAACAGCAGGTAGAGTGCGGCAACCGACAGCAGGACGAATCCGCCGCTGAATGCGGCGGCGGCGGCGACCAGGTCGGGCGGGTCGGGCATCAATGCGACGATCAGCGCCAGCAGCAGGAGAAGCGCGATGAAGTCCAGCACCCTCTCGATCACGACCGACGCGAATACCGTGCTGACCGCGACCTGATGGCCCCTTGCGACGATCGCCGCGCGGAGAAACTCCCCGACGTGCGCGATCAGGAAGTTGACCGCGAGGCCGATGTACACGGCGGAGTGGAGCTCCCGGAATCGCAGGCCCGGAATGAAACGCAGCAGAATCGCCCAGCGCCAGGCCTTGATGGCGATGAAGGCGAGCGTCGAGCCGAGGATCCCGCAGACCCACGGCCATTCGACCGATTTCAGCGTGGCGACGAGCGCCGCGGAATCGATCTTTCGCGTCGAGGCATAGAGCAGACCGAGGCCGAGCGCGGTGCCGACCAGCGTCCAGAGCAACGGCTGCCGCCCACCGCTGTTGAGATTCCCTGACTGCACGTCGATTCCCCGTGGGCGCCGAAGCGATTGGCCGGACTTAGCTGGTCGGCTTCCGCCTATTTCTGCGGTCTCCGCGATGTGGCGCCCGGCCGCCGAGCCGTCGCGCCACCTTCTCCATCAAGCGGCGCTCGGCGAGCGCATAACGGCCGCCATGAAACACGAGCGGACGCTTGTCGGTCCTGTCAAAATGGAGGACCTCGCCGACGAATACGATGTGGTCGCCGACGGGATACTGATTGGCCATCCGGCACTGGAATCGGGCGACATACTCCTCGAGCATCGGCACGGATCCCGCGCCGCGCACCCACTTCAGCCCGCTGAACTTGTCCTTGCCGCGGGCGGCGAAACGCTGCGACAGGTCCTCCTGTGACACGGCCAGGATGTGGACGCAAAAATGAGCCGCATTCTCGAAAGCCGGCCTCGACAGCGACGAAGTCATCAGCGACCACAGCACCATCGGCGGATCAAGCGACACCGAATTGAAACTGTTCGCCGTGACCCCGATGGGCTCGTCGTTCGACCCCGCGGTCGTCACGATCGTTACGCCGGTCGCAAATTGCCCGAGGGCGTGGCGCAATCCTTCCTTGTCGCAGTTTTCCATCTGAATTCACGCAAAACTAACGACGAACGCCGGACAAGTCCAGCATTCCGCTAGCGGGGCGGGCCGCCTTCCTGGAGCATTTCGATATCCTGCGCGGCGAGGCTAAATTCGGCTGAAATCGGCAGATGGTCGGAGCCAATGGAGCGGTGGACCCGAAAATTGCGGAGCTGCAACGGCGCCGTCGCCATGATGTGGTCGATTGGAATGCCGAACGCGCGCAGCGGCGGCCAACTCGGCGCGACGCCGTGGCCTTCACGCGCGTTTCGCAAGCGGCCATGCCTTGCGAGCGACCGGTAATTGCGATTCCACATGGTGACATTCAGGTCGCCTGCGAGCAAAACAGGTCGCTGCGATGCCCGCGTATATCGACTCAATTCGTGAAGTTGGGAATTTCTTCGGTTTGCGAGCCCGGTGCTCATGGGCGGGAGCGTGTGTGCCAGAATGATTTCGAACGCCCCGCCAGGCATCTGAATCGTCGCGACGATCGCGGGCGTTGCGAACTCCCCGAACCGGACGATGCGCGGATCCGCCAGCGGCAGCTTGCTATAGAGCGCGAGGCCGACGAAGACTTGGTCCGGCGCCTCCAGGCGATAGGGAAAGTCCCTGCGTAGTGCCGGCAGCTCGTCCAGCCAGCGCGAGTTCACTTCGAGCAGGCCGACAATGTCCGGGCGCTCCTCGTCGATCAGCCGCGCGAGCCTTTGGTACTCGCGGTTCTGGAGATAGACGTTCGATACGAGGAGCTTGGCCACGGCACCATCGCCGCCCACCGTGTCCGCGTTCGACGAGAAGTACCAGGGCACGACGGGCACGAGCGAAACGGCGAGGCCGACAGCCGATACGAATGCCCAGCGGCTGCAGCGGGCGAGCGCGAGGATCACCGCGCAAAGGAGAAAAGCCGCGGCGATATGCACCAGAAAATTGGACAGGTTGTCCAGGATCACGTGCTGTTCGCCGAATTGCGAGCCCGCGAGTGCGGCGCCGAGCAGCACGACGAATGCTCGCACCAGCCGCAAGAACGCGAACGGCGATGACCCTACGGGTCGCGCGTCAGTTGGAGTAGCTGGTGTCGACACGCATGCGATTCTATCCGCCGGACGCCCTGACGTGCCTCAAAGTGCGACTCACACGCTGCTCTGCGTCATTGAACCGGACGATCCATTCCGCGCACGCAGCCGCCGGCAGGGCCGCGCTGAAATGGTAGCCTTGCCCGAAGTCGTAACCGGCCGCAGCCAGGAACCTGGCGTCCCACTCGCTCTCGACCCCTTCGGCAACGACCTGCATTCTGAGCGCATGCGCCATTTGCACCGTCGACTCGACGATGACGCGGTCATCGCCGCGGCTGCGCATGCTCTGCACGAATGACTTGTCGAGCTTGAGCGCGTGCACCGGCAGGTCCCGCAGATAGCCGAGCGAGGAGTAGCCGCTGCCGAAGTCGTCGATCGCGATCAGCACGCCGAGCCTGTCGATTTCCTGGATGATGCGAAGCGCCCGCGCCGGGTCGAGCATCATGGCGCTCTCCGTGATCTCGAGCTCGAGCGAGGCGGCATCGGCCTGCGCCGATGCCAGCAGCACGCGCAGCCGCTCCGGAAATGCGGTGTCCTGCAGGAGCCGCGCCGACAGATTGGCCGCGACGCGGATATCGAGGCCTTGGCGACGCCATTCGCGATTGTCGGAAAGCGCCTGACCCAGCGTCCACTCGGTCAGCGGCCGGATCATGTCGGTCGCCTCGGCGATCGCGACGAACTCGGCCGGGCTCACCGGTCCGAGCGTCGGGTGCGACCAGCGCAGCAGTGCCTCGACGCTCTCGACCCGGCCGGTGCGGAAATTGACCTGCGGCTGGTAGTGCAGTTCGAGCGCCCCGTCCCTGATCGCCGTCCTGAGCTCGCTGCCGAGCGCCAGCCTGCGCACGGTGTTCTCGTCGCTTTCCGCGTCGTAGCATTCGAATGGCGTGCCACGGCGCTTGGCGACGTACATCGCGACGTCCGCATGCTTGAGGAGCGTTTGCGGATCGACGGAATCCTGCGGGCACTGCGCGACGCCGATGCTGAGCCCCACCTCGATCGAGATCCCCGCGACGTCGATCGGCTTGCGCAGGCAGTCGTTGAGCCGCTGCGCGGTCATCGCGATGGCCGCGCGTGTCTCCTGGCCGTCGATCAGCACCGTGAACTCGTCGCCGCCGATGCGGGCGATGAGTCCCTGCGCGCCGACGGTCTGCTGGAAGCGCCGCGCGACTTCGCAGAGCACCTGGTCACCGACGTCGTGGCCGAGCGTGTCGTTCACTTCCTTGAAGCGGCACAGATCGAGCATCAGGAGCGCCAGCGGCTGGGGTGCGCCATCCACGGCGAGCGCCGTGTCGAGCCGCTGCATCAATGCCGCGCGATTCGGAAGCTGCGTCAGCGAATCGTGCGTGGCCTGGTGCTCGAGCCTGCGCTGCTGGGCCTTGCGTTCGCTGATGTCGCGCACGATCGCGGTGTAGAGCCGCTCGCTGTGCAAGCGCACGCGGCCCACTGCGAGTTCGACCGGGAACGTGTCGCCGGCGGCAGACCGGGCGTCCGATTCGGAGATTCCGCCGTCCAGCGCCGCAAGGACATCCGGCCGCGACGAATCGATGACCGCCGCGAGCCCCGGCATGTAGCGCAGGATCGGCGCACCCACGAGTTCATTGGCCGGGCAGGCGAACAGCCGCCCGGCGGCCGGATTCGCCGTCTGGATCAGCCCGGCTTCATCCACGCAGACGATGCAGTCCGTGGATGAATGCACGATGCTCCGGAGGAGCGCATCGCGACGCCGCATGCCGAGGGCATAAGTCACCGCCCGCCAGGTCAGCTGGTCGAGCGAGCGCAGGGTCAGCACCAGGAACACGGCAATCGTCGCGATGACGAAGGGCACGGTTTCGAGCAACAGCCGGTGCGCGGCATAAAAATACAGGGACGCCGCCGCAATCAGCACGAGCGCGCCCGCCAGTACGGTTGCGTTCCGCCGCCATGAGCGGGCGCGCAGGAACGCTGCGCAGAGCAGGGTCCAGCCGGCCAGGGCGGAGAGCGTCAGCCAGTCGGGCAAGATCCGCTGCGGACCGGCCCTGACGCTCTCGAAGGCGAGTGCCTGCACGACCACGCCCGGCAGGGATCGGTACAACGGCACCGGCACCATGTCGCCGAGCTCGACGGCCGTTGCGCCGACGAACACGGTCTTGCCCGCAAGCGCGGCTGGCGGAACGCGGCCGTCCAGCAGGTCGACATAGGAAATGTAGGCGAACGAGGCGGGCGAGATCGAGAAGTCGAGCGGCACCCCGACCTCCGGCGGCAGGCTGGCATCCGGATCGATGACGGAACGATAGCGCTGCCCGTCGACAGTCCAGCTGCTGCGCCACGCGCGTTCCAGGCCGTCGGCGCCAGGGCGCCGGTTCACGGCGGCGAGCTGCACGTGCGGCAGGAAACGCTCGAGCGGCCGGGTCAGTAGCGGCGTGCCGTCCGATGCCGTGGCGGCCTGGAAGAATGCCGGCAGCACGATCGGTTCCCCGCTCCAGTCTCTGAACGCCGACTCGAGCAGCGCGTCATCGAGCGCATTCGACCGCGAGCTGAAATCGATGTCGAGAAACACGCGGCGTGGCGCCGCGGCGGACAGCCGCGCGATCAGGTCCGCGTGATGACGCCTCGGCCACGGCCAGCGCTCGAGCGCGGCCAGGCTTCTGGCATCGATGCCGACGATGACGATGTCGGATGCAACCGGGTGTGTGAAGAGGCCGGCGCGCGCGTCGGCGGCGGCGAACTCGAGCGTCTGGAACAGCCCGGCGGCGCGGAGCAGTGCCGCGAGCGCGAACGCGGCGAGGCCGGTGATCCACCAGCCGTGGCGGCGCACCAGGCGCATCGGCTAACTAGAGCCGGGGGCGGCCAAGAATGCCGCCCAGCAAGCCCCCTGAATCGTCGCTATCCGGCGCGCCGGTTGCCTCGCTGGCCGGCGCATCGCCGCCGATTCCGAGATCGATGTCGGCCCCCAGCAGATCGGCGCCGACATCGAGGCCCGCATCGCTGCCGGTCAAGTCGGCGCCGAGGTCCGCACCGACATCGGCGCCGGCGACCCCCGCATCGAGCCCCGCATCAACCGACCCGGCTCCGGCGTCCACCGCAGCATCGGCGCCCAGATCGGCTTCGACGCCGGACCCGAGGTCGACGCCGGCATCGACGCCCGCGTCGACGGTGCCCGCGCCAAGGTCCGCGCCGAGGTCCGCGGCGATATCCGCACTGGCCGCGCCCAGATCAGCGCCCGCATCCAGCGAGGCGTCGACGGTGCCCGCGCCGAGATCAGCTTCGGCCTCGACGCCGGCGTCGACGCTGGCAGGGCCGAGATCGATTCCGGCATCCGCGCCCGCGTCGACGGTGCCCGCGCCCAGATCAATGCCGGCATCGAGGCCGGCATCCGCGCCGACCGGGACGCTCCCGAATCCATCGATTGTGCCATCGACGTCGACGGTCACGCCGCCGTCAACGGGACTCGCCGGCAAGCCGGGATCGCCGGACCCAATTATCTCGTCCACATCATCGGCGAGCGGTGAACCATCATCCGGTATTTCAGGGCCCGGGTTGCCATTATCCGAAGGCGCGAGAGCCGTGGTCGTTCCGTCGCTATCGCCGCCGGCCGAAGCGGCGGCTGAGCCGGCGCCGTTCTTGACTTGCAGCACGCGAATCGTCTTTTCGCCGCGCTTGCGGATCGCGACCTCTCCCGCGTTCAGCTCGACGGCTGCTATCCCGCTCTCGGTCGCGAGCACCTCGAGCCGGCCTTCGTGCAGCGAAATCGTGCTGCTCTCCGGCGTGACCGCGACATTGAACTGGGTGCCCTTGATGACGGCTACCAGATACGGCGTTTCGACGCGAAGCCGCTGGTTGCCGCGCGGTCCAACGTTGTAGTAGGCGTTGCCCAACGGCTGCACGACGCGATCGATTGCGCCGGCGCTTGCAGGCGCAGCCGGAAAGTCCAGCTGCGTGTCGGGGCCGACGCCGATCGTCGTATCGCCCTGCCGCAAGTCGATCGAGCCGTCCTGTCCAGTGCGGATCGCGGCGGGAAGATCGAGCGTCGATCCGGCGCGCGCGCCCCGTGTCGCGCCGCCCGAAGTGACTTGCACGTCGCCCTTGACGTCGACGACCACGATATCGTCCGCAGGCGACGACACGGCGGCCTGGAGCGGCAGCAGCACGGCAAGCACGGCTGCGAGCAGCATCCGTGCCAGTAACGTGGCTGGCGGCCTGCGGCGGTTGTTGGAATGGCGCATGCCCTGATTCCCCTGCATCAGCTGACGTCCATCGTAATGAGGCGGTAGCCAGTCCAGATGTGAGGGGGGTCGCAACATCCATGCGCCGCATCCCGGAGAATCGCAATGACCGATCGGGCTGCCGGGGATGTTCCATAAGATGTGCGCAACGGGCGCGCCAGCGCGCGGAAAGCGACCGGTTCTCCGGGCCATCGCCGCACTTGTCATATTCGTCTCGACCGCCGTTGCGCCGGCGCGCGGCCTTGCGACGGACGCCACGCCGCTTGGGTCCGTCGCCATCGACGGTTCGACGGTCTATTCGCCGGCGGAACTGTTCGCGACCTATCGTGACCGCCTGGGACAGCCCGCCACGCGCGAGCTTGCCCGGGCGATTGCCGCGGCGATCACGGAACTCTATCGGGCCGGAGGCTACGCCCGACCCGAGATGCGGCTCGATCAGGCGCTCATGGCCGACGGCATCATGCACATCAGCGTGTTCGAACCGCGCATCACGCGCGTGACGATCGAGGGCACGCCCGGCCGCTATCGCGAGCAGATCGAGCTGATCGCCGCGGGCCTTCGCGACGCGCCGCCGTTGCGCCGCGACGCGATACCGCAGGCTCTCGCTGAGCTGCGGCAGCTGCCAGGCTTGTCGGTGACGGCCACGACCCGCCGCGACGACGCGGCGCCGAATGCGCACGAACTGGTATTGCAGGCGGATTTCGCGCCGGTCACGGGGCTCGCGCGCATGAACAATCGCGGCACCGACCAGGTCGGCCCGCTGTTCCTGGCGGGCCGAGTCGAGACCAACGACCTGCTTGGCTGGGGCGAGGAGCTCGGGCTCGTGATCGCCGCCACGACCGATACCCGCGAATACCTGGGCGGCGCGCTGTATCTCGACCAGCCGCTCGGCGACGCGGGCACGCGCGGCATGGCGATGATCTTCCGCTCGCAATCGGCTCCGAACGAAAGACCCGTAAATCTGAGCAACGAGTATGCGCGGGAACGCCTCGCGTATCGCGTCACGCGGCCCGTCAACCGGTTCATCACCGTGACCGGAGCGCTCGAGGCGGAAAACCTGAGCGTGGATCGCGACGGTCTCGAGATTCGCGACGACCGCCTGCGCGTACTGGAAGCGGGCCTGAGGGCAGGCTGGCGCGCGGGCGACGCCACGCAGCTTTCTTCCGTGGTCGAATTGCGCAAGGGTATCGACACGCTCGGCGCGGGTCTGGACGCGGACGACCTGCTGGAAGATCCGCGCAGCAGCAATTTTTTGCTGGCGCAATTGCAGGCGACCAGTTTTACGCGGCTGAACCCGTCATGGACGGTGCGCGTGGATGCATTCGCCCAGTACAGCAGCGACGTGCTGGCCGACAGCGAGCGCTTCAAGATCGGCGGCGAGCGGCTGGGGCGCGGTTTCGAAGTGGCGGAGATCGCGGGCGATCACGGTCTCGGCGGGAAGCTTCTCCTCCGGCGTGACCTGCCGGTGGCCGAGACGCCTGTCGGCCGGCCGTCGGCCTACGGCTTCTATGACATCGGGGCGGCCTGGAAGAAGGACCAGCCGGGCCGCGAATCCGCGGCCACGCTCGGCGCAGGCGTCGCACTGCAGGGCGCGCGGCTGTCGGCTTACGCCGAGATCGCGAAACCCCTGACCCACGGCGACGTCGAAGGCAAGCGCAGCGCCACGCTGTTCGCGGAGCTCAGCTTCCGATTCTGACGGCGCATCCCCGCATCGCACCGGCCGTGGCTACTCGCGCGCGATGCTGACTGTCGTTCCATTCACGGTGTTGCGCACGAGGCGGACCGCGAAATCCTTCGTGTGTCCGTGCGCCGAAATGAGGAGCTTTTCGCCACCTTTCAGTTCGACCTCGTACTGCTCTTTCGGCAGCATGCGCCGCATTTCCTTCCGGATGCGGCGGGCGACGGCATTCTCGGGCGTTCCCCTGGGAATGGGCGTCTGGATTTGGGTTATTTCGACGCCGTCTTCGAAGAACGAGAAGACAATCTCGCCGTGGCTGTCTGCGCCACCGGTGATTTCGATGCGCAATGGGTGCAGCGTGGTATCGGCTGCCCATACGGTGGCGCCGGACGTGATCCAAGCGATGAGCGCCAATGACGCGAGGCGCCTGAGGACACGGCCCATCGCTCAATCCTCGATCAGGAAGCTCCGCAGCTGCTCGCTGCGGCTCGGGTGCCGCAGTTTTCTGAGTGCCTTCGCCTCGATCTGCCGGATGCGCTCGCGCGTGACGTCGAACTGCTTGCCGACCTCCTCGAGCGTGTGGTCGGTCGAGAGGTCGATGCCGAAGCGCATGCGGAGCACCTTGGCCTCGCGCGGCGTGAGTTGCGACAGCACGCCGTGCACGGTCTCGCGGAGCGACTCGACCGTCGCCGAATCGAGCGGGCTTTCCGCGGCGGCGTCCTCGATGAAATCGCCCAGGTGCGAATCCTCGTCGTCGCCGATCGGCGTCTCCATCGAGATCGGCTCCTTGGCGATCTTGAGGACCTTGCGCACCTTGTCTTCCGGCATCTCCATGCGCCCCGCGAGCTCGTCCGGCGTCGGCTCCCGTCCCAGTTCCTGAACCATCTGCCGCGAGGTGCGGATCAGCTTGTTGATGGTCTCGATCATGTGCACCGGAATGCGAATGGTGCGCGCCTGGTCGGCGATGGCCCGGGTGATGGCCTGGCGAATCCACCAGGTGGCGTAGGTGGAAAACTTGTAGCCGCGGCGGTACTCGAACTTGTCCACCGCTTTCATCAGCCCGATGTTGCCCTCTTGGATCAGGTCCAGGAACTGCAGGCCGCGATTGGTGTATTTCTTGGCAATGGACACCACCAGGCGGAGGTTGGCCTCGATCAGCTCCCTCTTGGCCGCCTCGGCCTCCTGCTCGCCGCGGCGGATGATCTGCAGGGTGCGGCGCAGTTCCATGGCCGAGGCGCCGGCCTCCTCCTCGATCAGGGCGATGCGGTGCTTGAGCTGGCGCATCTCGCGGCGGAGATCTTTGACCTCGTCTTCCTTCCTGGCCGCTTCCAGCTTCTTCTCGATGCGGGCAATGTCGCGCTCCAGGGGCCGCAGCGAGTCCACCACCCGGTCAATGCGGTCAATCAGGCGCTTGCGCTCCAGGTGGGTGAACTCGATGGAGCGAATCTTGCGGGAGATTTCGATGCGCACCCGGGCCAGAGCGAAGCGGTAGCGGCGGATGTCGCGCGGCCTCTTGGTCTTGCCGACCAGGACCAGTCGCTCCTGCAGTTGGAGGCTTTTCTTGTACAGCTTGGTGATGTCGCGGATGGTCCTGGTGACTTCTTCCAGCTTTTCCTGGATGCGGTCGTCGGTGAGCTCGTCGTCGTTGAAGACCACCATGCCCTTGATGGACCTGACGCCCGATTCCAGCTCCTCGCCCAGCTTCTGGATTTCCTTGATGACGATGGGGCTGCGGGACATGGCCTTGAGGACGTTGTTCTGGCCGCGCTCGATGCGCTTGGCGATCTCGACCTCGCCCTCCCGGGTCAGCAGGGGCACGGTGCCCATCTCGCGGAGGTACATGCGCACCGGGTCGTTGGTTTTCTCCAGCGCCCCCGCGGACAGGTCCAGCTCCACCTCCTCGCCGGTTTCGTCCAGCTTCTTCTCGAAATCCAGCTTCTCTTCGCCGAGCTTCGGCCCGCCTTCGATGACCTCCATGCCGGCGCCGCCGAAGGTGGTCAGCAGGTCTTCCACCTCGTCCACCGAAGTGGACCCCTCCGGCGGCAGCAGTTCACCCGCCTCGTCGTAGAGCAGGTAGCCCTTTTCCTTGCCGCCCCTGTGGAGCAGTTCTTTCACCTGGTCGTATTTGTCTTCAATAGCCAAGCCGGCAACTCCTCTCCAGGACGCCGCCCACCAACAGTCCGCTGACCTAGTGTGGGAGAGACACACCCACACTCCCTATCAGAATAGATGACGTCGGGCGGAGCAGAGTTTCAGGTAAAATTGGAAAATCCTCCATTATAAACCACAAACAAACTGGCCTTGTCAAGTTTGAGACGCGGTCTCCTTTCTGATTGCGCCGTCGAGTGCGTATTCAACTGGGAGCTTACCAAGCATCCCGCCGGAGGTCGGCCTTCTCATCCCCCTCTTGACAGCCGCACCGGCTGTAGAGTATGCTTGGTTCGTGTACCAGTACAAGTGCCAAACAGGTCCGGCTGTTGCTTGCAGATGGCCGATGGGCGGAAAGGAAGGGCTGGCCCCGGGGGGCCTAAAAGTACAAAACAAAGCCACCTATGTGCTTTTAATCCAGTAACTTGATATTACAAAGTGTAAGAAATTGTGCCTTTTTGTGGCAAAATCGCAAGAAACAAAGCCAACAGCTAAGTACTGGAACAACAATCAGATACCTGGCACCGAAGAAAGGGCGCACCGGTTGGTTGCCCGGTAGGCGCTCCGGCAAGCCTAGCGCGGCGTAGTAGCCGGCTGCCTGGCGCCGTAGCGGCTGGCGACGTACTGCTCCAGGATGCGGATGAAATCGGGGACGATGGTAGCGCCCTTCAGGGTGAGCAGGAACTGGCCGTCGGCGTAGACCGGCGCCTTGGGCTCCTCGAAGGTGCCGGGGAGCGAGATGCCGATGTGGGCGTGCTTGGATTCGCCCGGCCCGTTGACCACGCAGCCCATCACCGCCAGGCGCAACTCCTCGACGCCGGGATACAGCTCGCGCCACAGCGGCATCTGTTCGCGCAGGTAGGCCTGAATCTCGTCGGCCATCTCCTGGAAAAACGTGCTGGTGGTGCGGCCGCAGCCGGGGCAGGCGCTGACCTGCGGCGCGAAACTGCGGATGCCCAGCGACTGCAAAATCTGCTGCGCCACCACCACCTCCTCGGTGCGGTCGCCGTTGGGCGGGGGCGTGAGCGAAACGCGGATGGTGTCGCCGATGCCCTCCTGCAGCAGGATGGCCATGGCGGCCGTGCTGGCCACGACGCCCTTGTTGCCCATGCCGGCCTCGGTCAGGCCCAGGTGCAGCGGGTAGTCGCAGCAGGCGGCCAGCGCGCGGTAGACGTCAATCAGGTTCTGCGCGTTGGAGACTTTGGCACTGAGGATGATGGCATCGTGGGACAGGCCGTATTCCTCGGCCATACGCGCCGACTGCAGCGCGCTCTCCACCATGGCGGCCAGCGTCACCTCCTCAGCGGAGCGCGGCGCAGGCCGGCGCGCGTTTTCGTCCATCATCCGCGTCAGCAGGGCCTGGTCCAGCGAGCCCCAGTTGACCCCGATACGCACCGGCTTGCCGTTGTCCACCGCCACGCGGATCATGGTGCGGAAATTCTCGTCGTGCTTCTTGCCGATATTCACGTTGCCGGGGTTGATGCGGTACTTGGCCAGCCGGCGGGCGCATTCCGGGTAGCGGGTCAGCAGCAGGTGGCCGTTGTAGTGGAAGTCGCCGATGATGGGGACGCGCAGGCCCTCGGCTTCCAGGCCGTCGGCGATGGCCGGGATGGCGGCGGCCGCAGCCTCGGTGTTCACCGTGACGCGCACCAGCTCGGAGCCGGCCCGGGCCAGCGCCGCCACCTGACGCACGGTGGCCGGCGCGTCGGCCGTGTCGGTGTTGGTCATG
>JBOHZO010000028.1:0-4248 GCA_050738555.1 Steroidobacteraceae bacterium | reverse complement strand
TTCCAGGGGCGCCGGCCACGCCCGGTGCCCCTGGGGTTCCCGCAGCCGCCGCCGCGGCAACCGCCTCGTCGACAACCGGCGCTTCTTCTTCCTCGACGCGCGGCATGTGGATCGAGGCGACAGGCCCGTCGCGGCCGGCCAGCAGGTCCACGAGTTCCACGCCCGCGGGCAGCTTGAGGCCGGACAGCTTGACGACCTGGTTGATCTCGAGCCCGGAGACGTCGACTTCGACGAACTCGGGCAGGTCTTTCGGCAGGCAGGTCACTTCGACGTCGTTCCGCACGTGCGAGATCACGCCGCCCTGTTCCTTGACGCCCTTGGCCTCGGCGCCGCCCTTGAAGTGCAGCGGAATCAGCATGCGGATCTTCTCGTCCTCCAGCACACGCTGGAAATCGATGTGCATGATCTGGTTCTTGTACGGATGGCGCTGCACGTCCTTGAGCACCGCCGCCTGGCTCTGGTCGCCGACCTTGAGCGCGACGATGGTCGAGTAGAAACGCTCGTTGTCCATCAGCTGCGACAGCCGCGTGTGGTCGAGCAGCAGTGCGCGCGCATCGCGCCGCCCGCCGTAGAGGATCGCCGGGACCTTTCCGAGGTGACGCAGGCGGCGGCTCGCACCCTTGCCCTGGTCTTCCCGGAACTCGGCGTCGAGTTCAAACGAAATCTTCATGTCAATGCTCCAGTATCAATCCACGTACAGCGAGCTGACGGATTCCTCGTCCCGGATCCGCCGCATCGTTTCCGCCAGCAGCTCCGCGACCGAGAGGACGCGGATGCGCTGGCATTTCGTCGCCGCGTCGCCGAGCGGAATCGTGTCCGTCACGACCAGCTCGTCGAGCGCCGAGGCTGCGACCTTCTCCACCGCGTTGCCCGACAGCACCGGGTGTGTGATGTAGGCGATCACGCGCTTGGCGCCTTCGTCCTTCAGCGCCTGCGCCGCCTGGCAGAGCGTGCCCGCCGTGTCGACGAGGTCGTCCACCAGCACGCAGGACCTGCCACGCACGTCGCCGATGATGTTCATCACCTGCGATTCGTTCGCGCGCAGCCGCCGCTTGTCGATGATCGCGAGGTCCGCGTTGTCGAGGCGCCGGGCGATCGCCCGGGCCCGCACCACGCCGCCGACGTCCGGCGACACCACGATCATGTTGTCGTACTTCTGCTTCCAGACCTCGCCGAGCAGCACCGGCGACGCATACACGTTGTCGACCGGCACGCCGAAGAAACCCTGGATCTGATCCGCGTGCAGATCCACCGTCAGCACGCGATTCACGCCGGCGCAGCCGATCATGTCCGCGACGAGCTTCGCCGTGATCGGCACGCGCATCGCGCGTTGCCGCCGGTCCTGCCGCGCATAACCGAGATACGGGATCACCGCGGTGATCCGCCCGGCCGAGGCGCGCTTGCAGGCGTCCGCCATGACCAGGAGCTCCATCAAGTGCTCGTTCGCCGGCGGGCAGGTCGACTGCACCAGGTAGACGTCCTTGCCGCGGACGTTTTCCATGATCTCGACCTGGATCTCGCCGTCGCTGAAACGCCCGACCAGGGCGCGGCCCAGCGGCTGCATCAGATGCCGCGCGATGTCCTGCGCGAGCACCGGATTCGCATTGCCCGTGAACACCGCCATCGTGGACTGGTCCACGCGACTCTCCCTAACTGGCTGGGGTGGAAGGATTCGAACCTTCGTATGACGGAATCAAAATCCGTTGCCTTACCACTTGGCGACACCCCAGTTTCAAATCTCCCCGCTTCCGCGGGATCGTTCCGCCGCCAGGCGTTCCTGCAGTGGCGACCGGTCGAGCCCCCGGGCCACGAACCCGCGCCAGCCTGCCGGCAGACCCGCGAGCGCGGCCTCGGCCGCGCCGCGATCGGCAAATCCCGCGAACACGCAACTGCCGGTGCCAGTCAGGCGCGCCGGGCTTCGTGCCGCGAGCCAGGCCAGCGCTTTCGCCACGGCGGGACTGCGCCCGGTGACGACCGGCTCGCAATCGTTGTGTCCACCTGCCTTCAGGAAGCCGCGAATTGTCGTCTTGGGGGTTTTCCTTGTCAATTCAGATGCCTGAAACACTGAAGCCGTGCTGACCCCGACCCCCGGAAAGACGATGGCGTAGTACCGCTCTCCGAGTTCCAGGGGTGTCAGGCGCTCGCCTATCCCCTCGCCCCAGGCGCTATGGCCATGAATGAAAAGGGGAACGTCGGCGCCGAGTTCCAGGCCGACCGCGGCGAGCTCGGCCGGGTCGAAGCGGAGGCCCCAGATTTCATTGAGTGCGACGAGCGTCGTCGCCGCATCGGAGCTACCGCCGCCGAGTCCGCCCTGGATGGGAATGCGCTTGTCGAGCCGGATATCGGCGCCCTTCCCGATGCCACTTGCGGCTTGCAGCCGCTCGGCAGCGCGAAGGCAAAGATCCTCGGCTTCCGGCAGCTCCGCAGGTCCTTCGATCCGGCGGATCCGGCCGTCGTCCCGCGGCGCGAACGACAGGCGGTCTTCGAGATCGATCAATTGATAAACCGTCTGGATGTCGTGGTAACCATCCGCGCGGCGGCCGACGACGTGCAGGAACAGATTGAGCTTGGCCGGCGCCGGCCACACCGCGCCGGTCATGGCTCGATGCGCCAATCCGCGACCGCGACGCGCAGGCGAAGTCCCTCGGTCGTGAGCTCGATGCGCTCTGGCAGCGCGAGCTTGTCGACAGTCCCGTAACGATCGTAACGAACCTGCCATCCCGACTGGTGCAGCGTCGCGAGGCGCTGGTCCTCGCCGAGGGCTTCCTGGTGTGGCGAACCCGGCGCCGGCGCGCCGACCAGCCAGTATCGCATTTCCGCGATCGGGAGCGGGGAGCCCGAGCCGAAGTTCTCCGCGATGAATCGCTGCGCGTCTTCGCCGCCATGGGTCGCGCCGCGCTCGTCCGTGACGACGACTGCACCGCCTTCGACGTGGATCAGGATCGCGGCCCCGCCCATCGGTCCGCGGAGCGCAATATCTGCCGCCTCGCCGCGCTGCTGCCAGGTGAATCCGCCGGAGAATCCCTCGGAGCGGGCTGCGACCGCGATGCGGCCGCTCAGACTCCAGTCGTCGAGCGACTGCAGCGCATCCCGGCGCGCGGGCCAGTCGCCCGGCAGGCCGGGCTCGGGGATGGTTGCGCAGCCGCTGGCAAGAAGCGCCACGGCGGCGGCGGCAAGACGGATATTCACTTCGGGTGGCGCTCGATCGCGCGCTTTAACGGCGGGCTGTCGGGATTCGCGGCGAGCGCTTCGTCCCAGAGCCGGCGCGCTTCCGCCTCGCGCCCCATTCGCCACAGCGTCTCGCCGAGATGCGCGGCAACCTCGGGATCTTCAGAACGCTGCCAGGCGGTCTCCAGCCAGCCCTTGCCCTCTTCGAGCCTTCCCATCTGCACGAGGGCCCAGCCCTTCGAGTCCTGGATCGCGTAGCTGTCCGGCTTCGCGGCGAGCGCCCGGTCGATCAGCCGATAGCCCTCTTCCACGGAGCGGGTCCGATCGACAAGCGTATAGCCGAGCGCGTTCTGCGCCATCGGGTCGTTCGGCCGGCGTGCCGCCACCTTGCGCAAGTCGGCGATCGCCTCCGGCACGCGGTCGAGCCGCTCGTACAGGAAACCCCGGGCCAGCAGCAGGCCGTCGTCGGGCATGAGCGCGAATGCCCGGTCGATGAGCGCGATCGCCTCGTCGCCGCGGCCTTCCTCGACGAGAATCGCGGCGATACCCGCGACCACGTCGCCCGTTTCGGAGGGTGCGGATGCGAGAAATTCGTCGATGAGCACTTCCGCGAGCTCCCCGGCGCCGAGATCGCGCAGCAGCCGGTACGCGCGAAGCTGCGCCGAGACGGCGCGAACGCCGGAATCGATGTCCTGGTACCGGCGCGCCGCATTCGCGGTATCGCCGCGTTCCTCCGCGACGCGTCCCAGGTGCCAGGCGAGTGTTTCGGCCCGCTGCGGATCGCGCGCCGCGTCGTCAAGGAGTTTCGCGGCGTCGTCGAGGCGGCGCTCGTCGATCGCGACCGCGGCGAGTGCGGCGAGCGCATCGCCCGCAGCTGGCGAGCCTGCGCGGCGAATCTCCTCGAACAAGGCGACGGCCTCGTCGCGGCGCTCCTGACCGAGCAGCAGCCACGCGTGACTGATGCGCGAAAACGGATCGCCGCCGGCGGCGAGCTCCGCCGACCGTTCCAGCGCTTCCGCGTCCTTCCCCGAAGTCGCGAGGGCGCGCACGCGCGCGAGTTCCGCCTGCGGCCAGTCGGCG
>JBOHZO010000027.1:0-11317 GCA_050738555.1 Steroidobacteraceae bacterium | reverse complement strand
TTGCAGCGAGATCCAGTCCCAGCCTTCGAGATCCTCGCCGAGCGCGTTGCTGCTCCATTCCCGATCCATCCAGGCCGCGCCTTCGACTGAGTATCTTTTGTCGCCGATCACCACCATTCCCCGCGCGGCGAGCCGCGTAAACGCGTAGTAGTAGGACGCATTGCCCGGTTCCGGTCCCTTGCGGTCCCAGCCGTTCTGTCCCTGAAGCACAAGCGGCTTGATCGCCGAAAGCTCCAGCTCGAGCGCGGCAAGGTCGTGCCGGGCCTCCAGGCGCAGCGGAAAAAAGCCGCGATCCGGTGACAGACTGACTGTTTGCCAGTCATCGAGCCATACACGAAACGGAACGGCAGTCGCCCCGGCGATGCCCAACGCACCCCGACCGAGACGCTCCGCGGCGTGAAAGCGTGCGTCGGCCGTATCGGTCAACGTGAAATGGGCCATCCACGCCTGGTCCGCGGCCCAGGCCGACTCGCGTTCGACAGGATGCGGCGTGAGCGCGAATCGAAAGAACGTCAGCTGGAAGCCGAAATGCCGCCCGCCCTCGGCGGCAAGATTGCCCGTGAAATACCACCACTCTCTGCGGTACTCCGGATGCGCACCATGATCCGCCGGGAACTCGAATGCGCGCGGCCGGTCGGCAATCGCATAACCGGTCAGCCGGCCGGTGCCGAGGAAATCGGTGACCTTGACTTGGCCCGCTGCCGCGGCCGACAAGCAGGCGAGTGCGAGGATCAGGGAACCGCGCATCTACTCGTCCCGCAGCGCGGCCGCGAGCGGCGCGCGTGTCATCCGCAGTGCGGGCAGGAGACCGGCGAGCAGCGCGGCGGCGAGCGCCAACAGCAGGCCGCCGACGAATACTCCCGGCTGGACCTGCAAGGCCATGCTCCAGCCGAACGCACGCTCGTTGATGACGAATACGAGCAGTGCCGCCAGGGCGAGGCCGACCGGAATCGCGATCAGCCCGCTCGCGAGCCCCAGAAGACCGGTCTGCGCCAGCACGAGGCCATGCAACTGGGCCGGCGCGAAGCCGATCGCGCGCAGCACCGCGATTTCGCGCGCCCGTTCGAGCGCAAGGGCGGACAACGCGCTCAGGATGCCGAAGAACGCCACGAGCCCGGCGAGCCAGCGCAACACGGTCGTGATCGTGAAGGTCCGTTCGAAGATCTGCAGGGACGCGGCCCTCAGCTCGCCGCTCGCCCCAAACTGCAAGTCGAGACTGGATGCGGCGTGGCTTTCCAGTGCGCGCCGAACCGGGGCCGCATCCGCGCGTGGATCCACGTAAACGCCAACGCCGGATAGATTCTCGTCGCGCCAATGCTTCCGGTAGGTGCCGAGCCGCATCATCACAGCGCCGCGATCGCTGCTGTAGTCGCGAAACACGCCCGCGACTGGGAACTCCATCGGACCCGTGGCGGCCGGCAACTCGAGCAAGTCGCCGACACGGACGGCATTCCTGCGGGCGAATGGCTCCGAGACGACGACGGCGCCTCGGGTTGCGAATGCATCCCAGGCCGCATCCGGATCGCCCTCGATGATCGAGATTCCCCAACCGCGAGGCCCGGGTTCGATCGCGCGCAGCTGGATCGTGCCGGCGGCGGCCGGGAGGCGCAGCCAGCGCGAGAGGCTCAAACCCTCCACGCCCGGCACTGAGGCGAGGTAGTCGATTGCGGCCGGTGACAATGCATCGCTCGACTGCGCCGGTACGCCCGGCTCGATCCGCAGATAGAAGTCCGACTGCAGGGTATCGTCCAGCCAGGCTTCGACGCTCGCGCGGAAGCTCCCGATCATCACGTCGACGCCGATCACGGTCGCGACCGCGATGGACAACGCGACGACCGCCACGTCGGTCCGGCTCAACGACGCCCCGGCGCCGCGGGCAGCAAGGCGCCCGGGCAGGTGGCCGAGCCAAGCGGCGGGCCGCTCGAGGACGCGCAGCAGCAGGACAGTCGCGGCGGGGGTGAAGAGTGCGGCTGAAGCGATGACACAGAACAGCCCGGCAAACGCGATGATGAGATCTGTTGTTGCGATTGCGAGCAGGGCGACCGAGAGTCCCGCGCAGGCAAGGCCGGCGAGCACCAGCCTGGGTAGCCGTCGCCGAGTACGCCTTTCGAGTTCCGCGCGACTCATCACGGCACGGGGCGGCATGCGCGCGGCCTCGAGCGCCGGAGCGAACGCGGCCAGCAAGGTGGCGCCGACGCCGATGCCGGCGCCTTTCACGTAGATCCAGGGGTCCGCGGGCACTGCCGCGACCTGCTGGCTGAAGTAGAGGTCCTCGATTGTCCGCAGCACAAGTGCGACGAGGCCATCGCCGAGCCAGCTGCCGAGCAGCAGGCCGGCAGCCGTCCCGGCGGCGCCGAGCAGGAAGGCTTCGACCAGCATCATGGCGAACAACTGGCGATGCGTGACGCCAAGCGCGCGCTCGATGCCGATCTGCTGCCGGCGCTGCACGACGAGGAACGAGAACGTCGCGTAGATCAGGAACATGCCGACCACCAACGCCAGCAGGCTCAATGCACTCAAATTGACGCGAAACGCCTGCGTCATCCCGACCAGCGCGGCATCCTGAGCCGCGGCTTCGACGAGGATTGCGCCGTCGAGGTCGGCCTGGGCCAGGCGCGCGGTCTCGTCAGGGCCTAGGATTAGATCGATGCGCGAGATGAGCCCCGGCAGCGCCAGCAGCTCCTGGGCCGTCGCAATGTCGGCGAACACCAGGGTCGCGGCGAGCTCCTGTCTCGCGGCGTCGAAATCGACGATGTCGACGACTTCCACCGAGCGCTCGCGCCCGGCGGCTATGACGTCGAACCGGTCTCCCGGCAGTACCTGTAGCCGCTCGGCTAGCACGCGTGGCAGGACCACGGTCGCAGGCACGGTCATCAGCCGCAGCAGGTCCGCGGAGGCGCTGCCCGTGGACAGGGAGTCGCGAAATGGGGCCTCCGACAGCGGGTCGAGGCCCAGCAGCGTAAATGGCCGTTCGGGAATTCCCGGCAGCCGGATCCGCGACTCGATCACGGGTGCCGCGCGGTGAATTCCGAATTCGGCGCGCAGCCTTGCATACAGCGCTTCGGGCAATGTGCCGCGCACACCGACGAGCTGGTGAGTACTGCGGCCGCCGACCAGGTCGACTGAAATCTCGAAGGCGCGCCGGGCATTGTCGTTCGCGAGGTCTACGCCGACAACCACTGCGACACCGAGCGTGATGCCTGCAACGGCGAGCCCGAGCTGACCCGGATGGCGCAGCAGGAAGCGACGGCTCGCGCGCATGATCAGCCTGCTCAAGGTACCTCCTCCGCGAGCTGCGCGTTGCGGATCGCCAGCACCCGGTCCGCGAGCCCAATCACCTCGCGGCTGTGGGTTGCCATGACGAGCGTCGTGTCCGCTTCGCGGCACAGGCGATCGAGCATGCGGATCACCTCGGTCGCGGTCTCCAGGTCCAGGTTGCCGGTCGGTTCATCAGCCAGCACGATGTCGGGCTCGTGGACCAGCGCGCGCGCGATCGCGACCCGCTGTTGTTCCCCGCCGGAAAGTTCTTCGGGAAAGCGGGCATCGCAATCGGCCAGCGACACATCCGCGAGCAGACGCCCGACCCGCGTCAGGGCCTTCGCGCCGCGAATGCCGTTGAGCTCGAGCGGCAACAGCAGGTTTTCCGCTACCGTGAGGGTCGGAATCAGGTTGTAGAACTGAAAGATGAAGCCGATCCGGCGCCGGCGCAGCAGAGCGCGGCCCGTTTCATCGAGCACCGACAGCGCGACGCCGTCGATGTAGACTTCGCCGGCGCTCGGCGAATCGATGCCGCCGATCAGATTCAGTAGCGTCGATTTGCCCGAGCCGCTGCGGCCTACGAGCACCACGAACTCGCCGCGCCGGAAGGCCGCATCGACGTTGTCGAGCACCATCGGCCCGAGCCCATCGTGACGATAGGTCTTGCAGAGCCGCTCAAGGCGAACCTGCGAGCCATCCATGCGGGCAGTGTAAGGCATGCGGCACGAAGCCCGGCGGCTCAGCGGCGGTGGAGGAGGACCTCGCGCAACCGCCGCTAGCTGTCCTCGGCGCGGGCGACAGTTTTCCTGGCGGTCATAGCGGGTGGGAGCCACCCGATCCCATTCCGGACCCGAAAGTGAAAACGCTCTGCGCCGATGGTAGTTTGGCCGTAGGCCAGGTGAGAGTAGGTCACTGCCAGGATCCCAACCAAAGCCCCCGACGAGAACGTCGGTGGCTATTTTTTTGCCCCGATATCGGCAGAGTATTTGCATTCATTTCAACGGAGCAAGCCGAAGGCCAACAGCCGGAATCGTTTTTCGCGCCGCGCAATCCTCCAGGGCGGGCTCGGTGCCGGTGCAATCGCGCTCTTCGGTTCCGCGGCGCGTCGGCGGTCCACGCCGGGCACTTGGACGTCGTCGTGGCAGCGGGTGTCGAGCACATGACCCGCGTGCCGATGGGGTCCAACCTCGGAGACGCCGGCTGGGGGCCGTCAACGAGAAGATCGGCGAGCGCTGGCCCATCGTCCCCCAAGGGATCTCGGCGGAGGTAATCGCGGAAGAGTGGAGCCTCACGCGAGAGCAGCTCGACGCCTAATCGTACGAGTCGCACCGGCGTGCCGTCGCGGCGATCGACGAGGGAAAGTTCGAGAACGAGATCGTGCCCGTCGAGGTCGACGCGGCAGGGGCGGTCGTGCTCTTTGCGGTCGACGAGACGCCGCGCCGCGACACCTCGCGCGATCGAGTGGCGCCGGGCCGAGGTCGGTGCCGTCGACGGTCACGGCAATGCCAGATCCATTGCGACGATCCATTCCGTGCTGGCCTGCGGCGAAGCGAACGGTTTCCGCCTTCTCTCGGACACGGTCCGCGAGCGCGCGCTGGAACCGCAGTCAAACGGCGTCGATCTCGTATTCGGCGTCGCGACGAAATGGGGAATGGGCTTCGCGCTCGAGCACGCCATTGTTCCCAATCCACTGCGCCACAGGCTGGCATTCTGGGTCGGCAATGGCGGGCTGCTTGGACTCGCCGATCTGGACGAGCGGATGTCGGTGAGCTACGTGACGAACCGCTGGGTCGAAGGGGCGTTCGAGCCCTCGCGTTTCAACCGGATCATCAAGGCGGTGTTTCAGGGCCTCGGTCGCGGCTAATTTCTTTACAATGCGCCGGGACTCGGCGATTGCCGGCCGGGAGCGATCCATGCTCATCACGCGACGTCTACGATCACCTGCAGCGCCTGAACCACACGATCGAGTCGGTGCGCGATTCGGTGGCGACGGCGATCTCGGTCAATCTGTCGATGATCACCTTGCAGGAGAACGAGACCATGAAGCGGCTGGCGGCCTATGCGGCGCTCGTCGCCGTGCCGACAATGATCGCGGGCATTTACGGCATGAACTTCGACTTGATGCCGGAGCTGCGCTGGCGCTTCGGCTACCTGTTCACGATCGTCCTGATGGCGGCGATCGACGCGTGGCTTTTCTATCGCCTGCGGAAGGCGCGCTGGTTGTAAATGATCTCCGCGATCATTCCTGCGCATAACGAGCGCGAGACGATCTGCGGCGTGATCGAGCCGCTGCTCGGTCATCCTTTGATCGGCGAAATCATCGTAGTTGACGATGGCTCAACCGACGATACCGCGGAACGCGCACGATCCAGGGGCGTCACGGTCATTTCAATGCCGAAGAACGGCGGCAAGGCATCCGCGATGTCGCTCGGCGTGCGTGCGGCGCAGCATGAGATCCTCTTCTTCTGCGACGCGGACGTCATCGGGTTGACGCCGGAAAGAGTCACTCAGATCGTCACGGCCGTGACGTCGGGCGACTACGGCATGTTCGTCGGCGTTCGTGGCCGAAAGACATACTGGGCCAACCGCTTGTTGCATTTCACGCCGATTCTGGGCGGTGAGCGCGTGCTGACCAAAACGCTGTGGAATCATGTGCCGATTACGTACAAGAAGAACTTCCAGATCGAGATCGCGCTCAACTTCTTCGCCAAGCATCTTGGGCAGAGAATGGGTTTCGCCGTCCTGCACGGCTTGAGCCAGATCATCAAGGAGAGAAAGCGCGGCTTTTTGCCGGGCCTGGGGCAGCGACTGCTGATGATCTACGACATCGTGCTGATCAGCTGGCGGATCTACGTGGTGCTGCACACGCGACTGCTTGTCGAGCGGCTCCTGCGGGAGGAGACAGTCATGGAGTTCGCCGACACATCACAACGCCTATCGTCCGAGACGGAATCGCGACCGCAGTAGCCGGGATTGGCTTACTCCTTAGACTGCCATTCCTTCTCGTCGCGCCGCGCGAGCTCGTCGAGGTCGGCCGGCGTTCCCTCCGGGTCGTCCACCCATTCGCGTAGCGTTGGCCCGCCGTTGATGAGATCGATCGCGAGTCGGGTCGTCTCGTATTCGTACGGAAATTCGCGCCACAGCGGATATTGCGGTGCGATCGCGCGGATGGCTTTGAACGCGAGCGCCATGAGCCGCCACGGCCTGAACCTGGAGTGGTTGTAGCCCGGATCGTCGACGTGGATCTGGAGTCCCGCGCAGAGCTTGCCGACGTGTTTGTGAAACGTCGGCTCGAACCAGCAGGGCCGCAGACGGCAGCCCGCGAGCCAGTCCGGCGCCAATGCCCGCATGTTGGCGAGCAGCTTGTCCGGGTCGATGCCGGGCGCGCCGAAGAGCTCGAGCGGGCGCGTCGTGCCGCGGCCTTCCGACAGCGTCGTGCCTTCGACCATCACCGTGCCGGGGTAACAGCGCGCCATGGAAACGCTCGGCGCATTCGGACTCGGGTTGATCCACGCGCGCTCGCCCTGCGGCCAGCCATAGCCGGGCGACTGCGCCGGATGCCAGGCTTCCATCGCGACGTGCTGGTATTCGACGTCGAGCTTCAGATGGCGCACGAGCCATTCGCCGAGCTCGCCGAGCGTGCGCCCGTGGCGCATCGGCATCGGGCCCGCGCCGACGAAACTTTCCCAGCCGCTCTTTAGCAGCAATCCCTCGACCGGACGGCCGATGGGATTCGGGCGGTCGAGCACCCAGACGGCCTTGCCCGCGCGCGCCGCGGCCTCGAGCACGTTACGCAGCGTCGTGACGAAGGTATAGACGCGGCAGCCGAGGTCTTGCAGGTCCACGAGCAGCACGTCGAACGCCTCCATCATCTCCGGCGTCGGGCGGCGCACTTTGCCGTACAGGCTGAACACCGGGATGCCGTATGTCGGATCGGTGTCGTCCGCCGTCTCGACCATGTTGTCCTGCTTGTCGCCGCGCAATCCGTGCTGCGGGCCGAAGGCGGCAGTCAGGCGGAAATCCTCGTGCGCGGCGAGTGCGTCGAGGGTATGCGTGAGATCCGCCGTGACGGACGCGGGATGCGCCAGCAACGCGACGCGCCGGCCGTCGAGCGGCTTGCGGACGGCCCGATCGAGGAGCAGCCGGTCGATTCCGAATTTCATCGCGCCACCCGCAGTGTGAAAGTCTCCGGGTCGTGAAAATCCGGCTGCGCTGCGTTATGCGCGAGCGCCCAGTACGAGAGCCGCCCGTCCTGATCCTCGCCAATCGCGGCGAGCCCTGCCTGCAAGACCGGCGAACGCGCGAGTTCGGGCAAGGCGGCGAGTGAAATGACCGCGCTCACGTCGCAGGCGTCGCCGCTGCGCCGGAAGTCGATCCACGGGGCGGGCATCGCGGGCGACTCCCGGCCTGCGCGGCGGCCGGAGAAACGGTACGCCGCCCAGGCGCCGGACGCCGAAAAGTTGAACTCGTAGTAGCTGTCGCTGGCATCGGCCCGGAGGAAGGCTTCGAAGCAACTATGTTGCCAGAGACCGTCGCTGCGAAGCGCGGGTTGTTCACCGGGCAGCCGCAATCGTTCGATGTCGCCCTCGACGCGAAAACAAATGCGCAATTCACCAGCCGTCGTAGTCCCGCCGATCGCGACACCGATGCGCCGTATGGCATCGTCCGGGATCGCGGGGTGCGGGAGGAGTTCGGCGGTCGCGGAAGGCATCTGACGCCACTCTTGCATTCGGCAGCACCGGCGGCAAGCTGTGGTCCGATGTTCGATTACGTGATCGTCGGTGCCGGATCCGCGGGTTGCGTGCTCGCCAATCGCCTGAGTGCCGACCCGGCGCGGAGCGTCTGCCTGGTCGAGGCCGGGCCGCGCGATCGTTCGCCGTTGATCCACATCCCGGCGGGCTTGCTCGGCACCTTGCCGACGCGGCACATGAACTGGGCCTACCAGACCGAGCCGCAGGCAGGGCTCAATGGCCGGCGCGGATACCAGCCGCGCGGGCGCACGCTCGGCGGCTCGAGCTCGATCAACGCGATGATCTATATGCGCGGCCATCGCGGCGACTACGACGATTGGGCGGCGCTCGGCAATCCCGGCTGGTGCTACGACGAGGTACTGCCCGTTTTCTGCCGTTCGGAAGACCAGGAGCGCGGCGCGGACCATTATCATGGGGTCGGCGGCGAACTGACGGTTGCGGATCTCGCGAGCCCGGTGGCGGCCTCCCACGCCTTCGTCGAATCCGCGATCCGCTCCGGCTTGCCGCCGAATCGCGATTTCAACGGCGCGACGCAGGAAGGTGCGGGGCTTTATCAGGTCACGCAGCGGCGTGGCCGCCGCTGCAGCGCGGCGGTCGCATTCCTGCGTCCGGTGTTGCAGCGTCCCAACCTGACGATCCTGACCAGGCGGCGGGCCACGCGCCTGCTGTTCGAGGGGCGCCGCGCCGCCGGTGTCGAGATCGATCGGGGTGCGGCCCGCATCGACGCGCGCCGCGAGATCTTCATCTCGGCCGGCGTGTTCGGATCGCCTCAACTGCTGCTTCTGTCCGGTGTCGGTCCGCGCGAGGAACTGGAACGGCACCGCATCGCCTTGCTGCACGAGCTCCCCGGCGTCGGCGCGAATCTCGTCGATCACGTCGATCTTGGGCTCGTGTATCAATCGTCGGACCGTACCCTGATGGGCATCACGCTTGGCACGGCGCTGCGCGCCGTGCCGGGCTATTTTCAATGGCATTGCCGCGGCAAGGGCCTGCTGACGACGAATTTCGCCGAGGCCGGCGCGTTCTTGCGCACGCGTGCCGGGCTTGAGCGGCCGGACATCCAGCTCCATTTCGTCAACGGGCTCGTGGACGACCACGCGCGCCGCCTGCATCACGGCTATGGAATCACTTGCCACGTGGCGGTGTTGCGCCCCCTCAGCCGCGGCAGCGTGCGGCTCCGCTCGGCTGATCCGAACGATCCGCCGCGCATCGATCCGAACTATCTCGACGTCGATGCAGATCTCGAGACGCTGCTTGCCGGGGTCAAGCGCGCGCGCGAGATCATGGAAGGCGCATCGCTCGCGCCGCATCGCGGCGCGGAGCTCTTTGCGGACGGCCAGAGCGACGAGGCGCTCGTCGCGCGCATCCGCCGGCGCGCCGACACGATCTATCACCCGGTCGGAACCTGCCGCATGGGCCATGACGCGATGGCAGTCGTCGATCCGGCGCTCCGGGTCCACGGGCTGGAGGGCCTATCGGTCGTCGACGCGTCGATCATGCCGACGCTCGTCGGCGGAAACATCAACGCGCCCACGATCATGATCGCGGAGAAGGCGGCCGAGAGACTCGCGGGCTCCGCCTGAGCGCTCACGTCCTGAACCGGCGCCGAGGAAGTCGGGCCAAGCCGTTGTCGCTGCTGGAATCGCGGCTCAGATTCCTGCGGCCGCGATTGGGCAGGTGTGGAGGCCACGCAACAGGTCAATTTCAAGTCGCAATATGACGCCGCCAGGTTGTAACATTCCGGCAGTATCTTGCTGCTACTGCAATGCCGGTGTCTGTTGCGTCCGTGGAACTAAGGGGAGCCAGAGCCATGTTCGACCGTCGCCGCTCGGTCCGTTTCGCCGCCGCCGTCTCGTCGATTCTTTCCGCGCCTGCCGTCGCAATGGGGGCAGGTCTCGCCGTCGCGCTGGCCGCGCCGCTGGCGATGGCGCAGGAAACCACAGCGCAACTGAATGGATTCGTCGTCGGCGCGGACGGACAGCCGATCCCTGGCGCGGCAGTGTCGATCGTGCACGTGCCGTCCGGCACCTCGACGTCGTCGACCACGACCGATAGCGGGCAATTCACCGCGACCGGACTGCGCGTCGGCGGTCCTTATCGCGTCACGGCGCGGGCCGAAGGCATGCAGGAAGCCATCGTCGAGGACCTGTACACGCGGCTTGCGGAGCGCACGTCGGTGACGCTGGTCGCGCAGCCGATCGCCCAGCTCACCGGGGTCGAAGTGGTGGGGCTAGCCGAGCGCGACGTGACGATCGGGGCGGGCAGCCGCTTCGGCTCCCAGGACGTGCGCGCGCTCCCGTCCATCAGCCGCGACATCAAGGACGTCGTGCGCATCGACCCGAAGGCTTGGATCGATCCGACGAACGTCGATGCGCTCGAGGTCGCCGGTGTCAATAACCGCTACAACTCGATCACCATCGACGGCGTGCGCCAGAGCGACGACTTCGGCCTAAACAACAACGGCTATCCCACGACGCGGAGTCCGCTGTCAGTGGACGCGATCGAGGCGGTCTCCATCCTTTCCGCGCCGTTCTCGGTCGAGTACTCGCACTTCCGCGGGTCGACGATCAACGTCGTGACCAAGTCGGGCACCAACGAATTCGGCGGCTCGGCGTTCTATTACAAGGGCGACGACAGCCTCGTCGGCGACGAGAGCAAGGACCAGGACCTCGACTTCACATTCGAGGAGGAAACCTACGGCGGCACGCTCGGCGGCCCGATCATCAGGGACCGCCTGTTCTTCTTCGTGTCATACGAGACGCTCGACCGCATCGCGCCGCAGGACTTCGGGCCGGCGGGATCGAGCTTCCCGGTCCAGATCGAAGGCGTGACCCAGGCCGAGTACGACCAGATCGCGGCGATCGCGCAGAGCGTCTACGGTTTCGATGTCGGCGAGCGGCTTTCGACGCTTCCCGAGGACGACGAAAAAATTCTCGCCAAGCTCGACTGGAACATTAACGACTCCCACCGCGCGACGCTCGCCTTCCAGCGCACCGAGGGCAACGCGGTCATCACGTCGAACAACAGCACTTCGCAGAACCGGGTCTCGGCGCCGTCGAACTGGTACAACCGCCCGATCCTGCTGGAATCGACGTCGCTCCAGCTCTTTTCCGACTGGAACGAGTACTTTTCGACCGAGTTCAAGGCGGCGCGCAAGGAAGTGGAGACGGGCCAGATTTCGCTGCAGGGCACTGAGTTCGCCGAGATGCAGATCGCGACGCCGACGGGAGGCACGATGTTCATCGGTCCGGACGAATTCCGGCATGCGAATGAACTGACGAACGACCTCGACCTGATCAAGCTGAAGG
>JBOHZO010000026.1:0-23982 GCA_050738555.1 Steroidobacteraceae bacterium | reverse complement strand
GTCGGCGGGATCCGGATACGACTGCGGCCGCACGAGGACGAGCGAATCAAGCCCCATGTTCTTCATCGCGCGCGCACTGGCGCCGATGTTGCCGGGATGGCTGGTGTCGACGAGCACGATACGTATGGCGGCGGACATCGCGATTCCAGGAGGGTTGCTGGTATTCTAAGTCATGCATCCCCTGGTCAACATCGCGGTCGGCGCCGCGCGCCGCGCGGGCGAGACGATCGTCCGCAATCTGGATCGCGTCGGCGGAGTCACCGTCAGCGAGAAGAGTCGCAACGATTTCGTGAGCGAAGTCGATCGCGCGGCCGAGCAGGCGCTGATCGCGGCCATCAGGAAGTCCTATCCATCGCACGGCTTCCTCGCCGAGGAAAGCGGCCGGCAGAGCGGCGACGAATACACGTGGGTCATCGACCCGCTCGACGGCACGACCAACTTCCTGCACGGGTTCCCCCAGTTTGCGGTTTCGGTCGCATGCCGGCACCGAGATCGCGCGGAAATCGGGGTCGTGCTCGATCCGCTCCGCGGCGAGCTGTTCACTGCAGCGCGCGGCGAAGGCGCGCAGCTCGACGGCCGGCGGCTCCGCGTGTCGCAACGGCCAGGACTCGAGGGCGCGCTGATCGGCACCGGGTTTCCGTATCGCGAGAACCGCCGCTGGCTCAAGCCCTACCTCGCGATGCTCGAGCGCGTCATGGACACGACCGCGGGCGTTCGCCGCCCCGGTGCCGCATCTCTCGACCTTGCCTACGTCGCGGCGGGACGCCTCGACGGATTCTGGGAAGTCGGCCTCTCGCCCTGGGACACGGCGGCGGGCATTCTGCTCATCTCCGAGGCCGGCGGACTCGTCGGCACCCTGGCCGGCGGCGAGTACCGGGACGGCGGCAATCTGGTAGCTGGTTCCCCGAAAGTTTATGCGGCGCTCGTCGATTTGTTCGCGCCCTTCCTCGACGACGAACTTCGCAAATGAGTGCGGCGGTCTCCCTCGCAATCGATAGAGGCCTGGGTTAGAGTCCGCTACGGTTTTGCAGGGGGGATCGCGCATGAGTCTGTTTCGCACCCAGCCGGTCGCGGCGGCGATGCAAGCCGAAGCCGTGACGGCCGGAGAGGTGACGCTGAAGCGAGCGCTGACCGCGCGCCACCTCGTGCTGCTCGGCATCGGCGCGGTGATCGGCGCCGGCATCTTCGTGATGACCGGCAATGCCGCCGCCAACTACGCGGGCCCGGCGATCATCCTGAGCTTCGTCATGGCCGGAATCGCCTGCGCCTTTGCCGGCCTCTGCTACGCAGAATTCGCCGCCATGCTGCCGGTTTCCGGCAGCGCCTACTCCTATGCCTACGCCACGCTTGGCGAGCTGGTCGCCTGGTTCATCGGCTGGAACCTGGTCCTCGAGTACACCTTTGCCGCCGCGACGGTGGCCGTCGGCTGGTCGGGATATTTCACCGGTCTGCTCGATTCGATCGGCGACGCTGCCGGCGTTTCGCTGAGCCTGCCCGCGGCACTCACCAATGCGCCGCTCAACGTCGTCGAAGGCCGCCTGGTGCCGACAGGCGCATTGATCAACATGCCGGCGGTTGCGATCGTCGTCGCGGTCGCCGCGCTTTGCTATCGCGGCATCACGCAATCGGCGACCGTCAACGCGATCATCGTCTTGATCAAGGTGGGCGTGATCCTGCTCTTCATGGCGTTCACGCTCCAATACGTGAATCCCGACAACTGGACGCCGTTCATCCCGGAGCCGGAGGGCCCAGGGCGCTTCGGCTTCGACGGCGTGGTGCGGGGCGCGAGCGTCGTGTTCTTTGCCTATATCGGATTCGACGCGGTCTCGACCGCGGCGCAGGAGGCAAAGAATCCGCAACGCGACATGCCGATCGGAATCCTCGGGTCGCTCTTCATCTGTACGCTGATCTACATTGCCATGTCGGCCGTGATGACCGGCATCATGCCGTTCAACCTGCTCGGCACGCCGAGGCCCGTCGCCACCGCGCTCGAAACTTACCCGAGCCTGCTGTGGCTCAAGTCCATCGTCGAGATCGGCGCGATCGCGGGGCTCACGTCGGTGATCCTCGTCATGATGCTGGGCCAGCCGCGGATCTTCTATACGATGGCGCGCGATGGACTGATCCCGCCCCTCTTCGGACGCATCCATCCCGAGTACCGCACGCCGCACGTCGGCACCGTGATCGTCGGCGTCACCGCCGTGATCCTCGCGGGCCTGCTGCCGATCGGGGTGCTCGGTGACCTGGTGTCGATGGGCACGCTGCTCGCGTTCGCGACGGTCTGCATCGGCGTACTGATCCTGCGCCGCACGCGCCCCGACCTGCCGCGCGCCTTCCGCGTGCCGGCGGCGCCGCTCGTCTGCCTCCTTGGCGCCGCGTCCTGCCTCTACCTGTTCTTCCCGGCGTTCATGGCCAACTGGCGCTGGATGAGCGGCTGGATCGTGATTGGATTCGCGATCTATTTCGGCTACAGCCGCCGGCACAGCAAGCTCAACTCCTAGCTCTCGGTAGCAGGCGCGTCTGATCGCGTGCGGGCGAGCCAGCCCGCCCGGCACGGCAAGCGAGCCGCCGCTTCAGCGTCTTTCCGGTTTGTCCGCGGGCAAGCTCGGCCCGCGCAGGTCGACGGGCCTCCCGCGCCTGCGCATGCGGATGTTGATCATCTCGACGCCGACCGAGAACGCCATCGCGAAGTACAGGTAGCCCTTCGGAATCTCGAAGTCGAATGACTCGCCGATCAGCGCGACGCCGATCAGGATCAGGAACGACAGCGCGAGGATCTTGATCGTGGGATGACGGTCGATGAACTCGTTGATCGGCCGCGCCATGAACATCATCACGAACACCGCGATGACGATCGCGGCGACCATGATTTCGATGTGCTGCGCGAGCCCCACCGCCGTGAACACGGAATCGAGCGAGAACACGATGTCGATCAGGCCGATCTGGATCACGACCGCCATGATCCGGGACTGAAGCCTGACATTCCGGCCATGCCCGACCTCCGCACCCTCGAGCGCCCCATGGATCTCGGTGACGCTCTTGACGAGCAGGAACAGGCCGCCGAAGAACAGGATCAGGTCGCGGCCCGAGATCTCCTCGGTGAACACGGTGAAGAGCGGCGCCGTGAGGCGGATGACCCAGGTGATCGAAAACAGGAGCGCGATCCGGGTGATCATCGCGAAGGCGAGGCCGAGGACCCGGCCCCGCTGCTGCAATTCGGGCGGAAGCTTCGACACGAGGATCGACAGAAAGATGATGTTGTCGATCCCGAGCACGATCTCGAGCAGCGTCAGCGTCAGGAACGAAATCCAGACTGCGGGATCGGCCAGGAACTCGATCACCTGCCCTCCATTGCGACGCGCTCAGGGGAGCTCGTCGACCTCGCCGCGCTTCTCCGGCGGCATGAAATCGCGGGCGGACGCGCCGAGGTCGAGCGCGATCGCGCCCGCCACGTAAACGGATGAATAGGTGCCGATCACGATGCCGATCGCGAGCGCCACCGCGAAGCCGCGGAGCGTTTCGCCGCCGAGCACCGCGAGAAATATCACCGAGCTCAATGCGCAGCCGGCGACGATAATCGTGCGTCCGAGCGTTTCGTTGATCGCGCGGTCGATCACCACCTCGGGCGACGCCTTGCGCATCGACCGGAAGCGCTCGCGGATGCGGTCGAAGATCACGACCGTGTCGTTGACCGAGTAACCGAGGATCGTCAGCAGCGCAGCGACCACGTTGAGGTCGAAAGGAATCCCGAGCAGCGCGATGGCTCCGGTCGCTACGATGGGATCGTGCAGCGTTGCGACGAGTGAGCCGACGCCGAATCGCCAGCGGAATCGAAGCGCGATGTAGACGAGCACCAGGAGCAGCGTCATCAGCACGGCGAGCGCCGCCTGTTCGCCGAGCTGGCGGCTCACCTGCGGACCCACGGATTCGGTGCGGCGCAGCTCAACTACGGGATCGATCGCCCTGAGCGCGCTGACGACGCGCGCGGCCTGGTCGCCGGCAGCACCGGTTTCAGCGGGCGGCAGCCGCACTTCAAGCTCGCTTGCCGTGCCATAGGTCCTGACCTGGAAGTCCTCGATGCCGCCGGCGCCGAGGGCGGCGCGCACGCGCTCAAGATCCACCGGCTCGGAGAAGCCGAGCTCGAATACCAGGCCACCGGTGAAGTCCACCGTCAGATTGAGTCCGCGTGCCAGCACCAGCGCGATCGAGCCGAGGACGATCGCCACCGAGAGCACGTACCAGTAGCGGCGAAGCGCCATGAAACGGATCGACGGGACTTTCTTGAGGAATACCATCGCGCCCTCAGATCGCCAGCCGTTCGATGCGGCGGCGGCGGCCATAAATGAGGTGGATGATGGCTCGGCTGCCGATCAGGGCGGTGAACATCGAGGTCGCGATGCCGATGCAGAGCGTGACAGCGAAGCCACGCACGGGCCCCGAACCGAACAGGAACAGCACGCCGCCCGACATCAGCATCGTGACGTTCGAGTCCGCAATCGCCGAAAAAGCCTTGTCGAAACCCAGGTTGATTGCCGCCCAGGGCGAGGCACCGTTCGCGACTTCTTCGCGTATGCGCTCGTAGATGAGGATGTTCGCGTCGACCGCTGTGCCGACCGTCAGCACGATGCCGGCGATGCCGGGCAGCGTCAGCGCCGCGTCGAAGAAGCCGAGCACCGCGACGATGAAGACCACGTTCGTGAGCAGCACGATGTCCGCGATCACGCCGAACACCTTGTAATAGAGGATCATGAACACAAACAGCACGATTGCCGCGATCATGAACGCGCGCGCACCGGCCTCGATGTTGTCCTGGCCCACGCTCGGCCCGATCACTCGCTGTTCGACGATTACAATCGGCGCCGCGAGCGCTCCGGCTCGCAGCAGCTTGGCAAGCTCAGTTCCCTCCGCCGCGGACAGGCCCGTGATCTGGAAATTGTTGGAGAATACGCCGCGGATCGTCGCGACGCTGATGACCTCCTCTTTCGAACGGTCGACAACGACCGTGCGGCCATCGCGTTCGACCTCCTCGCGCTCCTTCTCGATGAAAACGACGGCCATCGGCCGGTTCAGGTTCTCGCGCGTCGTCCGCAGCATTTCGTCGCCGCCGCGGCTGTCGAGCCTGACGCTGACGGCCGGCTCGCCCTGCGATGGGGCGAAGGACGCGTCGATGAGCTGCTCGCCGGTCGCAATCACATCGCGCTTCAGGAGCACCGGCGTGCCGTCGCGCTGGTAATAGAGCTTCGTTCCGAGCGGCGCGCGGCCGGTCCGTTCGGCCTCGAGCGGGCTGCTGACCGTATCGACCAGGCGAAACTCCAGCGTCGCAACCTTGCCGAGCAGCCGCACGACTTCGGAGGCGTCCTGCACGCCCGGCACCTGCACGGCGATGCGGTTCTGGCCCTGACGCTGCACGACCGTTTCTGCGACGCCGAGCGCGTTGACGCGGTTCGTGAGCGCGGTGATGTTCTGCTGGAGCGCGAAATCCTGGCGCTGCCTGACCTCGGTTTCCGTCAGCGTCGCGACCAGCACGCCGGGTGCACTATTCGCGGCGATTGTCAGCAGCGGATCGTAGTCGAGGAGTGCCTCGCGCGCCGCCTCGGTCTGGGCAGCATCACGCAGGGTTACCTGGACGCTCGAGCCCGACACGGCGACTTCCAGGTACGGAATGCGCGCGTCGCGCAATACTTTGCGGAAATCGCGTTCCATGCGCTGCAGCAATTGCGCCACCGCGCCTTCCGTGTCGACTTCATAAACGAGCAGCATGCCCCCGCGCAAGTCGAGGCCCAGGCTCATGGGTTCCAGACCGAGTGCGTTCAGCCAGTCCGGCGCGCGCGAAGCGGTAGTCAACGCGATTGCATACTGGCCCTCGAACCGGCGCTGGATCTCGTCACGAGCTTGCAGCTGGTCGTCGACCCTGACGAAGCGAACCCACAGGCGGCCTTCGTCGTCGACGTAGATATCCTCGTGAGGAATTCCGGCTTCCTTCAATACGCCGCCGATCTCGGCTGCGGACGCCGTGTCGAATGCACCGCGATCGCGCTGCGACAATTGCAGCGCCGGCGATTCGCCGTAGAGGTTGGGCAGGGCGAGCAGGAGGGCGGCCAGCAACATGGCCGACAACAACGCTCCCTTCCAGAAAGGGTATCGCTGCACGCGGGTTGCCGTCGCGGGACGCTCAGGCGCCCTTGAACGTGCCTTTCGGCATCAGCTGCGCAATCTGGATTTTCTGCACCCGTATCGCGACCTGGGGCGCGATCTCGAGCGTGGCGAAATTCTCGCCCACTTCGGTGATGCGCCCCAGGATTCCGCCGTTGGTCACGACTTCGTCGCCGGCCGCGAGCTTGCTGACCAGTTCGCGATGCTCCTTCGCGCGCTTGGTCTGCGGACGGATCAGCAGGAAATAGAAAACCACGAAAATGAGGACGAGCGGCAGAATCGTTCCGAGCGTGCCGGCCGTCGATCCGGTGGCGGACTGGGCCAGGGCGGGCGTGATGAAAAAGTCCATGTCCTTCCTCTGCGGGGGCCGGCGGCGCCGGCCCGGTTAGGGCGCGCGATTATATGTCATAGGGCCGAGAAGCGGAATTTCCCATGACCCGAAAGTGTGCCCGGACGCACTCGTGCGTCTGAAAGCTCCGCACGAAACGCGCGACTCATTCTTCGCTCTCCGCCGATTCCCGCAGCGCGGCATGAAAGCCGGCGCGAAACGCGCTGAACTGGCCAGCCGCGATCGCCGCGCGGAGGCGCGCCATGAGATCCAGGTAGTAGTGCAGATTGTGCAGCGTCGCGAGCCGCGGGCCGAGCATCTCGCCGCAACGGTCCAGGTGCCGCAGGTAGGCCCGGCTATAGCCGCGGCAGGTGTAGCAGGCGCAATCCGGATCGATCGGGCCGGTGTCGGCCGCGTAGCGCGCATTGCGGATGTTCATGACGCCCGTGGAAACGAACAGGTGTCCGTTGCGCGCATGTCGCGTCGGGATCACGCAATCGAAGAGATCGATCCCATCCGCCACCGCTTCGACGAGGTCCTGGGGCCGGCCGACGCCCATCAGGTAGCGCGGCTTGTCGGCCGGCATCGAGGGCAGCAGCGCCTTCAACACGCGCTCGCGTTCCGCGAGCGGCTCGCCGACCGAAAGGCCGCCAATCGCCAGCCCGTCAAAGCCGATTTTCTCCAGTCCCTCGAGCGAGGCCTCGCGAAGCCTTTCGTGCATGCCACCCTGGATGATGCCGAAGACCGCGCCCTCGCCCGGCTCGGCATCCCAGGCGCGACGGCTCCGCTCCGACCAGCGAAGCGAGAGTTCCATGGACGTGCGCGCTGCGCTCTCCGTTGCCGGGAACGGCGTGCACTCGTCGAATACCATCGCAACGTCGGAACCGAGGGCGCGCTGGATCTGCATCGAGCGTTCCGGGTCCAGGAACACCTCCGCGCCGTCCACCGGCGAACGGAAGCGCACGCCCTCTTCCGTCAACATTCGCATCGCGGCCAGGCTGAAGACCTGGTAGCCGCCCGAGTCGGTCAGGATCGGGCGCGACCAGTTCATCATCCCGTGTAGCCCGCCGTGCGCGCGCACGATTTCCGGGCCGGGGCGCAGCATCAGGTGAAAGGTATTGGCCAGGATGATCTCGGCGCCGCACGTCAGAAGCTCTTCGGGCGTCACGCCCTTGACCGTTCCGCAGGTGCCGACCGGCATGAAGGCAGGCGTCTCGACGTCGCCGCGCGCGAAGCCGAGGCGACCGCGCCGCGCTGCGCCGTCCCTTGCGAGCAGCTCGAACTTCATGCGCGCATACCGCGCGGGCGGAGCATCGCGGGATCCGGTGTCACGAACATCGCGTCCCCATAGCTGAAGAACCGGTAGCGTCCGGCGATCGCATGATGATAAGCGGCGAGCACCCGCTCCCGCCCGGCGAGCGCCGCGACCAGCACCAGCAGGGTCGACTCGGGCAAGTGAAAATTGGTCAGGAGCGCGTCGACGACCTGGAACCGATGGCCGGGCGCGATGAAGATGTCCGTCTCGCCTTCACGGGCCTCGAGCCGGCCGCCCGCGGACGCCGTCTCGAGCGCGCGCACGACGGTCGTGCCGACCGCGATCACGCGCCCGCCGCGCTGTCTTGTCTCATCGATCGCCGTAACGGTCGCCGCCGGCACGCGATAGCGCTCCGCATGCATGCGGTGCGACGCGAGATCATCCGTGCGCAGTGGCTGGAAGGTGCCCGCTCCCACGTGCAGGGTCACGCGCTCGATGCCAACGCCGCGGCGCGCGATGCCTTCCAATGCGGCGCGATCGAAATGCAGGCCCGCCGTCGGCGCCGCGACGGCGCCGGGTGTGTCCGCGTAAATGGTCTGGTAGCGCTCGCGATCCGCGGCGTCCGCAGCACGCGCGAGATAGGGCGGGAGCGGGACGCTGCCGTGTGCCTCGAAATACGTCAGCGCGTCCCGATCGAGTTCGAGCTCAAATAGGTCCTCGTGGCGCGCAATGACCTGCGCGACGGCGCCCGCAGGCAGGTTGATCGCCGTCCCCGGGCGAAGTTCCTTGCTCGCGCGCGCCTGCGCGAGGATTCGGCGGCCGTCGAGGATCCGCTCGAGGAGCAGCTCGCAGGTTCCCCCGCTCGCCTTGCGTCCGAGAAGCCGCGCCGGCAGCACGCGCGTGTCGTTCAGCACCAGCAAGTCGCCTGGGCGCAGCAATGACGGGAAGTCGCGGAATTGCAGGTCGCGCAAGGCGCCGGTCGCGCCGTCGAGCGAGAGCAGACGACTCGCCGAGCGTTCTGGCAGCGGCCGCAAGGCGATCAGTTCCTGCGGCAGCGGATACGAAAAATCTGCGCGGCGCATGGGCCGCGCAGACTAGCACAGCGATCGCGGCGCTCAGGTGGAGGCGGGTTCCCCAGCCGCCGCGGGCGGCACCGGCGGCGCCGGCGGACGTGGCGGAGCGACGCGGCGACCCGGGAAAGCGCGTGCTTCGCGCTCCGGGACCCTGGCATTGAGTGTCTGCGCGCGGCGATCCCGGAGGATCCTGAGCTCGACCGCTTCGCCCGGCTGGTACGAACGAAGAATCCGCATCGCGTGCCGGCCGTTCTGCGGCTCGCGCCCTCCGATCGCGACGATCACGTCGCCGTCCTTGAGTCCGAGCGTCGAGTCTCCCGGAGCGCGCGCCACCAGAACCCCCTTTTCGGCGCCGAAGTAGCGGCCGAGTCCGGGCGTCAGCGTGACGAATTCGGCGTCGCCCGACGCTTCGAGCAACCAGTGCATGTCGCCATCGAACCGGTGCTCGCCGAGCGGAGGCAGCGCAGGTACGCCGGGCACCGCGCGGATGTGAGGCACTATCGGTGAACCCGCGAGAAAAATCTTGTCGAGCGGACGCGCTTCGACCGCGAGTTGCAAGGGCTTGCCGTCGCGGCGCAGGCCGAGCTCGACGTTTTCGCCCGGCTCGATCGCTTCCATCGCCCGCACCAGTTCGCGGCCGGTGGTCACGGGTTTCGCTTCGATCGCGACGATGATGTCGCCCGACTTGACGCCGGCTTCGGCCGCGGGGCCGCCCGGACTCACGCCCTCGACCCGCACACCGCCGCCATTCGGCTCGGCGCCACCGAGATTCACGCCGAGCATGGCGCGCCGAGGCCCGGGCAGGAAGTACTCGAATTGCCGGAATGCGCCGGGCCCGGCGGCCTCGCCGCTGAGCTCCGCGACCTCGCGCGCAGCGTCTTCGAGCCGGCGCTGCGCATCCGCCAGGCGCTGCTCCACGTCGTCCTCATCTGCGGTCTTCGCCATGACCGGACTCGCGGTACCCGCGAGCGCCGCTGTTGCCAGCATTGCGACCATCCATCGTTTCATCATTTTCTCCGTCAAATCAGAATGTGCCGACCGCGTTCGCGTAACGAACCTGGACCAGCGAATGCATCACTTCGACGCGCTCCTGCCACAACTGCTCGGCACGCTCCGGCGCGTTCGGCTCGAGGGAAACGCGGCTCAAGCGATCATCCAGCAGTGCGAGCCGGTCCTCGAGCTCGGCCACGGTGAACGCGGTGCTGCCGCGCATCGCATGGCGTTCCGGCAGCGTCGCGAGCATCCATTCGAGCCGGTCGTTCTCGGCGCGCATCTCGGCCGCGACGGGCGCAATCTCGAGATCCGCGCGATCCGTGGCCGGGGCCAGCGCGCGTTGTGCCGACTGCAGCCACCAGCCGAGGCCCGCCGCGACGGCGAGCACGACTGCCGCGATGATCGAAGGCCGGCGGCGCGAGACGCGCGCATCGCGCTGATCGCGCGCCGCCACCACTGCCGTCCAGCCCGCTTGCGGCGGATCGAATTGCGCGAGCGCGGCAAGGCGCGGGCTCCACTCGCTCACATCGGGGCGCATGGCGCTTCCTCCGCGAGGCCTTTGTCCTCGCCCAGCAATCCGCGCAACCGCTGGTGCGCGCGCGCAAGCTGCGACTTCGAAAAGCTCGGGGTTCGCCCGAGGGCGAAACCGATGTCCGCGTGCGTGAACCCTTCCACGTCGTGCAGCCACACGATCGCCCGGGTCAGCGCCGGGAGCGTCATCAGGGCGCGCTCGAGGCCCGCGTCGAAGCGCGTCGTCGCGGCGGGGTGGGTTGCAGGCAAGCGGTCCGCCCCGCCAGGGTCCTTGTCCAGCCATTCGAGTCCACGATGCCACGGCGAACGCAAGTACATGAGCGCGCGGTTGACCGCGATCGTGCGGATCCATCCCGGCAGCGGGCAGCGGCCCTCGAACGCGCCGATGTGCTCGAGCACGTCCACGAAGGTCTCCTGCAGTAATTCTTCCGCGATGGCCGGCCGCCGGACGAGCCGCCGGAGAAGCGTGTAGAGGGGACCCGCCGTCGCCACGTAGACAGCCTCCATGGCCGTCTCGTCGCCGCATCGCGCGGCAGCAACCACGGCGTCGGGTATCTGGATCTCGGCAATTCGGGACATCGATCGCTTAGATGCCCGGGGCCGGCAAATGGTCGCATCGGGACTGAAACAATCTGGTGCCGGGAGCGGGAGTCGAACCCGCAAGAATCTTCCGATCCGGTGGATTTTGAGTCCACTGCGTCTGCCAATTCCGCCATCCCGGCCAGGCAGGCCGCGAGTATACAATCGAATCGATGAACTTCTGCCCGAGCTGCGGCGCGCCGGTCCTGCGCCGCGTTCCCGAAGGCGATCACCTGCCGCGTTGCGTCTGCACGGCCTGCGGCGCGATTCATTACAGAAATCCCAAGTTGATCGCAGGCTGCGTCCCCGAGACCGACGGGCGCATTCTGCTGTGCCGCCGCGCCATCGAGCCGCGCCGCGGCTACTGGACCGTGCCTGCGGGCTTCATGGAGACCGGCGAAACGCTGCAGCAGGCCGCGGCGCGCGAATGCCGCGAGGAAGCCCTCGCGCGCGTCGAGATCGGCAGTCTCTGCGCGATCGTGCATGTGCTGCACGCGGAGCAGGTGCACGTGATGTTCCGTGCTACGCTCGCCGATCCTTCATTCGGCGTGGGCGTCGAGAGCCTGGAAGTGAAATTGTGCGAGGAGCGCGAGCTGCCCTGGGCGGACCTGGCGTTCAGGAGCGTCGAATTCACGCTGCGCAGCTATTTCGAGGACCGCGCCGCCCGGCGCAACGAGCTGCATTTCCACACGATCGAATGACCGGCGTGTGGCGGCGCTGTGGCACAATGCGCGGCTGAAAAACCGGAGCCCGGCTGACCGCCATGACGTTCGTCGTCACCGAAACCTGCATCAAGTGCAAGTACATGGATTGCGTCGAAGTCTGTCCGGTGGACTGCTTCCACGAGGGCCCGAATTTCCTCGTGATCGATCCGGAAGAGTGCATCGACTGCACGCTTTGCGAGCCCGAATGCCCGGTCGAGGCGATCTATTCCGAGGAGGAGGTTCCGGCGGGCCAGGAGCAGTTCCTCGGCATCAATGCCGAGCTCGCGAAGCAGTGGCCGGTCATCACGCAGCGTGGCGAGCCGCCGGCGGACGCCGATGCGTGGAAGGACGTTCCCGACAAGCTGCCGCTACTCGAGCGCTGAAGTTCTACTTCGCCGCGGCGACTGCCTGCGCCGACAGGTATTCGGCCATGCTCGCGGCGGGCATGTAGCCGGCAAGATACTCGCCCTTGTCCGTAATGATGCCCGGCGTTCCGCGGATGCCCAGCTTGCGGCCGAGCTCGAATTGCGCGGCAATCGGCGTCTCGCAGCGGCGGGCCTTGAGCGCTTCGCCGCGCTTCGCTCGGGTCAGGGCTTCCTGCCGGTCGGCGCTGCACCACACTGCCTCGGCCTTGCGCCAGGACTCGGTGTCCGGGCCGCTCCGCGGAAACATCAAGTAGCGCACGCGAAAACCGAGGCGGTTGAATTCCGCGATTTCCTGGTGCATGCGGCGGCAATAGCTGCAGTCGACGTCCGTGAAAACCGTGAGCGTGTGGCGAACCGCGCCTTTCGGCCCGAACATGATCGTGTCGGCATCCGCGATTCCCGCGAGCAGCTCGAGCCGACCCTGCTGGCGGCGCACCTCAGTCAGGTTGTTCCTCGACGTCATGTCGAAGACGTCCCCATCGACATAGAAGCGGCCGTCCTTCGAAACGTAGCCGACTTCCGCGCCGGAACGGACCTCGTAAAGGCCGTCGATCGGCGACTGCTGGACATCCTCTAGCCTGACGTCCAGACGGCGCGCGATCTCGGCACGGATATCGGACTTCGCCGTCGGTGCGGCCGACGCCGCGCTCGCGAGAGCGAACATCGCGGCGGCCATCAGGAGCTTGCGTCCGATCGGATTCACGCGGGCCTCGTGACTCTTGGCAACGGGACTTCGACCGCGGCGCCAGGCCACGGTTCGACCCCAGTCTATCAGCCGCGCGGGTGGTGCTGTGCGTGCAGCTCTTTCATGCGCTCGCGGGCCACGTGGGTGTAGATCTGCGTCGTCGAAAGATCGCTGTGGCCGAGGAGCATCTGCACGACGCGGAGGTCCGCGCCGTGGTTCAGGAGGTGGGTCGCAAAGGCATGGCGAAGCGTGTGCGGCGAGAGTTCCTTCTCGACGCCGCCCTTTTTCGCATAGCGCTTGATGATGTGCCAGAAGGCCTGGCGCGTCATGCGGTCGCCGCGCCGGGTCGGAAAGAGGTGATCGGTCTGGCGGTCGAGCAGGATCTCGCCGCGCGCGCCGCGCACGAAGTCGTTGAGCCAGCGCACCGCTTCCTCGCCGAGCGGGATGAGGCGCTCGCGATTGCCCTTGCCGACGATGCGCAGCACGCCCTGGTTCAGGTTGACCTGGCTGTGCCGCAGGCTGACCAGTTCGGTGACACGCAGCCCGGTTGCATACAGCACTTCGAGCATCGTGCGGTCACGATGGCCGAGCGGGTCGGAGGTCTGGGGCGCCGCGAGCAGCGCATCGACCTGAGCCTCGGTCAGCGAGCGCGGCAGTGAACGGCCGATCTTGGGCATCGCGATCTGGGCGGTCGGATCCTCTTTGACCACGCTTTCGCGCACCAGGTAGCGAAAGAAGCGGCGGAAACTCGACAACTGGCGCGCGGTCGAGCGCGGGCGCGCTCCCGTCTCCACGCGCCACGCGATGAATGCCAGCAAGTCGTTGCGCGTCGTGCGATCGAGCGTCGTGCCGCGCTGGCGCAGCCAGCGCGAAAGCGCCGACAGGTCCGCGCGATAGGCGGCGAGCGTGTTCGGCGACAGCCCGCGTTCCATCCATACCGCGTCGAGAAAACGCACGATCAACGGCTCGACGGCCTGGTCCGCCGCGCCCGCGGCCGCGAGTGTCGCCGCGCGCACCGATGTCGAAGATTTCATTGCTGCGCTCATGGACCTGCCCTGCTTTCCGTCGCGGACGGCCGCGCCGCCGCGAAATCGCGCACGGCGGGCTGGTGCGACAGAATGCAGACGCAGTATGGTTTGCCTCCGACGGGGTCGAACGTGACCCGTCTCACAGACCCCCATGACCATTAACATAACCGGAACCAGTTCACAGTACCCGCGGCTGCCAGGCCGCCGCTGTCAATGACCTGGAATCCGCTCCGGCTGCTCTGGGGCCTCTGGGTCTGGCTGCTGACGATTCCGCTCTTGCTGATCGCGGCCCTGCCGATCCTGGCTTTGCCGAGGCTTTCCGCGCGCCGTGCCGTCGCACGCGCGGTCTGCCGCGCCTACCTTGCGCTCTGCGGACTGCCAGTCCGCAGCCTCGGGATGGAACGGCTGCCGGCTGGCGCCTGCATCATCGTCGCGAATCACGCGAGCTACATCGACGGGCCGCTTCTTTTCGCCTGCCTTCCCCCACGCTTCGGCTTCGTGATCAAGAAAGAGGCCGCGCGCCTGCCGCTGGTCGGGCTGTTGCTGCACCGGCTCGGCCATCACTTCGTCGAGCGCCGCAACCGGCAAGAGGGCGGAAGCGATGCGCGGCGGATCCTGCGATCGATCGAACAAGGTCAGGCGATCGCTTTCTTTCCCGAGGGCACCTTCAGCGCCGAGCGCGGGCTCGCGCGGTTTCACGGCGGAGCTTTCGCGGCCGCGGCGCTCGCCGGGGTACCGGTGGCGCCCGTCGTGATCCGCGGCACGCGTCACGTACTCGGCGCCGGGGCCGCGCTGCCGCGCTGGGGACCCATCGAGGTCGAGGCCCTCAATTCGCTCGCCGCCCAATCCGGAGGCGGCGACACGGCCGCGCAACTGCGCAACGCCGCACGCGAACGGATCGGCGCCGCGCTCGACGAACCGCTCCTCTAAATAGGGACGCTTCTCATTTTTCCCTGCAAACCGTTTCGCGTAGCACGTGAAGGACAGCCACGCGCTTGAAGTTGAGCTTGCCGGGAACCCGGACTGTCAGCCTCCCTCGAATAGGGACACGCTTTCCAATTCAGCATTCCTTCCATCGCAATGTGCGCCTGACTTCGCGGGGCGCCCTCTTGGTCGGCGCGTGAGTATACGTCCCGTCCTCTGTTCGATACTCCGGATAAATTCCTTCGAGCCCGATGGGAGTCCCTTTTGCGTGTTGTCACGCAATGACGCCTGACTTGCCGTGTCAACCGCTTCTGCAAGCCAGTCCGACCAGTTACTGATTTCGTTCAGGAGTCGGCACCACTCCGGATCATGCGATAGGAGCGCGTCGCTACGAAGTCCACAGTGCGCGGCTGCACTGGACCAGCGATATCGTTCTGCACACCCGGTCATGCCGGCACGTACGGGATTGAGTTCCACGTATCGAATCGCCGTCCACAGGTGTCTCTCGTCCAGGGCCGAGGAGAAGAAGCGGCCCTGCCACAGATGACCGCACCAGTTCTTCCCTAGATTGATGCGTTGGGCGTGAAGCAAGTGCACCGGTTTAAGCGCGCGGTGTAACGCGGCGACCGTTCCCGGCACCGCCACCAAATGCACATGATTGTCCATCAGGCAGTATGCAAGGACTTCCAGCGAATGCCGTGCTGAGTAATAGCGCAGGTCATCCAGATAGGCCTGGCGGTCCAAGTCATCGAAAAACACCCGTTCGCGCCGATTTCCCCGTTGCGTGATGTGATACGGCACACCGCGGCAGACGACTCGCGCGATTCGAGGCACATCCAGACGCTAGCAGTTCGCACGAGTGGCGGCCTGCGCTGAAACCGGCGTTTCCTGTCAGGAAAGCGGCGGGACCGCCGGCCATGTCGGTAAAACAGGAAGCGTCCCTATTTAAACTACATATTGCGGCGGTACTGGCCGCCTACGGCATAGAGCGCGCGCGAGATCCGGCCGAGCGATGCGGACTTCACGGTTTCCATGAGCTCGGCGAATACGTTGCCGCCGCCGGCGGACGTGGCCTGGAGCTGCTGCAACGCCCGCTCCTGAGCCGCCGAGTGCACCTCGTTGTACGCGCGGACCGCGGCAACCTGCGCGCGCTTCTCCTCTTCCGTCGAGCGGATCAGCTCGGCATTCCGGATGTCGTCCGCGCTCCCCTGCTCCGGCAGAAAGGTGTTGACGCCGACGATCGGCAGGCTGCCGTCGTGCTTCTTGTGCTCGTAATACAGCGACTCTTCCTGAATCTTCCCGCGCTGGTACATCGTCTCCATCGCGCCAAGAACGCCGCCGCGCTCCGACAGGCTCTCGAATTCGGCGTACACGGCCTCCTCGACCAGGTCCGTGAGCCGCTCGATCGCGAACGATCCCTGCCAGGGATTCTGATTCTGGTTCAGCCCGAGCTCGCGCGCGATGATGAGCTGGATCGCGATCGCACGCCGCACGCTCTCTTCCGTCGGCGTGGTGATCGCTTCGTCGTATGCGTTCGTATGCAGGCTGTTGCAGCTGTCGAAGAGCGCATACATGGCCTGCAGTGTCGTGCGGATGTCGTTGAACTGGATCTCGCGCGCGTGCAGGGATCGGCCCGAGGTCTGCACGTGGTACTTCAGCATCTGGCTCCGCGGCGATGCGCCGTAACGCTCGCGCATTGCACGGGCCCAGATTCGCCGCGCCACGCGGCCGATCACCGCATACTCCGGATCCATGCCGTTGCTGAAGAAGAAGGAGAGATTCGCCGCGAAGTCGTCGACCTTCATCCCGCGCGAAAGGTAGTACTCGACGATCGTGAAGCCGTTGGCGAGAGTGAAGGCGAGCTGCGAGACGGGATTCGCGCCCGCCTCCGCGATGTGGTAGCCGGAAATCGAGACCGAATAGAAGTTCCGCACGCGGTTATCCGTGAAGAACTGCTGCACGTCGCCCATCATCCGGAGCGCGAATTCGGTCGAGAAGATGCAGGTGTTCTGCGCCTGGTCTTCCTTGAGGATGTCGGCCTGCACCGTGCCGCGCACGCGCGCGAGCGCCTCCGCCCGGATCTTCGCGTAGGTTTCCGCGTCCACGACCTGGTCGCCGCTGACACCGAGGAGGCCCAGGCCGCTCCCGTCATGACCGGCAGGCAACTCGCCGCGGTAGCGCGGCCGGTCCCGCCCCGTAAACAGCTTTGCGATCGTCGCCTCCGCCTCGTCCCAGCGGCCGCTTGCGCGCAGCTGCCGCTCCACCTGCTGGTCCACGGCCGTGTTCATGAACATCGCGAGGATCATCGGCGCGGGCCCGTTGATCGTCATCGACACTGAAGTCGACGGTGCGCAAAGATCGAAGCCGGAATAGAGGCGCTTCATGTCGTCAAGCGACGCGATGGAAACGCCCGAATTGCCGATGCGGCCGTAAATGTCGGGCCGCTCGTCCGGGTCCTCGCCATAAAGTGTCGTCGAGTCGAATGCGGTGGAGAGCCGCGTCGCCTGGTGGCCGCGAGCGAGGTAGTGGAAGCGGCGGTTGGTGCGTTCGGGCATGCCTTCGCCCGCAAACATTCGCGTCGGATCCTCGTCCTCGCGACGGTACGGGTAAATGCCGCCGGTGTACGGGTAGGCGCCCGGCAGATTCTCCGTCAGCAGAAAAGCGAGTTGCGCGCCCCAGTCGCTGAATCGCGGAGTGGCGATTTTCGGGAGCTTCAGATGCGACAGCGACTCGCTGTAATTCGGGCCGCGCACTTCCCGCTCGCGCACGCGGTAGCTGAATTCGTCCGCCGTCGCGGCCGCCTGCCGCGCCGGCCATTCCTTCAGGAGCGCGATGCCCTCGGGGCCGATCGCGTCCAGCGCCGCGTGGTACTCGCGACGCAGACTCGCGAGCGCAGAATCGGGATTCGCGAGCGCGGAATCCGCGTACCGGTCGAGCGGCGCGGCAAGCGCGGGATCGCCGAGCGCGGCGAGCGCGCGATGCAGGCCATACGCCCGGCTTGCCGCGTCGGCCGCCACGAACGCGGCGCGGTGCGCGTCGCGGCCGGCGGAAGCGATCTCCGCAAGATAGCGCACGCGCGCGCCCGGAATGATGGCCTGGCGCTTCGGCGGGCCGACGGGCGTCAGCCCTTCGGGCCGCCAGTCACGCAGCCGCCCCCATTGCCCGTGCAACCGGGCGCAGAGCGCGCCGAAGAGCGCATTGACGCCCGCATCGTTGAACTGGCTCGCAATCGTCGGATAGACCGGCAGTTCCTCCGGCGGGGTCTTGAACAACTTGCGGTTGCGCGAAACCTGCTTGCGCACGTCCCTGAGTGCATCCTCCGCACCGCGCTTCTCGAACTTGTTCAGAACGATGAAATCGGCGAAATCCAGCATGTCGATCTTCTCGAGCTGGCTCGCGGCGCCATATTCGCTCGTCATGACGTACATCGAGAGATCAACGAGATCGACGATCTCGGTGTCGCTCTGGCCGATGCCCGCCGTCTCGACCACGACCAGGTCGAATCCCGCCGCCTTCAGGAGCCGCACCGTGTCGGCGAGAACCGCGCTGGTCGCGAGATGCTGGCGCCGGGTGGCGAGCGATCGCATGAAGAGCTGCTCGTTCGCAAGCGAATTCATGCGAATGCGGTCGCCGAGCAGCGCGCCGCCCGATCGCCGGCGCGTCGGGTCCATCGCGACGACCGCCACGCGGCGGTCGGGGAAGAAACGCACGATGCGATTGAGGATCTCGTCGGTCAGCGAAGACTTGCCGGCGCCGCCGGTGCCCGTAATGCCGAGTACCGGCGGGCGATTGAGGGTTTTCGCCGCCAGGCTCCTCACGCGTGCAACCGCGCCCTCGTCGCCGCCCTGCTCGAGCAGCGTGATCGCGCGCGCGAGGTTCACCGGGTCGTCCGTGGAGACTGAACTGCCGTCAAACACCGGACGCGCGGCCGCACGCACCCGCCGGAAGACGTCGTCTATCATGCCGTCGAGGCCGAGCCGCAGGCCGTCGTCGGGGGTATAGATCTTCTCGACGCCGTAGGATTCGAGCTCCTCGACTTCGCGCGGGGCAATGGTGCCGCCGCCGCCGACCACTACTTTCACGTGGCCGGCGCCCTGATCGCGCAGCATGTCCACCATGAAGCGGAAATACTCGTTGTGCCCGCCCTGGTAACTGCTGACCGCGACGCTGTCGGCGTCTTCCTGGATCGCCGCGCGCACGATGTCGGCGACGCTCCGATTGTGCCCGAGGTGAACGACTTCGGCGCCATGGGACTGGAGGATGCGGCGGATGATGTTGATCGCCGCGTCGTGGCCGTCGAACAGGGACGCGGCGCTCACGAAGCGCAAGGGGCCGCGCGCGGCATCCGCTTTGTCGATTCGTTCGGCCGGGCTGCTCATCGGGATTCTCCAGCGCGCCGGAGCGACAGTTTAACGTTGCAATCCCGGCCCGGCGATGCTGTCATTCGGGCTGTCGTGAATCGCAGGCGGAGTGGCTTTTGATCGAGACCGGACAGGTTTGTTCGACCCGCGTGGCGGCCGACCGCCTCGGCGTATCGCTTCGCACCGTGCAGCTCTGGTCCGAAGCGGGCCTGCTGCGCGCCTGGAAGACGCCCGGCGGGCACCGCCGCATTCACGCTGACTCGGTCCAGGAATTGCTGGAGCGCCGCGGCGCGGACGGCGCGCGCGGCGCGCCCGGTGGACGCTTCCGGGTGCTGATCGTCGAGGACGAGCCGGATTCCCGTCACCTGTTTGAGCTGCATCTGCGCTCCTGGGATATGCCGATCCACCTGCACAGCGCATCGAGCGGCTTCGAAGCCCTGCTGCACATCGGCGCTTCGCGACCCGACGTCCTGATCACGGACCTGCGAATGCCCGGCATCGATGGATTCGAAATGCTGCGGGCGCTCCGCGCCTCCGGCGCGATCAGCCAGCTCGAAATCATCGTGGTAACGGCGCTCACCGAACAGACGATCAGCGAGCGCGGCGGGCTGCCGACGGGCGTCACGGTGCTGTTCAAACCGCTCCGGTTCACGGACCTGCGGCTGCGTCTCGCGCGGCTCGTCGAGCACCGCCGGCAAGCGGCCGTCGGTTGAGCCGGCGCCGTTTCCGGCGCGACAATCGCCCTTTTGCGGGGCAAAATAGCCCTCACTCTGTAGTGCAGGACCCCTGACATGGCCACTGATCCCGTCGTCATTCTCGGTGCCCGCCGCACGCCGATCGGGGCGATGCTCGGCGTGTTTGCCGGCGTCTCCGGCCACGCGCTCGGCGCGGCCTCGATCCGCGCAGCGCTCGCGGGCGCGGGGGTCGATCCCGGAATCGTCAGCGAGGTCGTCATGGGGTGTGTGCTCCCGGCAGGCCAGGGCCAGGCGCCTGCGCGCCAGGCGGCGCTCGGCGCGGGCGTGCCGCAATCGGTTCCCGCGACCACCGTCAACAAGATGTGCGGATCGGGCATGCGCGCCGTCATGTATGGCGCCGACCAGATTGCCGCGGGAAGCGCCGACTTCGTCGTCGCGGGCGGGCTCGAATCGATGACGAATGCGCCCTACCTGCTGCCGAAGGCTCGCGCCGGCTTTCGCATGGGCCATGGCGAGATCATCGACCACATGTTCTTCGACGGCCTGCAAAGCCCCTGGGACGGGAAGCTGATGGGCTGTTTCGCCGACGCCACCGCGTCGAAATACGGTTTCAGCCGCGCCGACCAGGATGCCTTCGCGGCGGAATCGGTGCGCCGCGCCTTGGCGGCCGTCGAATCCGGCGCCTTCGAGCGCGAAATTGCGCCGGTTACCGTCAAGGACCGCAAGGGCGAACGCGTAATCGAGCGTGACGAAACACCTTTCACCGTTTCCGTCGACAAGATTCCGAGCTTGAAGCCGGCCTTCGGCAAGGACGGCACAGTGACGGCTGCGAGTTCTTCCTCGATCGCCGATGGCGCTTCCGCCCTGCTGCTCGCTCGCGCGAGCGTCGCCGCGAAGGCGAAGCTCACGCCGCTCGCGACCATCGTCGCCCACGCGAGTCATGCGCATGCGCCGGAGTGGTTCACGACCGCGCCGGGCGGCGCGATCAAGACGGTGTTGCAGCGCGCCGGCTGGAAGACTACCGACGTGGACCTGTACGAAATCAACGAGGCTTTTGCGGTCGTGACCATGGCGGCCATGAAGGACTTCGGCATCGCGCACGATCGCGTCAACGTCCATGGCGGCGCCTGCGCGCTTGGCCATCCCATCGGGGCGACGGGTGCCCGTATCCTGACGACGCTCATCCATGCGCTGCAGCGCCACGGCAAGAAGCGCGGGCTCGCCGCGCTCTGCATCGGGGGCGGCGAAGCGACCGCGGTCGCGATCGAACTCAGCTGACGACATCGAGGTCCTCGCCGACCTCGGTCGAAAGCGGAATACCCGCGACTTCGTAGCCGCGGCGGAAGTCGCGCACGTGACGGGCCATCCATTCGGCCGCAGTCTTCGCATCACGTGCCTTGACCGCCGCGACAATCTGCTTCTGCGCGGTCTCGATGCGCGCGCGAGCCTGCGGCACGCGATCGATGATCACCGCGAGACTCGGCTTCAGCAGCCGCAGCAGCGGCTCGTTCAGGAGCGTGAATACCGGGTTGGCGCCGGCTTCGCCGAGCGCGTCGAAGAAAGCTGCCACGTTACCGACCGCGAGCTCGCGGGCGCCTTTGCGCGCTGCGAATCGCTGGGCCGCGGCCTCGAGCTCGGCGAGCTTCGCCGCTGACCGGCGTTCCGCGGCCGCCGCGGCAATGCCTGGCTGAACCGCCTGCAAGGCCTCCCAGACGTCCACGACCCGCGCCCGATGCAGCGCCAGCGCCTGCGACAGTCCGCCACCGATCGTTTCACGCGTCGGGTGGGTGACGTAGAGGCGCTTGCCGCCGCGCCGGCGCCCGAGGAGCCCGTTGCTTTCGAGCTTCCTGAGCGCCTCCCGCACCGTCGAGCGGTTCACCTCGAACTGGCGGGCGAGCTCCGTTTCGGTCGGTAGCGGCTGACCTTCCAATAGCTCACGGCGCAGGATACGAGACCGAATCGCTTCAGAAACTCGCAGGTAAGCCGGTGCATAGCCAAGCGGTTCGAACGGGGTTCCCATAGGTCAGACTCGAAAAACTTGCCTGTCGGATTGTCGGACAATAAGATGTCCATGGCAAGCCTGACCCTCAGCCGGCGGAGGCCGCCATGTTTCCGATCGATTTCGATTTCGAGCTGGGTTCGAGGGTCGACGAGTTGCGCCAGGCCGTTCGCGAATTCGCGCTCCGTCGCATCGCAGCCCAGGCCGACGAGATCGATCGCAGCAACCGCTTCCCGCGGGAGCTTTGGCCGGAGATGGGCGCCATGGGCCTGCTCGGCATGACCGTGCCCGAGGAATTCGGCGGACTCGGTTTCGGCTACCTCGAGCATGTGGTCGCCATGGAGGAGATCAGCCGCGCATCGGGCTCGATCGGCCTCTCCTACGGCGCGCATTCGAATCTCTGCGTGAACCAGTTGCGGCGCTTTGGCACCGAAGCGCAGAAGCACCGCTACCTGCCGCGTCTCGTCAGCGGCGAGGACGTCGGCGCGCTGGCCATGAGCGAACCCGGAGCCGGATCGGACGTCGTGGCGATGCGGACCCGGGCCGAGCGCAAGCCCGGCGGCTACGTCCTGAACGGCAGCAAGATGTGGATCACGAACGGGCCGGAAGCGGACACGGCCGTCATCTATGCAACGGTCGAGCCCGGCAGCGGCGCGAAGGGAATCACCGCCTTCATCGTCGAGCGCGCCATGAAGGGCTTCCGCGCCGCGCAAAAGCTCGACAAGCTCGGCATGCGCGGCTCCGACACCTGCGAACTCGTGTTCGAGGATTGCTTCGTCCCGGATGCCAATCTGCTGGGACAACCGGGTGGTGGCGCGGAAATTCTCATGTCCGGTCTCGATTACGAACGGCTCGTGCTGACGGGAGGACCGCTCGGCCTGATGCGCGCCGCGCTCGACCTGATCATGCCCTATCTGCATGATCGCGAGCAGTTCGGCCGGCCGATCGGGAGCTTTCAGCTCATGCAGGCGAAGCTCGCCGATCTCTATGGCGCTTGCAACGCTTCCCGAGCCTACGCATATGCGGTCGCGCGCGCCTGCGACGCGGGTCGCACGACGCGCTACGACGCCGCCGCTTGCCTGCTGATCGCATCCGAGTGTGCGACTCGCGCCGGGCTCGAGGCGATCCAGGTGCTGGGCGGCAACGGCTACATCAACGAGTATCCCGCGGGCCGCATCCTGCGCGACGCCAAGCTGTACGAGATCGGGGCCGGCACCAACGAGATCCGCCGCATGCTGATCGGACGGGAGCTGCTCCGGGCGACGGCGCCATGACGCGCATCGCTTCGCGCGTCGATGCGGGCAGCGCCGACTACCGGGACAACGCCTCGCAGCTGGAGGCGCTCGTCGCGGAGCTCCGCCGCCGGCAGGCGCTCGCTGCCCAGGGCGGCGGCGAGGATGCCCGAGCGAAGCATCTGGCCCGCGGCAAGCTCCTGCCGCGCGACCGCATCGAGGCGTTGCTCGACCCGGGCAGCCCTTTTCTCGAGATCGCTCCGCTCGCCGCGGGTGGCATGTACGGCGACGACGCGCCCGCGGCCGGCCTCATCGCGGGCATCGGCCGCATCCACGGCCATGAGCTCGTGATCGTCGCGAACGACGCGACGGTGAAAGGCGGCACGTATTACCCGGTCACGGTGAAGAAGCACCTGCGCGCGCAGGAGATCGCGCTCGAGAATCGCCTGCCCTGCGTCTACCTCGTCGACTCCGGCGGCGCCTTCCTGCCCCTGCAGGACGAGGTGTTTCCCGACCGGGAGCACTTCGGCAGGATCTTTTACAACCAGGCGCGGCTTTCCGCCGCGGGCATACCGCAGGTCGCCGTGGTGATGGGTTCCTGCACGGCGGGCGGCGCCTACGTGCCGGCGATGTGCGACGAGTCGATCATCGTGCGCAACCAGGGAACGATCTTTCTCGGTGGGCCGCCGCTCGTCAAGGCGGCGACGGGCGAGGTCGTCGACGCGGAGTCGCTCGGCGGCGGTGACGTGCACGCGCGCACGTCGGGCGTCGTCGATCACCTCGCCGACAACGACGCGCATGCGCTCGCGATGGCCCGCGAGATCGTCGGCAGCCTCAATCACCGGCCGGAGCCGTGGCTCCTGCGCCGGGATGCGGTGGAACCCGCGTATCCGGCGGCCCAGCTCTATGGCATCGTGCCGCGCGACCTGCGCCAGCCTTACGACGTGCGCGAAGTGATCGCGCGCGTCGTCGATGGCTCCGAGTTCCACGAATTCAAGGCGCTCTACGGCAAGACGC
>JBOHZO010000025.1:0-18754 GCA_050738555.1 Steroidobacteraceae bacterium | reverse complement strand
CTCCACGAGATCCAGTTCCTCAGCGAGTGCCTTGGCAAGAGCTTCGCTGCGGCTCAAGACACCGACCTGACTACCGTCGGCGCCGATCACGCGTAATTGCGGCGAAAGGATCTCCTCATTTCGCCGTACGCGTTTGGTTGTCGAAATACTTAGTCCTCCAAATGACCAAGGCCGCGGCTCGCCACCTCCCGGGCGATCCGAGCGGCCACCTCTTCCAGGGGCATGGCACCCAGATCCTTCCCGGAGCGCGTGCGCACGGCCAATGACCTGGCCTCGACTTCCCGATCGCCGGCAACCAGCAGATACGGGACACGCTTCAGCGTGTGGTCGCGGATTTTATAGCCCACCTTCTCGTTCCGCAAGTCGATTTCTGCGCGAAGCCCCTGATTTTTAAGGAATTCGCAGGCCTCGCTTGCGAATTTTCCCTGCTTTTCGCTGATATTCATGACGACCGCCTGCACCGGCGCGAGCCACGCGGGCAATTTGCCGGCGTGATGCTCGAGCAGGATTCCGTAGAAGCGCTCGAGCGAGCCGAAGATCGCGCGGTGCAGCATGACCGGCGTGCGCTTCTGGCTGTGTTCGTCCACGTAATACGCGCCAAGCCGGCCGGGCAGGTTGAGGTCGACCTGCCAGGTGCCGCATTGCCAGTCGCGGCCAATCGCATCTTTCAGCACGAACTCGAGCTTCGGGCCGTAGAACGCGCCCTCTCCCGGATTGAATTCGAACTCGATGCCCGCTGCGCGCGTGCCGGCCTTCAGCGCCTCCTCGGCACGGGTCCAGGTGGCATCGTCACCCACGCGGCGCGGCGGCCGGTCGGCGAACTTGACGCGCACGTCGTCGAAGCCAAAGTCGCGGTAGATCGACATGATGAGTTTGATGCCGCGCACCGTCTCGTCCGTGATCTGGTCCTCCGTCACGAACACATGCGCATCGTCCTGCGTGAAGGCGCGGACGCGCAGCAGCCCGTGCAATGCGCCCGAGGGCTCGTAGCGATGCAACTTGCCGAATTCCGCGTAGCGGATCGGCAGTTCCTTGTAGCTGTGCAGGCCCTGCCGGAACACTTGCACGTGGCCCGGGCAGTTCATGGGCTTGATCGCATAGACGCGCTCGTCCGGCGTCTTCGTCAGGAACATGTTCTCGCCGAACTTCTCGACGTGCCCCGACTGGACCCATAGTTCGCGGTCCATGATCTCCGGAGTGCCGATCTCCTCATAGCCGGCCGCATTCTGGCGCTCGCGCATGTAGTCGATAAGTTGCTGGAACACGGTCCAGCCGTGCGGATGCCAGAAGACGGCCCCGGGCGCCTCTTCCTGGAAATGAAACAGGTCGAGCTCGCGTCCGATCCGGCGGTGGTCGCGTTTCTCGGCTTCTTCGAGCCGCGTGAGATAATCCTTGAGCTGCTTCTCGTCGGCCCAGGCCGTGCCGTAAATGCGCTGGAGCATTTCGTTTCGCGAATCGCCACGCCAGTAGGCGCCCGCGACCTTGGTCAGCTTGAATGCACCGAGCTTGCCGGTGGACGGCACATGCGGGCCGCGGCAGAGGTCTTCCCAGCCGCCCTGACCGTAGAGCGAAATCTCCTCGCCCGCCGGAATCGCCGCGATGATTTCCGCCTTGTAGTGCTCGCCGATCGACTTGAAATGCTGAACGGCCGCATCGCGCGACAGCACGCGTCGGTGCACGGGCTGGTCGGCCTTGACCAGTTCCCGCATCTTCGCTTCGAACTGCTCGAGATCCTCCGGCGTGAAGGGGCGCTCGAAGGCGAAGTCGTAATAGAAGCCGTCTTCTATGACCGGGCCGATCGTGACCTGCGCCTTCGGATAGATCGACTGGACCGCCTGCGCGAGGAGATGCGCCGTCGAATGCCGCAGGATTTCGAGACCCTCGCGATCCTTGGCCGTGACGATGCGCAGCCGCGCATCGCCGGTGATCGTGTACGACGTATCGACGAGTCTCCCATCAATTTCGCCCGCAAGCGCGGCGCGGGCGAGTCCCTTGCCGATCGATGCCGCAACCTCGGCCACCGTAACCGCGCGTTCGAATGGCCGCTGACTGTCGTCGGGAAGTGTGATAACTGGCATCGAAGCAATTCCGCAGCGTGCAAGTTCGTGGAAAAGCGCGGAAGTTTACCTCGCCGTCACGAGGTCGCCTAGCGAAGTCCGTGCCAGGCGTATGCGCTGCGACGCTCCCGCATTGGTCGTTTCACACCGGCACCGAAGAAATACGCTGAAATGGTGCGGCCCCGCGACGGCTGAAACCGGTCGTCCACCCCTGCCGCGCGATTGGTGCGTATCCTCGCAATCGTGACCGCAGGGGGACCTCGACATGAAATTCAAACTTTGGAGGGCATGGTGCCTGGCGTTGCCACTGAGCGCACCCGGAACGGTCGCCGCGGCCGGAATCTACGACGAACCCAAGAATCTGAAGGTGCTGCCCGCGGACATCACCCCGCAGCAGTTGCGCAATACGATGCGGGGCTTTGCCTTCGACCTTGGCATGAACTGCGAGAACTGTCACGTCGGTGAAGCGGGCCAGCCGCTCGAAAGCTTCGATTTCGCGGCGGATGACAAGGACATGAAGGCAACGGCCAGGCTGATGCTGCGCATGCTGGCCGAAATCAACGACCGCCAACTTGCCGCACTCAATCGCGCTCCTGACGAAAGAATCACGGTACGTTGCGCCACGTGCCACCGGGGTCAGTCGAAGCCATTGCTGATAGCTGATGCACTGACTCTGGCTTATCGGGAGGGCGGCGCGCCGGCGACGGTCGCGCGTTACCGAACCCTCAAGGCGGATTTTTTTGGCAGCGACAGCTTCGACTTCACCGAGCAGCCACGGCTCGAATTTGCGCGTGGACTCGCGGCGCACGCGGACGTCGACGGCGGGATCGCTTTTCTTCATGAATTGCGCGATGAGCACGGTGCGAGCTTCATGACCGACCTGACACTTGCCGACCTGTATCTGGCGGCCGGCAAGCGCGAGCAGGCGATTGCGTCGTTGAAGGCAGCACACTCCCGCGCTCCGCCCGCGCTGCAAGAGCTCATACTGAAGAAGCTCGAAGGCCTTGAGGGGACTGCTGGATCAGGGAACTGAGAAGTGTTCGTGGTGGGCGCGACAGGGATCGAACCTGTGACCCCTACCATGTCAAGGTAGTGCTCTACCGCTGAGCTACGCACCCGAAAGGCGAGGAATGGTAGAGGATTCCCGACTCAGAAACTATAGGTCGTTCTCAGGTAGTAAAACGCGCCATTGAAGGTAACAGGCTGCAACACGTCGTACGGCAGGTTGCCGAAGAAATTGATGTCCGCGCTCGAGCGGTCGGGATACTCGTCCAGGACGTTGTTCGCGCCGATCGCGACCGCGAACTGCTGCGTCACGGCGAATTCGACGTCGAGGTCCACGCCCCACTCTGCACCATAGGTTTGCTGGGGTTCGAAGCCGCCGCCGAAATTGAAGACGCGCGTGGCTTCGCCGTAGCGTGTTCCCCGGGTGAGGATCGACCAACGCTCGCTGGTCCAATGAGCGGCGAGGATCAACTTGTCGTCCGGCGAAGCGGTTTCGAGCGTGTTGCGTTCCTCGACGCCGAACAGGACCGCGCCGACGCCGAGCGAGTCGAGCACCGGGGGATTGGGGTCGACCGCGACGACTTCGGTTTCAGACTTGTTGTAGGCGGCGCTCAGGGCGAGATTGCCGGGACCGAGACCGAAGCCATATTCGGCGACGATGTCGAAGCCGTCGGTCTGGGTGTCCACCGCGTTCGTGAAGAACCGCACGCCGAGCACGCCTGGAATGCCGAGCGAGGCGTCGATGAAATCGGTGACTTCCGTGCCGCCGATGCGCTCGGACAGCGTGATACGGTCGTCGATGTCGATGCGATAGAAATCCACCGTCAGGCGGAAACCGGCGTCCGTGCGCAATACGAATCCGAGGTTGTAGCTGACGGATTCCTCGGCCTCGAGCTCGCTTGCCCCCAGCAGAACCGCGATCGGATCGTCGGTCGGCAGGTTCAGCACCTGCTCGAGCTGGCCGCCGGTGCCGAAGCTCGTCGTGGATCCGCGAAAGAATGCCTGTGTCAGCGAAGGTGCGCGAAAGCCGGTCCCGACCGTGCCGCGCACGGCGAGCGACGGCGTCAACTCGTAGCGCGCCGAGACCTTGCCGTTCACGGAGCTGCCGAAGTCGCTGTAGTCCTCGAAACGGCCGGCCACGCCGAGCGTGAACGCGGTCGTGAGACTCGATTCCAGGTCCACATAGAGGCTCACCGCGTCCCGGTCCACGTCCACCGTTTCGCTCGGCTGCAGCCCCGATCCGGCCTGCGTGCCGATCGGCGCGCCGATCACGGGCCCGGCGACAAAGGACTCCGGATCGCCGGCGGTGGTCTCGTAGGCCTCATCCCGGTACTCCAGACCCCAGGCCAGGTTGACGGGATTCGCGAATCCGCCGACGTCGAATGGCCGCGACATGTCGAATCGCAGCGCCAGCTGCGACAGCTCATATTCGCCGACGTTGAAGCTCGTCGGGCTCGCCGCGCCGAGCGAGACATTCAGCGAGTTGGTGATGTCGTGATCGAAATCGTTCGATCCGTAAACCGCGCTGAGGTCCCAGCTCCAGTCCGAGGCGAGCGTTCCGCGCACGCCCGCTGCCAGCGACAAGTCGACGATGGTCGCTTCCAGCACCGGGATGTAGCCGTCGGGGAAGATCGACGGCACATTCGAGAACGAATCCGGGTAACGGAAAAAGTTCGCGCCTTCGCCGTCGCGGTGCGAATAGCCGCCGAAGGAATAGAGCTCCAGGTCACCCAGGCTGAACCCCGAATTGAACATCAGCAGGAAGTCTTCCATCTGACCGTCGCCGGCCTTGTGCGTCTGCGTGCCGAGCAGAGCCAGGTTCGGCGGCGTCTGGTTTTCGAAGAATGGAATCTGGTCGGGTCCCGAACGCAGCGTCGGATCCCGGTCCCGGTACTCGCCGGTCAGGTTCAGGAATCCCTCGCCCGCGCCGAATCCGGCATTGACCGACGCGTAGAGATTGTCGCCATCATTGACGCTGTCTCCGGTCGGCTCGAAGTCCGTGCGGTGCTGGCCGAAGCTCGCAATCGCCTCGCCGCCCTCTGCCGCGTCCTTCAGCACCACGTTGACGACGCCTGCGATGGCGTCCGAACCGTACTGCGCACCCGCGCCGTCGCGCAGCACTTCGATGCGCTTGATGGCGCCGGCCGGAATGGCGTTGAAGTCGACGGGGCTCGTGCCCTTGCCGAGCTTTGATTCGGTTGTCAGCGTCGCGGTGCCGTGCCGCCGCTTGCCGTTGATCAGGACGAGTACCTGGTCGGGGCTCAGGCCGCGCAACTGCGCAGGCCGGACGACGTCGGCGAAGTTCGAATTGGATTGTCGCGGAAGGCCGAAAGACGGCACCAGCGACTGGAGCGCCGCGCCGACTTCTCCCGGCATGGCGGCCGAACGGCGGATCGCGTCCGGCAGCACGAGATCGATCGGGGCGAGGCTCTCGTCGACGCTATGACCGGCGGTTCGCGTGCCCACGACCACCACCTCCTCGAGCGGCGGCCTGTCCTCCCCCGTCTGAGCGTGTCCGACCGCGATCAAGCCCAGGCCAGAGGCACCGAGTCCCAGGACCGATCTAACGGACGACCGCAAACCTCTCCGCATGACACGAACCCCCAGGCCGGATGCGACGCGTATTCAGTGTAGGGTCGCGGAAAACAGCCGGTCAACGACGAATTTGTATGCTCCAGTCCGGCCCGGACCCGATCTCATATTGTTTCGCAAAATTGCCCTGGTTGATCGCCAGCGACACGCTGTCCAGGCTGTTCAAGTAAAGCAATGGCTTGCCGAGTCCCACGGCGCCGAAAGTCGTCACATAGGGAACGGTCAGGTTAAGAACTTCTACATCGTCCTTCAGAATTCTTATTCTGACCGGGTCGCCAACCGAGACTCGCAGACTGCCAAGAGTCGCGCGGTCGATATTGGTCCAGATGTTGCCGTAGGTGCCGTCGTGGGTCTGCACGTTCCCGTAGAGCACACCCGACTCGTGACGGGCCTGCTCGTGCGGAATCGTGACGACTTCGGCCGGCAGTTCGCGGCCCACCTGCTCGAAGCTGATGACGCCGGCCGCGAGCCGCGCCGCGGTGTAGGCGTAGACATCGCGCCCGTGAAAAGTGAACGACTTTTCGGAGTTCTTCCGGCGGTTTACCGCTTCGTCGATTTCGCGCACACCCGCGATGCCGAGGCGCGGCGCGACGAAGGTGAGCGTGCCATTGTCGGGCGTCACGAAGTAATGCCCCGATTTCGTCCTGAGCACGACCGACTTCCGATCGGTGCCGACGCCCGGGTCGACGACCGAGACGAACACGGTGCCGCTCGGCCAGTACTCCGCCGTCTGCACCAGGCGCAGGGCGCCCTGCCAGACGTTGAACGGCTCGATGTGATGCGTGAGGTCGTAGATGTGAATATTGGGGGAGATGCCGACCGCGACACCTTTCATCGAGGCGACGGCGCCGCCGAGCGTGCCGAAGTCCGATTGCAATACGAGTACGGGCTGCGACCAGGCAAACGCCGCGAACATCCACGCACTGAGCGCCATTCCGTACGACCAGGTTCTTCGCATCGATGCGTTCTCCTTGCTTCGCATATTAGACTCATGCATCGCAAAGGGAGAAGCCATGAAGACCGTGTGGCGTGCGGGCTGGACGCTACTGCTGGCCGCGCAGGTATCGAGCGGCGCGGAGTTTCCGTATCCGGCTGCAAGTTCCGAGCGCATTGAGCAACGCATCATCGGCTTGTCGGCATTTGGCGCGAATCCCGAGGGCGGCGTCAGCCGCGTCGCATTCAGCGACGCGGATATCGCGGGCCGCAAATACATCCAGGATCTGATGATTCAAGCAGGTCTCGAAGTGCGCGTTGACGCAGCCGGCAATGTCATCGGCCGGCGCAAGGGCAGCGATCCCTCCCTGCCCCCGATCATGCTGGGCTCGCACATCGATTCGGTCCCGAGCGGCGGCAACTACGACGGCGACGTCGGCGTGATCGGCGCGATCGAGGTGGCGCAACTACTGCATGAGAGTGGCGTCGACACACGGCACCCGATCGAGATCGTCAGTTTCACGGACGAAGAAGGCGGCACGGTCGGCAGCCGTGCGATGACCAGCGAGGTACAAGCGACCGCACTCGACGTCCTGAGCCACAGCGGCAAGACGATACGCGAAGGCATTCGCACCGTCGGCGGCGATCCCGACCGGCTGGACCAGGCTCGGCGCAAGCCAGGGGAACTCAAGGCCTTCATCGAGTTGCACATCGAACAGGGCGCGATCCTGGACGAGAGCGACATCGATATCGGTGTCGTCGAGGGAATCGTCGGCATTCGCTGGTGGGACGTCGTCATCGAAGGCGCTGCCAATCATGCGGGGACGACGCCGATGAACCGGCGCCAGGATGCCCTAGTCAGTGCGGCTCAACTGGTCAGCGCCGTGAATCACGTCGCAACCAGTATGACAGGCCGGCATGTCGCAACCGTCGGCCGCATACGCGCCGAGCCGGGCGCGCCAAACGTCATCCCAGGCAAAGTCGTCATGAGCCTCGAGATCCGCGATCTCGACGCAGCTCAGATGCAGCGCGTCTTCGATGCCATACAAACGGAAGCCAGGGACATCGCGAAGTCACGCCGGACAAGGATCAGCTTCAACGAGATCGACGTGGCGCTCGAACCTGCGCCGACCGATGTACGAATGAGGCGCATCATCAGTGAGGCTGCAGTCGAGCTGGGCCTCAGCCACTTATCGATGCCGAGTGGCGCCGGTCACGATTCCCAGGAGATGACCCGAATCGCGCCAACGGGAATGATCTTCGTGCCTAGCGTGGGTGGGATCAGCCATTCGCCGAAGGAGTACACGTCGCCCGAGGACATGGCGAATGGCGTCAACGTGCTGCTGCGAACTGTTCTCGCGATCGATCGGGGGGCCCTGTTCTGAAAGCAGAGTCAGGGCGACCGCGACGTTTCCGCGGGAACGTTTTGCGCGCGCTCGGCGTTCGGTAACAGCCAGTCGATCGCCTGGCCGTAGTCCGGGTTCTCCCCGGTCCGGTGCGTGATGGCCGTGCGGGGCGTGATTTGGATGCCTCCTGCCTGGTGCGCGGCGACGAGTTGCGACCGGTCGCTCCGTTCCGGTGCCGGGCGGTCGAAAGTTCCGCCATCCGGCCGCAGGAAACGAAACGCCCCGGCACCCAGGTTCTGCACGACGATCTGCGGGCGATCGCCGCCCGTGCGTTCCTGTGGTCCGTCCGCAACGCCCTGCGGGTCTGGACCGGGTCCAAAAACCTCCGCGGAAACGTCCGGAACCGGCAACGACTCTGCCGCCGCTGGCAGCGCCTTCAGCAACAACGCGCCCGCTTCCGCGGGGAGCCGCGCCCGGACCTTCGAGTAACTCAATGCTCCTTCCGCCATCGCCGCGGCAATCGCGCTTTCCATGAGCGGCTCCGGCAGGCTGTCGTTATATACAGTCTCCTACCAGAAATCGTAGTCGAAGCAAGTACTTGAAAGCAGATCAAATGAGCTTGATTTACGGCTCACATGAGCTGATACTGGCTCCGAGAGGTGCTCCCATGGCTGTCCCCGCTGAGCGTGTCGCAAGGATCCTCGGACTCAAGCCCACGGTGCGGTCGATGGCCGACATCGCCGACGCGGTCGAATCCGGCCTGCCCAAGCAAAGTCTCGAGCGTGTTGTGGAGCGCGCCGGCTTCGAGGGCCCTGCCCGCCTGAAGCTAATGCACCGCGTCGTGCCGGCAGCCACCTGGAAACGCCGCCAGCGCCTCAAGCTCGTCGAGAGCGAGAAGACCGAGCGCCTCGCGCGCGTGATCGCGCTCGCGGAGCTCCTCTGGGACGACGAGGCCGAGGCGAAGAGATTCCTCGCGACCCCGCATCCGGAGCTCGGCCGCAGGAAGCCCATCGAGGCTGCGCTCACTGAACTTGGCGCGCGTCAGGTCGAGGACGTCGTCATGCGCGCGCTCTACGGGCTGCCTGTCTGACCTCGCGGGATGCGGTTCTATCGCATTGCCGACTCGCGCCACTCGCCCGAGAGCGGCGATGGCGCCCGCCTCCACGGCGGCCGCTGGAATTCGCCTGGAAGAGCCGTGATCTACGCCTGCGAGACCATGACCGGTGCGATGCTCGAAAAGCTCGTGCACACGAACGGCCGCATGCCGAAGCACCAGGTGTGCGTGACTTATGAGGCAGCGGACACCGTCATGGTCAGATCGCTGGATCCCGCCGACGCTCCAGGCTGGGACAAGCCCGACATGATCGTGAGCCGCGCGGCCGGCGATGCCTGGCTCGAAGCTGCAGAATCGGCCGTGCTGCGGGTTCCGAGTATCGTGTTCAGCGTCGAGCGCAACGTGCTGATCAACCCCGCCCACGCGGATTTCCGGAAGATCCGCGTCCTCCATACAGAGGCCGTGCGATGGGACGAGCGGCTGTTCGAAGAACCGCCCGCTAAATAGACGTCCTCAGGCTGATCAGCTCGGGGAAAAATCCCCTCTTCAATACATGCTCGAGATAGCCGACGCCGCTCGAGCCGCCGGTGCCGCGCTTGAAGCCGATGATGCGCTCGACCGTTTTCATGTGCGCAAAGCGCCACTGCTGGATCCGGTACTCGAGATCCACGAGCTTCTCCGCGAGCTCGTAAAGGTCCCAGTGCGCCGTCGAGTCGCGGTAAATCACAAGCCAGGCCGCCTCGACCGCCGGATGCGCCGCGTAGGCTTTTGTCCAGTCGCGATCGACGCATTCCTTGGGAATGTCGAAGCCGCGTCTCGCCAGCAGCCGCAGTGCCTCGTCATACAAGGAAGGTGTCGACAGTTCCTGGCGCAGCAAGGCATGCGTCCGCGGGTCGCTCGCGTGCACCTCGAGCAGTCGCGCATCCTTGTTGCCGAGCATGAATTCGATGAGGCGGTGCTGCCATGACTGGAATCCGGAGCTCTGCCCCAGCGAGTCGCGAAAGCGCATGTAGTCGGCCGGCGTCATCGTGCCGAGCACGTCCCAGGACTGGATCATTTGAGCCTGGATTCGCGCGACGCGCGACAGCATCTTGAATGCGGGCTCGAGGTCGTCGCCGCGGAGCTGTGCGCGCGTCGCGGAAAGCTCGTGCAGGCAGAGCTTCATCCACAATTCGCTCGCCTGGTGGATCACGATGAAGAGCATCTCGTCGTGCTGCCCGGACAGCGGCTTCTGCGCAGACAGAACCCTGTCGAGCTGCAGGTACTGGCTGTAGCTGATCGAACGATCGAGATCCCAGTGGATCCCGGCCATCGGGTCGTCGGACTTCTTGTCGCGCGTGTCGGTCACTCGGCGTCCGGCTGGGCTTCAGGCCGCGTGGTCGAGAATGCGGGCAAGGTCATCAGGTGCGCGTCGATCGCAACGAGCGCGGGGTAGTGCGACAGGTCGCAATAGTGTCGCCGGGCGTTGTACATCTGGGGCACCAGGCACAGGTCCGCCAACGTCACGCCGTCTCCATAGAGATAATGTGTGCCGTCGCCGTGGCGGCGCGCAAGCTCTTCGAGCGAGCCGAGGCCCTCCCCGATCCAGTGCCGCACCCATTCCGCGACGGGCCCGTCCGCCAGGCCCAGCGGGCCGCGCAGGTAATTGAGCACGCGCAGGTTCTGCAAGGGATGGATGTCGCAGGCAATGCCGAGCGCCATCGCCCGCACCTGCGCGCGGCCGGCGAAGTCCGGCGGCAAGAGCGGGGGATCGGGATGCGTTTCTTCCAGGTACTCGATGATCGCGAGCGACTGGATGAACACTTGGCCGTCATCGGCGAGCGCCGGCACGAGTCCCTGTGGATTCGTCTCGCGATACGACTCGCTGCGCTGCTGGCCGCCATCGCGCACGAGGTGCACCGGCACTGTGCCGTGCGGGATGCCCTTCCATGAGAGCGCGATCCGCACGCGCCAGGCCGCCGAGCTGCGGAAATAGGAGAAGAGCTTCACCGTGTCGCCATCGTGTGCGTGAGCAGGCCGACGCCGTCCACGCCGCCCCGGACGCGATCGCCCGGATTCAGGCGCCCGATGCCGGCGGGCGTGCCCGTGAATATCAGGTCGCCCGATGCGAGTTCGAACCAGGTCGAGAGCTCGGCGATGATCTCTGGAACGGTCCAGATCATTGCGGCGATGTCGCCACTCTGGCGCAGTTCGCCGTTCACCTCGAGCCAGATCCTGGCTTGCGACGGGTGTCCGACCGCCGCGGCCGGCGCGATCGCGCTGATCGGCGCCGAGTGATCGAAGCCTTTCGCCGTGTCCCAGGGCTTGCCTTGTTTTTTTAGATTCAATTGAACGTCGCGGCGCGTCAGGTCATTTCCCACGGCGTAGCCGAAAACGCGGCCGGCGGCACCCAATGCGACGACCAGCTCGATTTCATGATGCAGATCCGCCGTGCGCGGCGGAAACGGAACGACAGCCCCGCTTTCAATGACCGCATCGGCAGGCTTCATGAAAAAGAACGGCGGCGCGCGAACATCCGTTGCGCCCATCTCGCGCGCGTGCTCGGGATAATTCCGCCCGACACAGAAGATGCGCCGCACGGCGAATCGCATTGTTGCGCCCGCGACCGCGACGGTCGGCCGGGGAGCGGCGGGAACGACATATTCATCGGGCACGCGGCGGGTACACTATCCGAAAGAGGGACTGACAGCCATGAGTATCTGGTTCAGGCAATTCGCGATCGACGAGGTCCGCAAATTCCAGCACGACACCATGGGCGAGCACCTCGGAATCGAGATCGCGGACATCGGGCCGGATTATCTCGAGGCGAAGATGCCCGTTGACCGCAGGACCATGCAGCCGGACGGCATCCTGCACGGCGGCGCTTCCGTCGCGCTCGCGGAGACGCTCGGCAGCGTCGGCGGCACGATGTGCGTGGACCGCGAGCGCTTCCAGGTCGTCGGTCAGGAGATCAATGCAAATCACCTGCGGCCGGCGACCGGCGGCCACGTGCTGGGCCGCGCGCGCCCGATTCATCTGGGCCGCCGCAGCCAGGTTTGGAGCATCGAGATCACCGACGACAAGCGCCGGCTCATCTGCGTCTCGCGGCTGACGATCGCTATACTGCCGCGATGAAAGTTGTCTCCGCATTGGCGCTCGTGACCGTGGCAACAGGCTGCGGTCAAACCGGATCTCTCTATCTGCCGGATGAAAGTGTGGAAACGCCGGTTGAGATCCGCACGCCCGGCGAACTGAAAGACGACGACGAGGAAAAGAAAAGCACCCAGCCGCCGGGTCGCTGATCCCCATGGCCAAGACGGGCAAGCTCTGGCTGGTGGACGGCTCGTCCTACCTCTATCGCGCGTTCTTCGCGCTGCCGCCTCTCACCACCTCGACGGGCGTGCCGACCGGCGCCGTGCTCGGCGTCCTCAACATGCTCAACAAGCTCCTCAAGGAGGAGAGCCCGGAGCTCATCGCAGTCGTGCTCGATGCGCCGGGGAGGACATTCCGCGACGAATTGTTCGAGGAATACAAGGCGCATCGGCCGCCGATGCCGGACGACCTGCGCTCGCAGATCGCGCCGCTGGTGGAGGCGATTCCCGCCCTCGGCCTGCCGCTGCTCAGGATCGAGGGCGTCGAGGCCGACGACGTAATCGGCACGCTGGCCGAACGCGCGGCGAAGGAAGGACTCGATGTCGTCATTTCCACCGGCGACAAGGACATGGCGCAGCTCGTCAATGACCGCATCACCCTCGTCAACACGATGTTCGACACGAAACTCGACCGCGCCGGCGTCAAGGCAAAGTTCGACGTATTGCCGGAACAGATCGTCGACTACCTCGCCCTGGTCGGCGACACCTCGGACAACATTCCCGGCGTGCCGAAAGTGGGTCCGAAGACCGCGGCGAAGTGGCTCAACGAATACGGCAGCGCCGATGGAATCGTCGCGCGCGCGCAGGACATCACCGGCAAGGTCGGCGAAAGCCTGCGCGATAACCTGCCGGCGCTCGAGCTGTCGCGCCGGCTCGCGACGATCCGCCGCGACGTCCCGCTGCCGCTCGCGTCCAGGGAGATGACGCGCAAGCCGCCGGATACGGACGCGCTCGGCGGCCTGTATCGGCGTCTCGAGTTGAACTCGCTGTTGCGCCAATTGAGCGGACCGCCGGCGCAAGCAGCGGGCGGACCGGACCCGGCGAGCGAGCGCGTAAGTTCTAGCGGCACGAGCGAGCCGGAGTCCCGGCCGCCAGCGCCTGCGCGAAAGTACGAAACGATTGCGACCGAAAAGCAGCTCGCGGTCTGGTTGGCGGCGCTTGAAAAGGCGCCACTCTTCGCGTTCGACACGGAGACCACGAGTCTCGACTACATGCAGGCGGAGATCGTCGGCATGTCCTTCTGCATCGAGCCAGGACACGCGGCCTACCTCCCGCTTGCGCACGATTATCCTGGCGCGCCGGTGCAGCTGGACAGAAAGAAGACGCTCGCGCAGCTCAGGCCGCTGCTCGAGGACCCGAAACGGCTGAAGGTCGGCCACCACCTCAAGTACGACGCGCACGTGCTCGCGTGCTGCGGCATCGCGCTTGCGGGCATGCGCTTCGACTCGATGCTGGAGTCCTACGTGCTGAACTCCACTGCGACGCGGCACGACATGGATTCCTGCGCGAAGCTCTATCTCGGCGTCGACACCATCAAGTACGAGGACGTCGCTGGCAAAGGCGCGAAGCAGATCCCTTTCAACCAGGTCGCGGTCGAGCAAGCCGTCCCTTACGCCGCCGAGGACGCGGACATCACGCTGCAATTGCACAACGTGCTGCATACGGCACTCGAAAAGGAACCGTCGCTGCTTCGCGTCTACGAGGACATCGAACAGCCGCTCGTGCCCGTCCTGCTCGAAATGGAACATCACGGCGTGCTCGTCGACCGCGAGCGGCTCAAGCGGCAGAGTGGCGAGCTCGCGAAGCGCCTCGCCGAACTCGAGGCCGACGCGCATCGCTCGGCTGGCCAGCCCTTCAACCCCGATTCGCCGAAGCAGCTCCAGGAAATCCTGTTCACCAAGCAGGGCCTGCCGGTGCGGCAGAAAACGCGCACGGGGCAGCCGTCGACGGCCGAGGAAGTGCTCGAAGAACTCGCGGAGAAGTACCTATTGCCGCGCATCATCCTCGAGTACCGCGGGCTCGCGAAGCTTCGCTCGACCTACACGGAAAAGCTTCCCGAGCAGATCGATCCGAAGACCGGCCGCGTTCACACGTCGTATCACCAGGCGGTTGCGGTGACCGGCAGGCTTTCCTCCAGCGACCCGAACCTCCAGAACATCCCGATCCGCACGCCGGAAGGACGGCGCATCCGCCAGGCCTTCGTTGCGCCGGAAGGCTATGTGCTCCTGGCCGCCGACTATTCGCAGATCGAGCTTCGCATCATGGCTCACCTATCCGGCGACGAGAGCCTTCGCCGGGCGTTCGCCGAGGAAGGCGACATTCATCGCGCGACCGCCGCGGAGGTGTTCGGCGTGCCGCCCGACAAGGTCTCGAACGACCAGCGGCGCGCCGCGAAGGCGATCAACTTCGGGCTCATCTACGGGATGTCGGCCTTCGGGCTCGCGCGCCAGCTCGGGATCGAGCGCCACGCCGCGCAGGATTACGTTTCGCGCTATTTCGGCCGCTACCCGGGAGTGCGCGACTACATGGACCGCAGCCGCGCGAGCGCGCGCGCCCAGGGTTACGTGGAGACCGTCTACGGGCGCCGACTGTACCTGCCGGATATCCGCTCGCGCGATCGCAACCTCCAGCAATACGCGGAGCGGAGCGCAATCAACGCGCCGATGCAGGGCACGGCGGCCGACATCATCAAGCGCGCGATGATCCGCGCGCACGCCTGGCTCCAGGCGTCCAGCGTCCCTGCACATCTCGTCATGCAGGTGCACGACGAACTCGTGCTGGAAGTCGCGGAGTCCGCGGTCGAAGAGGTCCGCGGCAAAGTCGTCGAGCTGATGTGCGGAGCGGCCGAACTTGCCGTCGAGTTGAAAGTGGATACCGGCGTCGGCGCGAACTGGGACGACGCACACTAGAAATGTCATCCAAATCAAGGGCATAAGTCCACGGCCGCCCGATCTGGAACTTGTCTTAATCACCCCCATCTAAGTTTTCGAGCGCCGTGAGACGCTCCCCGCTTCCCTCCCTGAGCGGGTCGCCCGGATTGCATCCCCAAGCCGGGTATCAGCCCGGCGGTCCTCGCGGATCGCCGGGCGTTTTTATTGCCTCAGCGCTTTCCGGCCAGCAGCGCGTCGAGCGCGCCCTGCGCCGTGTCCACGCCTTCCCCCGATTCCGCTGAAAAGAGCTGCACGCCCGCCCGTTCCCCGAGCGCGCGGCGAGCCGTTTGCAGCACCTGCCGGGCCTCATTGCGACCGAGCTTGTCGGATTTGCTCAGGAGGACATGCGCGGGAAGACCGCGTGCCGACGCGTATTCGAGCATGGCCTCGTCGCTCGCGCCGAATCCGCGCCGCGAATCGACGACGATGAAGAGCCCCGCCAGGGAACCGCGCTCCGCGAAGTAGGCGTCCATCAATCGGCCCCAGGCCGCGCGTACCGCTGCCGGCACGCGCGCATGGCCATAGCCGGGCAGGTCTGCCAGCCGGCGGCCCGGCTCGAGCTCGAACAGGTTCACGAATTGCGTGCGACCCGGCGTGCGGCTCGTACGGGCGAGATCCTTGCGCCGGACGATCGCGTTGAGTGCGCTCGACTTGCCGCTGTTCGAGCGGCCGGCGAACGCGACCTCCGCGCCCGAATCGTCGCCGAAAGCGGCCGGCGAATCGGCGCTTTTCAGGAATCGGGCCTGGGAATAACGGGACATATATAATTCTGGCATGAAGTTTGCGTGGATCGGATGCGTCCTGGCCTGTTCCGCTGCAGCGGGTGTTGCGTCCGCGGGCGATGCCGCGCTCGGCGCGCAGAAAGCCGCGGTCTGCGGAGCCTGCCATGGCATGACCGGCACGAGCGTCAATCCCGAATGGCCGAACCTGGCGGGACAGCACGAAACCTACCTCATCGCGCAGCTGCAGCAATTCAAGCAGGGCGCGCGCGTGGACCCGCTGATGACGCCGATGTCGGTCGGACTAACGGAAGCGGACATGCAGGACCTCGGCGCCCACTATGCGCAGCAGACGCCCGCCGGCCTCGAGGCCGATCCCTCGAACTGGAGGAATGGCGAAAAGCTCTATCGGGGTGGCGACCCGGAACGGGAGCTTCCCGCGTGCATTGCGTGTCATGGCCCTCAGGGCAAGGGCAACGGCCCGGCCAAGTACCCGGCACTTCGCGCGCAGCACGCGGTCTACGTTCTCAAGCAGCTCAAGGGCTTTGCGGACGGCACACGCGACAGTCCCGGCAACGACATCATGAAGACCATTGCTGCGAAGCTGACGGATGAGGAAATGCGCGCGCTCGCATCCTATATGCAGGGCCTGCGGTGACGAATCCCAAGCGGAGAACCGACCAATGACCAGAATTCTCTCCTGCGTGCTCGCGGCCCTGCTCGTCTTGGCGGCCTGCAGCACGGAAACCCCGCCCGCCACGACGGAACAGGCGCAGGCGCCGGAGAAGTCGCCGGCGGAGACGATTGCCGAAGCGCCGCCCGCGGAAACCCGCACGCAAACCGACGAACCCGGCAGCAGCGATGGCGAGTCGGTCGATGTAGCGACGAGCGCGACCAGCCCGATCGCGGCCGCGATCGCGGCCGCCACGCCGGCAGCACCCTCGGGCGACCTGTCGCGCTGGAAGGAAGGCGAGAATTTTCAGACCTATCCCGTTGCCCAGCCGGTCAGCACGCCGCCCGGCAGCGTCGAGATCGTCGAAGGATTCTGGTACGGCTGCGGCCACTGCTACTCGCTCGAGCCGCGGCTCGTGGCCTGGGAGCGCGCCAAGCCCGACTGGATCAAGGTCAAGCGCGTTCCGGTCATCTGGAACGAAGTGACGCGCGAGGATGCGCGCCTCTTCTACACCATCGAGTCGCTCGGACTGCTCGACAAGCTGCACACGGAGGTCTATCGCGAGATCCACGCAAAGGGCCGCCCGCTGACCGTCATTCGCGGTGGCCGCGTCGATCGCGCCGCGACCGAGAAAGCTGCGCGCGAATTCCTGACGTCCAACGGCGTTACCGCGGAGGATTTCGCCAAGCACTACCGCACCTTTTCGGCCGAGAACAAACTCCGGCAGGCAGAAAACCTGTCGCGCCGCTACCGGCTCGACCACACGCCGATGATGGTCGTGCACGGCAAGTACCTGACCGACGTCGAAATGGCCGGAGGAATCGAGCAGCTGTTCCAGCTCGTCAGCGACCTGGCGGCGCGCGAGCGCGACGCCACCTGAACTGACCGGGCGCCGGCATGCTGAACTGCTTCGTCCCCGGCAGCCAGGGCCTGGATCGCCTCGATCCGCCTCCCGCCGACATCCCGGAAAAATGCGTATGGGTGGATCTCCTCGAGCCGACGCTCGCGGAAGAGCGCGCCGTCGAGCGCCTGCTTGCGATCGACGTGCCGTCGCGCGAGGAAATGCGCGAGATCGAGACTTCCAGCCGCCTCTACGAGGAGAACGGCACGCTGTACATGACGGCGACGGTTGTCACCAAGATCGATACGGACCGCCCCGAATCCGCGGCGATCACATTCATCCTGTCCCATAACCGACTGATCACGAACCGCTACGTGGACCCCTTGCCGTTCCGGCGGTTCGTCGCATATTCGGAACGGCATCCTTCCGCGGCGACGAACGCGCCGGGAATCCTCGCGGGGCTCCTGGAAGCGATCATCGAGCGCACCGCCGACGTGCTCGAGCGGGTCGGCGCCGGGCTCGATGACCTGTCGGCGGGCGTGTTCGCGGCGCCGACCGCGAAAGGCACGGCCCGCGCGCGCGACCTGCGCGGCGTGATGGAACGGATTGGCCGCGACGGCGACCTCACCAGCAAGGCACGTGAGAGCCTCGTGACACTCGGCCGCCAGCTCACGTTCATCCAGCAGTCGCAGGCGATCCAGATTCCGAGGGAATTGCTGGCGCGCTATCGCAGCATGTCGCGCGACGTGCTGGCACTCTCGGATCACGCGTCGTTTCTCGCGAACAAGTCGAGCTTCATGCTCCAGGCGACGCTCGGCCTGATCAACATCGAGCAGAACAACATCATCAAGATCTTTTCGGTCGCGGCCGCGGTTTTCCTGCCGCCGACCCTGATTGCGAGCATCTGGGGCATGAATTTCCACTTCATGCCGGAACTCGACTGGCCCTTCGGCTACCCGCTCGCGCTCTTCGCGATCTTGATTTCCGCGATCCTGCCTTACATCTATTTCCGGCGCCGCGGCTGGCTCTGAGCCGCCGCTCTTCGATAGAAAAATAATTTGAATCATCGACTTAGGCTGGCTTGATTTCCTTACAGAACGTTTTGTATAGTTAACTTATGGGACGTCCGCCGATCGCCAAAGAAAAAATCCTGGCCGCCGCCCGGCAGATCGTCGAGGACTCCGGTGCCGGCAGCCTGACCTTTGAGCAACTGGCCCACGTCAGCGGCGTTACGCGCGGCGGCATCACTTATCACTTCCCGACCAAGGAAGACCTGCTGCGAAGCCTCCTCGAATCCGACTTTGCACAGTGGGAGGAAGCGGAAGCCGCGCTGACACCCTCCGACGGCGATCCGGAAACCGCGCGCCTGCTCGGCTTCATCCGCACCTATACCTCGCAGGATGAGTCGCACCGGCGATTCCTGTGCGGAATGTTGAGCGCCGCGACCCTCGACCCCTCGCTGATGGATCCCTG
>JBOHZO010000024.1:0-19394 GCA_050738555.1 Steroidobacteraceae bacterium | reverse complement strand
GGGACGCTCACCTTTACATCGGATGCAAAGGTGAGCGTCCCCTTTGACAGGAACGTCCCCTCTGACGGATTGCGGATCATCGCCGATCACAATGAGTGGCTCAGCGAGCGCCGGCTCGCGCCGGTCGAGCCGATCGAGTTCCGGAGCGCCGACGGCACGCCGATCGAGGGATTCCTCGTCAAGCCCCTCGACTACCAGGCCGGCAAGCGCTATCCCACCATCCTCCGGATCCACGGCGGGCCGGTCTATCAGTTCAGCCACGAGTTCATGGAAGACTGGCAGGTGTACGCGGCGAACGGCTATGCGGTCGTCGCGGCGAATCCGCGCGGGAGCAGCGGCCGCGGCTTCGACTTCGCGAGCGCCATCTACGCGGACTGGGGCAACAAGGATACGGCCGACCTGCTCGCGGCCGTCGATCACGTCGTGAAGATGGGCGTGGCCGATCCTGGTCGCCTCGGCATCGGCGGCCACAGCTACGGCGGAATCCTCACGGCCGCGGTCATCGCGAGGGACAACCGCTTCAAGGCCGCGATCGCGAGCGCCGGCGTCGCCAATATCTACGGCTCGTATGGCTACGACATGTACACGCGCGAGTACGAGCTCGAGCTGGGGCTTCCGTGGCGCGACCGCGAGGCCTACGACCGCGTGAGCTTCCCGTTCTTCAACGCGGACCGGATCACGACGGCGACGCTGTTCGTCTGCGAGGAGCTCGACGTCAATGTCCCCTGCCTCGGCAGCATGCAGATGTACCAGGCGCTCCGATCGCTCGGCGTGCCGACGCAGCTCGTGATCTACCCGGGCGAATGGCACCCGGTCACCGTGCCGAGCTATCTCCGCGACCGCATGCAGCGATCGCTCGACTGGTACGGGCGCTATCTCGGTGTCGTGAACCGGTCGTAGCGCTTGAGCAGCTTCACGAGCTCCGCCTGCGGCAAGGCTTTCGCGTAGCGGCCGCCCTCGCCCGTCATGTCGCGCGCCGCAATCATCGAATTGACGATCCCTTCCTCGGCCGCCTGCACGGTTGCCTCGAAGAGCGCATCGAGGCTCGCATTCTCGATGAACTCGGCGCTGGCGAATTTTCCACCGGAAAGCGCCAGCGAGTTCGCCGTCGAAAACGCGACGAAGATGTCGCCCGATCCGTCGCCCGCGTGCGATCCCATGCGCGCGAGTCCCATGCCCGCGCGTCGCGCGAGGCGCTTGAGCTGGTGCGGCAACAGCGGCGCGTCGGTAGCGATCACGATGATGATCGAGCCCGTGTCCCGGACTTCGTCCTGGTAGGCACGATGGTCGCGGAGGTGCTGACCGACCGGCACGCCCGCGATTCGAAGGCTCTCACGCAGTCCGTAATTCGCCTGGACCAGCGCGCCGACCGTCAGCGCGCGGCCGTCGATCGAGACGCGTCGCGACGCGGTGCCGATGCCGCACTTGAACTCGTGGCAGATCATCCCGGTGCCGCCGCCGACGCTCCCCTCGGCCACCGGTCCCGCAACCGCGGCATTCAGAGCGGCGTCCGAGTGCGCGGCCGTGACATGAAATCCGTTGATGTCGTTGAGGTGGCCGTCCCAGGTTTCGGCGACGACCGGCAGCGACCACCAGTAGCCGTACTTGTCCGGGCGGCCCTGGCGGACTCGCCAGGCAATGACGGCGTCGCGGACGATGCCGACGCTGTGAGTGTTGGTCAGCATCACCGGACCGTCCAGCAGCCCGGATTCCTCGAGCCAGGTCGTGCCGGTCATCTCGCCGTTGCCATTGAGCGAGAACCAGCCGCCGAACGCCGGGGTGCGCAGGTCCGCGCGGCCGCGCGGCAGGATCGCGGTGACGCCCGTGCGCACTTTGTGGCCGTTCGCGAGATCGTCAATCAGCGTGACATGGCCGACTGTCACGCCGGCGACGTCCGTGATCGCATTCAGGGGACCCGGTTCGCCGTCGAATGGCACGCCCAGATCGCGCGCCCGGGGTTCGGCAAGGGCGGCAACTGCCGCCAATGTCATCAACAATGTCAGGAGGGTTCGAAAGGCGGGAAATCCGGTAATCAATCAAGAAACCTCGCCAGCGTGCTGCCGGTATTCGTGTCGGGGCCGCCATGCTAGCGCAGGATGACATCCGCATGCTCGCAAAGGACAATGCCGGAACGGGCGGGGGTAAAGCATGAGATTCCATCGGGCGGCGGTTTTCGCTTTCTTCGCGGCCGTGCTGGCCGCATTCGCGAGCACGACGAGCGCCGAGACCATCGTCGTCCGGGCCGGCCGGATGCTCGACGTGGAACAGGGCCGGTATCTCGTGGACCGCGCGATCCGCATCGAGGACGGACGCATTGCGTCGATCACACCCTGGAGCGCCGGGTCGCGCCTCGCCGGCAGGCTCATCGACTGGTCGGCCTTCACCGTGCTGCCCGGCCTGATCGACCTGCACACGCATCTCGTCGGCGACATCAGTTCCGCGGACGTCGCGGCGCCGCTTTCGAGTTCGGCTGCGCGCGATGCGCTGGTCGGCGCCGCGCACGCGCGCGCGACGCTCGCCGCCGGCTTCACGACCGTGCGCGATATCGGGACATATCGCGCGCTCGTGGACGTCGCGCTCAGGAATGCCATCCACGCCGGCCAGGTCGAGGGTCCGCGAATGTTCGTCGCGGGCGCCTACGTGACGGTGACGAACGGCGGCGGCGAAGTGACGGGGCTGCCCGCGGGCGTCGCCGTGCCCGACGAAATGCGCCGCGGCGTCGCGAACAATGCCGTCGAAGTGCGCGCGCGCGTGCGGGAGCTGCTCGCCGGCGGGGCCGATTTCATCAAAGTCGTCGCGACCGGCGCGGTATTCACGGCGGGCACGACGCCGTCCGCGCCCGAGTACACGGAGGAGGAGATTCGCGGCGCCGTCGAGGAAGCGGACAAGGCGGGAACATTCGTCGCGGCCCATGCGCACGGAACGGAAGGCATCAAGAACGCGGTGCGGGCGGGCGTGCGCACCGTCGAGCACGCCTCCTACCTCGACGACGAGGGGATCCAGCTCATGCTGAAGCACGGCACCTGGCTGGTCGCCGACATCTATAACGGCGACTACACCGAGGAGGTCGGGCGCCGGGACCGCTGGCCCGAGGAGATCCTGCGCAAAAACCGCGAAACGACCGACATCCAGCGCGCCGGCTTCGAAAAGGCGGTGCGCGCGGGCGTGCGCATCGGCTTCGGAACCGATGCCGGCATCTTTCCCCACGGCGAAAACGCGCGGCAATTCGCCTACATGGTGAAGTACGGCATGTCGGCGCTCGGTGCGATCCGCTCGGCGACCATCGACGCCGCCGCATCGTTGGGCCGTTCGCAGGAGCTCGGCTCGATTGCGACCGGCAAGTTCGCGGACCTGATCGCCGTCCAGGGCGACCCGCTCGAGGACGTCGAGCGCCTGCGCCACGTGGCCGGCGTGATCAAGCAGGGCCTGCTGATCCACCAGGGCGGCGCTCGATGAATACACGCGAGCTCGGCCTCACGATGTGCACCGCGCTCGTCGTCGGCAACACGATCGGCATGGGCATCTTCATGCAGCCGGCGGCGCTCGCGCCTTACGGCCTGAATGCCCTGACCGGCTGGACCGCGGTCATCGTCGGTTGCGCCTGCCTCGCGCTCGTGTTCGCGACCCTGGCGCGGCGGTTGCCGCAGGCCGACGGCCCATTCGGCTACGTGCGCGCGACGCTCGGTGAGCCGGTCGCATTTCCGGCGATGTGGTGCTACTGGATCTCGTGCTGGGTCACGAACGCAGCCCTCGCCGTCGCGGTCGTCGGCTATTTCATCTCCGTTTTTCCCGCCGCAAGAGCCGTACCGTCTTCGGTCCTCACCGTGACATTCATGTGGCTCTTCGTGGGGATCAACCTGCTCGGCGTGAAAAGCGGCGGACGCGTCCAGGTGATCACGTCGCTCCTCAAGCTGGTTCCCCTCGTGCTCGTCATGGTCGTGGGCGGCGCGGCGATTCTCGCAGAGCCCGCGGCTTACACTTCCAATTTGCCGACGACACCGGTCGGGCTGCAGCCGTCGATGGCCGCTGCGACCATCGCGCTCTACGCCATGCTCGGCTTCGAATCCGCGACCGTCGCCGCGGGCCGCGCCAGGGATCCCGAGCGCACGATTCCGCGCGCGACGCTCTACGGCACGCTGTTCGTTTCGATCATTTACGTCGCGATCGTTGCGATCAGCATGCTGCTCGTGCCTCAAGCGACACTTGCCGCGTCCGATGCGCCCTTCGTCACGATTCTCGACAGCCTGCTCGGCGCCGGCTACGGCCGCTGGCTCGCCTTGTTCGTCGTCGTCAGCGGCCTCGGGTGCCTGAACGGATGGACGCTCCTGGTCGGCGAACTGACGCGGACGCTTGCGATGAACAAGCTGCTGCCGGAGTTGCTCGGCCGCAGCAACCGTTTCGGCGCGCCCTGGGCCGCGCTCCTCCTGACGGGCGCGCTCGCGACCTTCGTGGGGCTCATGAACTACAGCGCATCGCTCGTCGCGGGCTTCACCTTCCTGTCGGTCGTCGTGACCGCCGCGAACCTGCCGCTGTATCTCTGCTCCGCGCTCGCGCTGTTCGCTCTCTGGCGCCGCGACCGCAGCGCGCTGCCGTCGATGATCTGGCTCGCGGGCGCGGGCGGCCTCGCGTTCACCGCGTTCGCCTTCGTCGGCGTCGGCCAGGAACCGTTCCTGTGGGCGCTCGCACTCGCGCTCGCGGGCGTGCCCGTCTATTTCTGGATGCGCTGGCGGCACCCCGCCCCGGCGGCCGCCCCGGCAAGGATCGTGACCGCGGAATAGGCGTAAACTCGGGTTATCTTGAAGACGCCCAAACTGACTTCGCTCGAGGTCGCGCAGCTGGCTCAGGTGTCGCAGGCCACCGTGTCGCGCGCGTTGCGCGACAGCCCGCTCGTCAAGCCGGAGACCCGCGCCCGCGTCCAGGAAATCGCACGGGAGCTGCATTACCGCACGGATCGCAGCGCCGCGGGGCTGCGCACGCGACGCAGCCGGACGCTCGCACTGCTCCTGTTCGAGGAATCGCCGGAAGAGGGGCAGATCAATCCGTTCTTTCTTGCGATGCTCGGCCACATTGCGCGCGCAGCGGCGCGACGGAGCTTCGACCTCCTGGTGTCGTTTCAGCAGCTCTCCGATGACTGGCACACGGATTACGAGCTGTCCAACCGGGCGGACGGATTGATTCTGCTGGGGTATGGCGACTACCTGAGCTATGCCGACCGGCTGCGCCACCTGGCCGAGACCGATGCGCATTTCGTCATCTGGGGGCCGGTCGTCGAGAACCAGCCCGGCCATTACCTCTGTTGCGACAACGTCCTCGGGGCGCGTCTTGCAACACGGCGCTTGCTCGAACAAGGCCGGCGGCAGATCGCCTTCGCCGGCGGCGCATCCGACCATTGTCCCGAGTTCCAGTTGCGCCACCGCGGCTATGCCGAAGCGCTCCGCGAGAGCGGGGCCGGACCCGATACGCGATTACATGCCGAGGCGCAGAGCAACGAGGCCGACGGTTACCGCGCCGGCCAGCGTCTGCTGGATTCCGGTGTTCCGTTCGACGCGGTGTTTGCGGCGAGCGACCTGATCGCGATGGGCGTCATCCATGCGCTGCAGGACCGCGGGCTCGCAGTGCCCGGCGATGTCGCCGTGGTCGGCTTCGACGACATCGCCTCCGCCGCCGATTTCAATCCGCCATTGACGACGGTGCGCCAGGACACGCGCCTTGCCGGCGAACTCCTGGTCGACAATCTGATTCGCCTGATCGAAGGCCGCGCCGTCGAATTGACGGCGATCGCGCCCGAGCTCGTGATCCGGGCCTCCTGCGGCCGCCGCTCAGCGGCCTGAGCCGGCCGGCAGGGCGCGCATCGACCGCTCGAGTTCCGCGACCAGGCCTGCGTCGTCGTTCCGTTCGCCGTGCAGCAGCACGCGGACACCGTGTGCCGGCACGGTCGCTTCGAGCGGCGCGCCGGTGACCGTGAATTCCTCTCCGGTGGACGCGTCGCGCCACGCCCCGCGGCTCAGCCGGCGATCGATCGCAAAGCGCGCCCGCCCATCGCCCTTGTTCAACAGGACGAGCGCCGTCTGGTGCGTGTCGCCGCGCTCATAGACCCGGAGGAACGCGGCCCGGTCGCCCTTGAGCTCGAGATTGACCTGCAGCCCGCGCTGCAGCGACGGCGACTCGCGCCGGATGCCTGCGATGTGGGCCAGTGCCTTCCGGATGCGGTGCCCGCGGGCCCGGGCGATGTTTTCCGGCCCGAAATAGTTGCGGTTGCCCTCGTGCTCCTTCGTGCCGGCCATGAACGCCATCTCCGAGCCGTAGTACACGACCGGGATGCCGCGCGCGGTGAAAAGCCAGTTGTGCGCGTCGATGAATCCTTCCTCGCGCGCGTTCATGCGCGCCATGTCGTGATTGTCGTAGAAGCTCATGAGCTCGTACGGATTGCGGTAGACGCCGTCGTCGAGGTGGAGCGCCTCGAGCAGGCGGCCGAAATCGCTGCCCGGCTTCCCGAAGACCTCGACCATCGCCGCCTGTCCCGGAAAGTCGAGCACGCTCACGGCGCCGTTTTCCGGCCGGGTGTGCTCGGCGATCTTCGCGGCCTCGTAGTTGAAGCTCTCGCCGAACATGAAGAATCCGGGGTGCCGCGCGCGGATGCGCGTGGTGAACTCGCGCCAGAACGCGTGCGGCACGTGGCGGATCGTGTCGATCCGGAATGCGCTGGCGCCCTGGTCGATCCATTGCAGGTAGGCGCCGACCAGGTAATCCATCACCGCCGGATTCGTGTCGTCGAAGTTCGAGAGTTCCGCCAGGTCGGGCTCGCGGTGAAACCAGCGATGCAGCGGGTTCGCCGGGTCGAGTCGCTCGGGCCGCAGATTCTGGTGATCCGCCAGGAGCCGGCCGTCGGCATCGTAGATCTCGCCGAACTTCGGCTGATCCACGGGCATCGTGAACGACGGCGAACCGTGGTTGCCGACGATGTCGAGCACGATCCTGAGGCCGTGCTCCGCGCGCATCCGGCGCGTGAACTCGGCAAAGCTGAGCCCGGACGATTCCAGATGCTCGTCCACGCGATAGAAGTTCACGCCCCAGTAGCCGTGAAAGCCGGTCTTGCCGCGGTCCGCGAAGAATCCTTCGCCGATGCGGTTGCCGCCGGTGAACGCTTCGTCCGGATTGTCGACGATCGGCGTGATCCAGACCGCCGTGAAACCCATGTCGCGGATGTACTCCGCGTGGTCGAGGAGCCCCCGGAAGTCGCCGCCGAGATAGCCGATATTGTCGGGCGCGCCATTGGCGCCGCGAATCGGCCGGTCGAAAGTGCGGTTCCTGCCGCCTTGTTCAACCTGATTGTTGCTGCGGTCGCCGTCGACGAAGCGGTCGGTCAGCACGAAGTAAACCGCCTCCGCGGCGAATGGCTCCTCGGTACCGAAATAGTCCTTTTCTTGATTTTCCGCGCAGGCGGCCAATGCCAGGCAGCCCACGGCCGCAATGCATGGGAGGCGCGCCGCGCTCCTCATCGCCGCGGATCTTCGTGATCGTCGACGCGGAGCGTCGCGAGCCCCGCCAGGATCATCAATGCGCCGCCCGTCGCCAGCGCGTAAATGCTCTCGCCGTCGAACAGCACGCGCACCAGCACGCCGAGGACGCTCGCCGCCATGATCTGCGGGATGACGATGAAGAAGTTGAAGATGCCCATGTAGATGCCCATCTTCGCCGGCGGCACGGCGCCCGACAGCATCGCGTAAGGCAAGGACAGGATCGAAGCCCAGGCAATCCCGACGCCGACCATCGCCGCGAGCAGCATGCGCGGATCGTCGATGACCAGGAATGCAATCAGGCCGGCGCCACCGAGCGACAGACTGAGCAGGTGGGCATGCCGGCGCCCGATCCTCGCGGCCACGAACGGAATGAGGATCGCGGCCAGCGCCGCGAAGCCGTTGTAGGCGGCGAAAAGCACGCCGACCCAGTTCGCGCCTTCATTGAAGGCGGCGGATGCCGTGTCGGTCGTGCCGTAATGGCGACTGGTCACGGCGGAAGTCGTGTAGATCCACATCGCGAACAAGCCGAACCACGACAGGAACTGCACGAGCGCGAGCTGGCGCATGGCCCGGGGCATGTGGAACAGGTCGTTCATGATGCAATAGAGCGCGTCCGCGGTCCGGCCCCAGGACTGCAGCCAGGCGGCGATGAGCTGCAGCAGACCGAATGCCGCGCCGCCGACACCGAGCACGTGGAGCTGCCGGTCCCAGCCGAACACGGCCACGGCGACGCTGAAAAAACTCCCGGCCAGCAGCCAGACGGTTCCCGACGCTCGATACTGCCGCGCGCTGCGGCTCACGGCCGGCTGCGCGGCTTCTTCCGCCGTCCGCGGCGCGCTGAACTCGGCGAGTTCCGCCGGTGAGTATTCTTTCGTGCTGGCAACCGTCCAGGACACCGCGGCGATGAAGACGGCCGCTCCCAGGTAAAACGCCCACTTGACCGAGTCCGGAATTCCCCCGTCTACGGCGACATTGCTGACCCCACCCCAGTTGGCGAGGATCCACGGCAGCGCCGAGGCGACGACGGCCCCGACTCCGATGAAGAGGCTCTGCATGGCGAAGCCGAAGGCGCGCTGCCGGTCAGGCAGCATGTCGCCCACCAGCGCGCGGAACGGTTCCATCGTGACGTTGATCGATGCGTCGAGGATCCACAGGGTCCCCGCGGCCACCCAGAGCCAGGGACTGTTCGGCATCACCAGCAGCATCGCCGTCGAGAAAACAGCGCCGTAGAGAAAATAAGGCCTGCGCCGGCCGAGCCGCCCCCAGGTCCGGTCGCTCATGTGACCGATGACGGGCTGCACCAGAAGGCCGGTGACCGGTGCGGCGAGCCAGAGCACGGGCAAGTCGTCGATCGACGCGCCGAGCGACTGGAAGATCCGGCTGACATTCGCGTTCTGGAGCGCGAACCCGAACTGAATCCCGAAGAACCCGAAACACATGTTCCAGATCTGCCAGAAATGCAGCGCCGGCTTTTCCCGCATGTTCCCCCCGTTTTTTGAGTCTCACGCCGGATCGCGGGTCGCACAATCCGATGCAATCGTATTCAGTCGACCCCGCAGTGGCGAATCGCGAAGAATTGAAGCCGGGGTCGAAATGCTGCAATACCAACAACGGGAAGATGGGCTGCCGCGCCCGTCGACGGCGGCGCTCCCGTCACCGGACATGGACTGGTGGCGCGGCGCGGTGATCTACCAGGTGTATCCGCGCAGCTTCGCCGACAGCAACGGCGACGGCATCGGCGACCTCAAGGGAGTCATCGCGCGCCTCGACTACATCGCGAGTCTCGGCGTCGACGCCGTCTGGATATCGCCGTTCTTCAAGTCGCCGATGAAGGACTTCGGCTATGACGTCAGCGCCTATCGGCAGGTCGACCCGATCTTCGGCACGCTCGACGATTTCGATCGGCTCGTCGATGAGGCCCATCGTCGCGGCCTGCGCGTCATCATCGACCAGGTCCTGAATCACACCTCGGACCAGCATCCCTGGTTCCAGGCCAGCCGCCAGAGCCGCTCGAACGGTAAAGCGGACTGGTACGTGTGGGCCGATCCGAAACCGGATGGAACGCCGCCCAACAACTGGCTGTCGATTTTCGGCGGGTCGGCCTGGCAATGGGAATCGCAGCGCGGCCAGTACTACCTGCACAATTTCCTCGTCAGCCAGCCGGACCTGAACTACCACAATCCTGCGGTCGTGGCGCAGATGCTCGAGGAAGTGGAGTTCTGGCTCGCGCGCGGCGTCGACGGTTTCAGGCTCGACGCGATCAACTTCTGCTTTCACGATCCGCTGCTGCGCGACAATCCACCGAAACCGAAGGAGCAGCGCCGGGGCCGCGGGTTCACGACCGACAATCCTTACGCCTACCAGTTTCACCTCTACGACAACACGCAGCCCCAGAACCATGCGTTTCTCGAGGAGCTGCGGCGGCTGATCGACCGCTATCCGCCGGCGATCGCCCTTGGCGAAGTCTCCGCCGAGGATCCCATCGAAACGATCGTCGAGTACACGACCGGGACCAAGCGCCTGCACATGGCATACAGCTTCGAGCTCCTGGTCGACGATTTCTCGACCGCACACGTGCGCAATGTGATCGAGACGCTTGCCAGGCGGTGCCAGGACTGCTGGCCCTGCTGGGCGATCGGGAACCACGACGTCACGCGTGTCGCCTCGCGCTGGTCGCATGGCGCCGCGTCGGCGGAACGCGCGAAACTCTTCAACGCGCTCCTGCTGTCGCTCCAAGGCAGCGCGTGCTGCTATCAGGGCGAAGAACTTGGGTTGACGCAGGCGGATTTGTCCGACGATGCGCTCCAGGATCCTTACGGAATCGCGTTCTGGCCGACCTTCAAGGGCCGGGACGGTTGTCGCACGCCGATGCCCTGGACCGAGCAGGGCGAAGCCTCCGGTTTTTCGAGCGGCAGGCCCTGGCTGCCGATCCCGGCGGGGCATCGGGCGCTTGCCGTCGACCGGCAGGACGCGGCGAAAGACTCCGTGCTCAATGCCTACCGCACCTTCGTGCACTGGCGGCGGGGCCAGCCACTCCTGCGCCACGGCAGCATCCGGCTCGCGGATTCTCCGGACGGCTCGCTGTGCCTGATCCGCGAGCATGCCGGGAAGTCGCAGCTCGCGTGCTTCAATTTCGGCGCGACCACGTGCGCCATCCGCATACCCGGCGCGAGTCGCGTCGAGCCGCTTTCCGGTCACGGGTTCGCCGTGTGCGAGCTCGCGCGGAGCGTCGTGACGATCCCGGCCCACGGCGCGTTCTTCGCGAATCTTCACGACGGCTCGACTCTTCACGACGGCTGATGGACAGGTGGTCGCTGTCGGTCCTGCTCGGCCTGTTCGCGGCCGGCGCCAGCGCGGATTACCGCATCGAGCATCTCGAGCCCGCGTCCTGGTGGGTCGGGATGAAGTCAAGCCGCTTGCAGCTCATGGTGCACGGTGAGGCGATTGCGGAACTGCAACCAGCGTTCGACTATCCCGGGGTCTCCATCGCCCGCGTCACGCGCACCGAAAACCCGAACTACCTGTTCATCGACCTGGCGATTGCTGACAGCGCGCGCGCCGGCCGATTTCAGATCGGGTTCCGCCGCGGCGCCGAAGTCGTCTTGCGTCATGAATATGTTTTGCATGAGCGCGAACCGCACTCCGCGTCGAGAAAGGGCTTCGGCGCCGCGGATGTCATCTATCTCGTCACGCCCGACCGCTTCGCCAATGGCGACGCGGCGAACGATCGCGTCGAAGGCTACCGGCAAGGCGCGGATCGCGACGATCCCGACGGGCGCCACGGCGGCGACTTGCGGGGACTGCAATCGCGACTCGACTACGTCGCCGGCATGGGCTTCACGCAGCTTTGGCTCAACCCGGTGCAGCAGAACGACCAGCCGCACGCCTCCTACCATGGTTACGCGATCACCGACTTCTACCGCATCGACGACCGGCTCGGCGATAACGCGCTCTACCGGTCGCTCGCCATGGAAGCGAAAAAAAAGGGCATCGGGGTGATCATGGACGTCGTCCTGAATCACTGCGGGTCGGAGCACTGGTGGATGAAGGACCTGCCTGATCCGGACTGGATCAATCACGGCGGCCGGTTCGTCGGCACCACGCACCGCCGCGAAACGCTTCACGATCCCCATCACGCGCACGCGGATCGCGAGGCATTCACCGACGGCTGGTTCGTGCCGGCGATGCCGGACCTCAACCAGCGCCATCCGCTCCTCGCGACGTATCTCGTGCAGAACGCGATCTGGTGGATCGAGTACGCCGGCCTCTCGGGGCTCAGGGTGGACACCCTGCCTTATTCCGATCGCGAGTTCTTCGGCCGCTGGTACCGGCGCGTGCTCGAGGAATATCCCGCGTTCACGATCGTCGGCGAGGAGTGGAGCCTCGATCCGGCGATCGTTTCGCGCTGGCAGCAAGGCCAGGATCAACGCGACTTATCCGATTCCCGGCCTCTCCGGCCCGCTCTCATGGACTTTCCGCTCCAGGACGCCGTCGTGCGCGGGCTCACCGAGCCGGAAGGGCGGGAAACGGGGCTGCTCCGGATCTACCAGACGCTCGCCAGCGACTTCCTCTATCCGGATCCGGGACGGCTCGTGGTATTTCCGGACAACCACGACATGAGCCGCCTCTACACCCAGCTCGGCGAGCGGTTCGATCTCTACCGGATGGCGGTCGTCTTCTTCGCGACGGTGCGCGGAATCCCGCAGTTCACCTATGGTTCCGAGATCCTCATGGCGAATCCCGGAACCGAAGCGCATGGCGTGATCCGACAGGATTTTCCCGGCGGCTGGGCCGGCGACCCGACGGACGGATTCGCCGGCAACGGCCTCACGCCGCCGCAACGCGAAGCTCAGGACTTCACGCGCAGGCTGCTCGACTGGCGCAGGCGCGCGACGGCGATTCACAGCGGCGGGCTCACGCAGTACGCGCCGCAGGACGGCACCTACGTCTATTTCCGCCATGACGCGCGCCAGAAACTCCTGATCGCCTTCAACAAGTCGCCGCAGGAGCGCCGCATCGACCTGTCGCGCTTCGCCGAATCGATCGGTTCGAGCCGCGCCGCGCGCGATGCCCTCACCGGACATGAGTTCGCCCTCGAGTCCGGGCTCGCGCTGCGGCCCCGAAGCGCGACTGTCCTCGAGCTGGTCGGCTGGGCGACGGTGCCACCGGGCGTCACGGGTGATCTGCGAACTCATGAGAGCGTCGCGTCGCGGCACGTGGACGCGCGCCGCGTCGATGTCTGGCTGCCGCCCAGCTACCAGCGCGACACGACCCGCAGTTTCCCCGTCGTCTACATGCACGACGGTCAGAATCTCTTCGAACCCGCGCTTTCCTACATCGGCGTCGATTGGGGAGTCGATGAGACGATGACACGCCTCGTGGCAGAAGGGAGCGTTCACGAAGCGATCGTCGTCGGCATCTGGAACACGCCGAAACGCTTTGCCGAGTACCTGCCGGCCAAAGCGGTAAGCGAATCAACATTTCCAGACGATTGGCCCGACATGGACTGGCTGCGGAAAGAGCGTCTCGTGTCGGACGCGTATCTGCGCTTCCTGGTGGAGGAGCTGAAGCCCTTCATCGATTCGACCTACCGGACGCTGCCGGACCGCGCGAATACGTTCACGATGGGTTCGAGCGCGGGTGCGCTCATTTCACTCTACGCGCTCGCCGAGTATCCCGACGTCTTCGGCGGGGCGGGCGGCGTGTCGACGCACTGGCCGATCGGCGACGGCATCGTGATCGACTACCTGGAGCCGCGCCTGCCCGCGCTCCGCGGACACCGCTTCTACTTCGATTTCGGGACGGCGACGCTCGATTACAACTACGAGCCGTACCAGCGCCGGGTCGACGCGCTGATGCGCCGCGCCGGCTTCGTCGAGGGCGTCGACTGGATCACGCGCAAGCACGCGGGCGCAGAGCACTCCGAGCGCGCGTGGCGAAGCCGCGTGGACGCCCCCCTGCGATTCCTGCTGGGGGCGCCCGCGCGGCGGTGAGGGCGCGTCAAAACCGGTAGTTGGCCCCGACCAGGTACTGTGTGCCGTACTCCTGGTAGTCCAGGAGGCGCGACTTGTTCACCGAGTAGGCGATATACGGCTCGTTCGTCAGGTTGTTGACCTGAAACAGGAGCTGCAATCCCTCGAGCATGCCTTCGCCGAAAGCATAGCTCACCTGCGCGTCCGTGATCATATCGTCATCCACGTAGCGCAGCCCGCGCTCGTTCGCGAAGTTCGTCACCTCGCCGATGTACTCGGAGCGGTAGCGCGTCGCGATGCGGGCGCCGAAGCCGTGTTTCTCGTAGTAAAGCGTCGCATTCCACACGTTCTCGGACAGGCCGGGCAGCGGGATGCTGTCGTTCGCCACGGAGCTGACCGAGCCGGGGATCGTGATGTCGCTCTCGGTGTACGAGTAGGAGAGGATCGCGCCGAAGCCCTCCAGCGCGTCGGAGAACATCTCGAATGGCAAGGCCGTCGCGAGTTCGAGGCCCCACAGGTAGCCGCCCGAGCCGTTCTCCGGCCGCGAGAAGTTTCCCGTGGTCTGCGGAACGACGCCCGGCTGGAAGTAGCCCGGCGGAGTCGCGGCCAGCAGCTCGGAGAAGTCGTGCTGCGTGTCGGTCGCTCTGAAGATGTAGGTTTCCAGGTCCTTGTAGAACGCCGCGAGCGATACGTAACCGCCTCGCTCCGAGAGGTACTTCTCGTACGACACGTCGAACGCCCAGGCGCGCCACGGTTCGAGCAGCGGATTGCCGCCGCTGCCGCCCGGGATGCCGGTCGCCGAGTCGTACCCGCTTTCGTCCGTGGCCTTGAGCTCGTCCATGCGCGGCCGCACCTGCTCCTTGGCCACGCCCACGCGGAAGGCTTGGTTGTTCGGCAGGAGGAAGGCCAAGTTCGCCTGCGGCAGGACGTCGGTGTACTCCTTCTCGCCCCCGACCGTCTGGACCACCTGGTTGGGCGTGAAGGCATACGCCGTCAGGAATGAATGCGAGGCTTGATCCGTCCGGATCGCCTGCAAGCCGACGTTGCCCCGCAGCGTTACGGTGTCCGATAGCTCGTGGCCAAGATCGGCCCGGACGTATCCCGTCAGCACCTCCTCGTCCACGTCCCAGTACTTGCCCGCGAGATACGGCAGGGTCGTCGGATCGCCATAGACGATCGGATTGAAGTACTCGGCCAGCACGCCATACACATCGACCGCGAGCGCGCTGCCCGCGCCCGCATAACTCAGGTTCATCGGCTGCAGCAGAAACTCGTCGGCGATCACGTAGGCGCCGCCGCCGATGGTGCTGAGGCCCGACTCCGGGGAAGTCTTGTCCTTGGTGCGGTCGCTGTAGTTGACGCCGAAGGCCGCGCCCGCGAGCCAGTCGCCGGCGGCTTCGTAGATCAAGTCCAGGCGCCCGGAGGTCAGCTCGTCCTTGACACGCGGGTTCTTGGTGTAGCCGGATCCGTAGATGGTCGGCCCGACCACGACCTGCGTCGGGTCGGCGTAGTCCAGGGGGAACGAGAGCGACGGCATGCCGCGGTTGCCGCGAAGCTGGAACGTGCCCGTGTCAAAGACGAGATTCGGCCCGATCTGCGCATTGATCTCGGGCTGGAGTTGGTCGCGCGTCGCCTCCGAGTAGCTGACGTCGGCCGCAAGCGACCACGCTTCGGCGAGCCGGAACTCGTTGCGCCAGCCGCCGGCCACGATCTCGTCATCCGTGGTGAACAGGAAGTTGCGCGCCAGCGGCACGATGTTATTGAGCGTGCCGGCGACGATCGTGCCATTCTCGAGCGTCGTATCCGAGTAACCGAATATCGTGCCGTCCGGGAACGGGCCCGGCACGCAACAGGGCGCCGGGTAGCCGCCCAGGTTGATCTCGAGGCTCCGCGCATTATTCGTCTGCTCCATCGTCGAGTAGTACAGGTCGAGGATGGACGAGTAGTTGTCGCCCGGCTCGAACTGGAGCGTCGCCATGAAGCCGTCGCGGACCGTCGAACCCATGTCCGCGCGGACCTTCATGCCGTTGGTCGTGAAATCACCGGGCGCCACGCCGGGATTGTTCAGGCAGCCTCCTGCCGTGCCGCCCGGGCAGTCGACCGCGCCGCCACCGCCCGACGGGTTCCATGGCTCGTAAGTGCCGAAGCCGCGCGTTGCGAGCGGCGAGTCGAGGCGCGCGTAGCCGAGGGCGATGCCGAAGCGCCCGTCCATGAACTGGTCGATGAACGAGAAGCTGGCGCGGTAGCCGCTGTCATCCGAATCCGCGCCGAGGTTGTCGTTGGAGTTCAGCTCGCCGCGGAAGTTGAGCACGATCGCGTCGCCGCCGTACTGGAGCGGTCGCACCGTGCGCAGATCGATGGTGCCGGCCAGGCCCTGGGCCGCGAGCTGGGAATCAGGCGTCTTGTAGACGACCACCGAGCTCAGGAGCTCGGAGGGATACTGGTCGAACTCGACGCTGCGGTTGTCGCCGGTGCTGACCTGCTCGCGCCCGTTCAGCAGCGTCGTGGTGAAGCCGGGGTCGGTGCCGCGCAGGCTGATCGCAGATGCACGCCCCTCCGCACGCTGCGAGGTCAGCCCCGGGAGGCGCGAGATGGACTCCGCGATGCTCGTGTCCGGCAGCTTGCCGATGTCTTCGGCGGAGATCGCTTCGACGATGCTCGTCGACTCGCGCTTGGTCGCGATCGCGTTCGCGATGCCGAAACGGATGCCGGTGACCGTGACGCCTTCCAGCTCGGTAGTCTGCTGGGCCTGGACCGCTGACGGCAGCAGGGCGGCGGCGATTGCGATTGCGAGCCTTTCCGGGCTCTTGTGCGTACGCTTGGCCATCTGATCACACCCCCCAGTGAATAGAACATGACGACCCTGTCTAACGCACTGATCCTAGACAGGGCCCGCCGCCGCCCGCAATGAATGCATACGTTTGCAGGCGATGAAAACGTTTGCAGTCTCCGGGCCCTTCGGGTTTCCTTTCCGCATGAAAGCATTGGCCGCACTCCTCGTCGCACTGTCCATCGGGGCGCCGGCCCCCGCGGTCCACGCCGACGCTGTTGCGACGCTCTCCTCGCCCGAGGACACAATGAAGGTGACAGTCACGCTCGATGACGAGGGCCGGCCCGGCTATGCGATCGACAGGCGTCGACTTGCGGTGATCGCCGAGTCCCGCCTGGGTTTCCTGCTGACCGATGCGCCGAAGCTCGAGCGCAATTTCCGCCTGGCGGGCAGCAGCCGGCGAAGCGCCGACGAGACCTGGGAGCAACCCTGGGGCGAACGCCGTTACGTCCGCAACCGCTACAACGAGTTGCGCGTAAAGTTCACCGAGAAGTCGTCGCTCACGCGCAGCTTCGAGGTCGTGTTCCGTGCCTATGACGACGGCGTCGGCTTCCGGTACGAGTTCCCGGAACAGCCGAATTTATCGAACGTCAACATTGCAGACGAATTGACGGAGTTCGCGGTCGTGGAGCCCGCGACGGCCTGGTGGATTCCCGCGGGTGAATGGAATCGTTACGAATACCTCTATCGGCGCACGCCGCTCGCCGAGCTGGGGCAGGCCCACACGCCGCTGACGATCCGGACCGCGAGCGGCCTGCACGTCGCCTTCCACGAGGCGGCGCTCGTCGACTACGCGGCGATGTGGCTGCGCCGGGTCGACGGCCAGCGCCTCAAGGCGACGCTCTCGCCGTCTTCGGGCGGCGCGCGCGTGCGCCGCCAGGCGCCCTTCGCGACACCCTGGCGCACGCTCCAGATCGCCGAAGACGCCGGCGGGCTCTACATGTCGGACCTGATCCTCAATCTCAACGAGCCGAACGTGCTCGACGATGTCTCCTGGTTCAAGCCCTACAAGTACGTCGGCATCTGGTGGTCATTGCATCTCGACACGGAAAGCTGGGCATCGGGGCCGAAGCACGGCGCGACGACCGCGAACGCGCGGCGCACCATCGATTTCGCAGCGGCCAACGGCTTCCGCGGCGTGCTGGTCGAGGGCTGGAATCGCGGCTGGGATGGCGACTGGTTCGCGGACGGCAGCAGCTTCAGCTTCACCGAGCCCTATCCCGATTTCGACCTCGAGGCGGTGGCGGCTTACGCGCGCGAGCGCGGCGTGCGCCTCGTCGGCCACCACGAGACCTCGGGCAACATCGCGCATTACGAGCCGCAGCTATCCGCGGCGCTCGACCTGTATGAGCGGCTCGGCGTCGACAGCGTCAAGACGGGCTACGTCGCCGATGCCGGCGGCATCCAGGCGATGGGCGCCGACGGCAAGATCCGCTTCGAGTGGCATGACGGCCAGGTCATGTCCCGGCATCACCTGAAAGTCGTGACCGAAGCGGCGAAACGCCGCATCGCAATCAATCCACACGAGCCGATCAAGGACACGGGACTCCGCCGCACCTATCCGAACTGGGTCGCGCGCGAGGGCGCGCGCGGCATGGAATACAACGCCTGGGGCGATCCGCCGAATCCGTCCGAGCACGAGGCGAATCTCGTCTTCACGCGCATGCTCGCGGGACCGATGGATTTCACGCCCGGCGTGCTGTCCCTGACGGGGCGCGGTGGACAACGGATCCAGTCGACGATCGCGAAGCAGCTTGCGCTCTACGTCGTCATCTACAGCCCGATCCAGATGGCCGCCGATCTGCCCGCGAACTACGTCAAGTACCCGGGGCCGTTCCAGTTCATCCGCGACGTCCCGACCGACTGGGCGGAGACGCGGGTGGTCGCCGGCGAAGTCGGCGACTTCGTCGCGATCGCGCGCAAGGACCGCGGCAGCGAGGACTGGTATCTCGGAGGAGTCACGGACGAGAACGCGCGCACGCTTCGCATCCCGCTCGATTTTCTCGAAGCGGGCCGAAGCTACACGGCCGAGATTTACCGCGACGGGGACGACGCGGACTGGAAGACGCGCGCCGATTCCATCGTCATCGAACGCCGCCCCGCCAAACGGGGCGACGTCTGGACGCTCGGGCTCGCGCCCGGCGGCGGCTTCGCCGTTCGCATCGCCGCGCAATAAGCGCCGGTTATGATCGGCCGCTTCGCCTGGTCCAGAGCGGCCGCGGTCCGTCGCCCCAGGGCATGTCCTCGTGCAGCGCAGTGGTTCGCGCCGAATAGGCGAGCCCGGCAGCGACGATCTTCCAGAATTTCCTGAGTATCGCAGTCATTGGAGTCATTCCTTTCCCAGTGACCCCCACGGCCCGCATTGTGGGTGCCGCGCGCGCATTGCGGGTTTAGAACTCCTGGGGTTAGCATTAGATGCGCTTATGTCGACAAACCTCGGATTGCGCCAGAACTGGGAGTCGCTCCGCGTTTTCGCGGCCTGCGCCGAGTACCTGTCCTTCACCCGGGCTGCTGAAGAGCTCGGCCTGACGCAGGCCGCGGTGAGCCAGCGCATCAGCCAGCTCGAGCGGCGGCTCGGTACGCGGCTCTTCGTTCGGCGGCCACGCCTCAAACTGACGAAGGACGGCACGCGACTCGCGCCGCGCGTCGCGCTCGGCTTTTCGTCGATCGAGCGCGCACTCCAGGAGATGCGCACGCCGCGCCTGCTGTCGGTCACGACCACCGTCACGTTTGCGACGCTCTGGCTGCTCCCGCGCCTGTCGCAGTTTCGCCGCTACGATCCCGAGATCTCGCTCGCGCTCGATATCGCCGACGAGTATCAGTCGCTCGACGACGGCCGCTTCGACGTCGCCGTGCGCTGCGGCGACGGCCCGACGCCGGGCCTCCGAAGCGAGCTGATCTTTCCGCTCGAGCTGACGCCCTACGTGTCGCGCCAGCTCGTCCGCGACGGCGCGTCCCTCACCATCGACGCACTCGCGCGCCTGCCGTTGATTCCGGAGGAGGCCTGGACGCGCTGGTTCCGGGCCGTCGGTGCCCGGCTGCCGCCGGCACGTGCGCGCCGCGGCCAGCTCC
>JBOHZO010000023.1:0-25830 GCA_050738555.1 Steroidobacteraceae bacterium | reverse complement strand
TGCGCGTTCCGGGTCCGGCGCGACGGCCTCGCCGGAGCGAATCTCGGGCGGCGGCCGCTTGAGGTCCTTGAGGGTCGGCGTCGGCTCGGCGCTGCCTGCCGCGAATGGCAGCATCGCGAGGGCCGCGGCCGCAATGAGCGTGCGCTTCATGGCGGCGGCGTAGCCGGCGTCTTCGGCACCACCCCTGCGGTCGCGCGGTCGTAGATCGTCGCGAGCGCATAGCGCGCCTGCACGGAATACTCATCCAGACGCTGGCGCTGCGCCTCAAGCTCGGCGATCGCGATGTCCGCGAGGCGGGCGCCTTGGGCGGATTGCGCCGCTCCGACGCGCACCGCAAGCTCCTCGACGCGCGGTGAAACCTTCTTGACCCTGGCGCCGAGCGTGGCGTTGCGCTCCGGTGCGCCGCCGCGCGCGCGCATTGAGGCGGTCTGACGCGTGCGCGCGTCGTACACCGAGGCGTTCAGGTCGCGGAGCGCGCGATTCGCCTGCCAGCTCCGGACTTTCCACGCGCCATCGAGTTTCCAGAGCAGCACGCCGCGCGCCAGGCGCGCCTTTTCGCGGGCATCATCGAGGGTCGCGCCGCCCGGATTCCGGGCGAGTTCGGCATCGACGGCATCCAGCATGTCGATCCAGCCGCGCTCCTCGTCGGTCGCGAGCGCGTAGACGTCGCGCTCGGCCAAGGCGGACTCGAATCGTGCCTGAAGCTCGTCGCGCCGCCCATTGATCGTCGCCACGTCCACGCTGGCGAGCCGCGCGTCCGCCGCAGGCAGGCGCATTGCGAATGCCTGCTGCCGCGTCTCGACCATGTCGGTGAAAGCGCCGAGGCTGTCCGACCACGCGGACAGGTTCCGGGCCATCGAGTCGAGCGCCCGGTAGTTCTTGAGGCCTTCCTGGAACTCGTGCCCGGCGAGCAGGTGATAGAGATAGCGCGACTCGGGCGAATCCGGCACGTCGGTGAGTTGCCCGAACCAGCCTTCCCGGCCATCGCGTCCCGCCGCGAGCGCAGCGGCAAGCAGCCTTCCGGCGCGAATCGCCTCGACCGATTCGCCGATGCGCGCGCGCTCCGCGTCATACGCGGCAATCGCCTTTTCGTAGTATTCGACGGCCTGCGCCATGGCGCCGAGTTCCGCATAGGCGTACGGCACGGCCAGATAGGATTCCTGCACGGCGGCATCGAGCAGGTTCCGCCCCTGCAACTCCTGCCACGGAAGCAGGGCAGCTTCGTATTGCTTCGCGGACGCATCCGCCCAGCCCGCTCCCAGGAGCGCCTTGCTGGACTGCGGACCCGAAAGGCGCACGCGGTCGAGCGCGAGCCGCGCGGCGGCGGGCTCGCCGGCCTGGAGATGCGCGTAACCGATCGCGAGATTGGCCTTGTCGCGAAGCGCAATCAGTTCCGGCCATTCGGTGACGAGCTGGCCGACCGAGCCGAGGAGCTCGAGGCCGCGCTTCGCCTGCCCCACCCGAACGAGCGCAACGCCGAGGTTGAACTGGCCGTAGGCGAGCCAGTGCCGCGGCCCCTGCCAGCTTTCCAGCTCGGCGATCGCCTGGTCGTAGCGCTGCCGGTACATGAGTCCCTGCGCCACCAGCAGGCGGCGCTCGGATTCGAGCTCGACCGGAAGCGTTCCGCTGACCGAGCGTAGCGCGCGCTCCGACTCGTCGAACAGCCCGGCCGCGTAGAGCACCTTGCCGAGATAGAACCAGGCCTTGTCACGCACCTGCGGTGGAGTCGACGGGTCAGCCAAGAGGCGCTCGAAGATTTCACGCGCCTCGCGATGCTGGCCGAGAGACAGGAAAAGTCCGCCGCGCAACAGCTCCGAGTCGCGCGCATGCGCCGTGAGCCGGCCCTGGTCGCGATACGCGGCGAGACGGACCAGCGCATCGAAGTGATCGTGCTGGTAGAAATGAAACAGCACGTCCCCATAGTGAAGGTCCTGGACCTTGACCGCCGGCAGGCCGATGGAGAGAGGGTCCTCGACCACGGGAGCCGCCGACGCGCAGGGCGTCAGCGCTGCGAGGATGAGGAATTTGCGGAGCACCCCGCGCTCACTCCCAGACGCGAACCACGAACTCGGGCTGGAGCTTGCGCAGCTTGTCGCTGATGCGGAGCTCCACGTACTTCGCTCCGACGCCCTTCTTCACCATCAGCGTCGTCCCGCGCTTGTAGTCCCGCTCGTGCGTGCCCTGGCCGGTGAAGAACGCGACGACCTCGTGTTCGCCGGCCTTCAGGTTGCCGAGCCAGACGCGGTGCACTCCTCCGCGCTTCAGCGCTTCCAGCTCGCGTTCCGTGTAGAGGTAGTTCGCGACTTCCTTGTCATCCACCTTGACCTGCACTGAATCCAGCGCGAAGAAAGTGCCGATGTCCATCGAGACGAAGACCGCGATCTGCGTACTCGCGGGAAACAGCAGGTCTTCCTCGAGCATGAACAGGTCGCGGTTGAGATCGACGACTTCACGCCGCAGCGACTGCACTTCGGCATCGAGCGCGGAGCGTCCGGCGGCAGGCGGCGCGGCGTCCTCGGCGAGCGCCGGCATCGACGCCGCCATCGCCGCGAGAAATGTCAGCAATGCCGCTCTCATGCGCACTCCCGCTTACTCGTCGATCAGGTCACGGAGATTCACGAGCAAGCCGCGCTCCTCGCGTTCGTCGAGTGCGTCGTGCCGCGCGCGTATCGCGCCCTCACGGTCGATGAGGACGATCAGGGGCAGGTCGTCGGCGCGATACGTCTTGCTGACGTCCTTGCCGGAGTCGAGCAGCACCGGGAAACCGATGCCCGCGGCGCCCGCGATCGCGGAGGCCTGCTCGGGTTCCTGGTCGAGGTTGACCCCGAGCACGACCAGGCCGACGCTGCCGTAGGTGCGGCGCAGGCGCTCGAAGCGCTCGAGTTCGCGCCGGCAGTCGCCGCACCAGCTTGCCCAGAACAAGAGCGCAACGACTTCGCCGCGGTGTTCCGACAGGCGGTAGTTCGTGCCGGAGGTGGAGGAAAGCGCGAAGTCCGGAGCGGCCGTGCCTTCGGTCGCGGAAGTGGCGCATGCCATCGTGGCAAGCGCCGCGGCGAGGAAGAGGCGCGCTCGCGCGGCCAGGCGATGATTGCGATTGTCCATTTCGTCAACCCTGTGTGACATAAGGCCGGCGATTCCGGCACGGGATATGTTTACTTAAGGAGCGCCGGCGATCTCGGCGCACGTCACACAATGGTGCCGGGGACGATCGGATTGAACGCGATGAGGCTGTCCTGGAGTGAGGTCGATCCCAGTCCGTGACCGGGGAATTGCGCGGCGAACTGGCCCTGCTCGCCGTGCAGCGCCATGTAGTTCAGGATCACGGCTTCGACCAGCAGGTTGACGTTGTTGGCGGCAGGCGTCGACGCGGTCTCGACCGACGCGTCGTTGCGGAACCAGCCGATCTGCTGGTGCTGCTCGGGCGGTCGGCTGTCGCCCGTGTACAGCTGGGCGCGCCCTGCGGGGTTGTACACGAGGAAAAACGACGCGGCCGTCTGCTGGTTGTCGCTGCTCCAGTCGAACTTGCCGCGCCCATCGACGCTGTTGTCGACGACGCCGTCCGCCGACAGCGAGCCGTCGCTGAATACATAGAGCATCAGCGGCACGCCGCGGCGCGCGGCGTACTCGAGGCAAGCGCCCATGCAACGCCCCGCCCGGAGATCGCGCAGCTCGCCGGTCGCGCGTCCCTGGCCATGGTAGTCGTAGCCCCCCATGGTGATCGTTCCAGCGCCGGCATAGCCGTTGATGACGAGCTTCATCACCGCGGCGGTCTTGCGGAACTCGTCGTCACTGTCGAATTCCGCCTGCGTGAAAATGCCCGCGGGTCCGACGATATCGGGATCCTGCTCGGGATTGAGCGCCGACGGATCGCCATAGCGGTCGGTCAGGTCCGCCGCCTTGACGTAATTGCAGCGCACCATGTCCTTGATGACCGCGTCCGTGGCAATGCCGGTGTCCACGCGCGCGATTTTGTCGTCGGACAGGCGCTGGATCGATTCCATGACGCGCACGGCGTCATCCTGGTCGAGGAGACCGACCAGCTTGCCGGTATCGACCAGGCCCGTGACGTCGCTCGTGCGGTCGATTTTGGTCGGCCGCACGGCAGGATCCACAAGGTACGACGGCGCCATCGAATTGCCGCCGGACTCCGAGCTCTCCGATCCGATCAGCGTCAGGAGCTCGCCGTCCGCGCCGGCGCGGAAAATGCCGTACATCGGGTTGTGCGGATTGTTGCCGGTGTCATTCTCGGACCGGGCCGGGATGACGGCGCCGTTCGTATTCGCGGCCGTCGTGACGCTGACGCGCTCGAGGATGCCGCGCACGAAGGCGCTGTCGAGATGGAAGGCGAGGCCCAGCGCGCTCTGGATGAAATCGTTGGTGGGACTGCCGGGGTTCGGCGCATTCGGCACCATGTCGCCCGGCAGGCCGAGCCGGCCGTAGCCGGCCACCGACAGGAAGTCGCGCTGACCGCCCTGCCCGCCGACCAGGACGTTGGAGCCCACCATGTTGGCGCCGCCGGCGAGGTCGATGCAGATGAATGGAATCTTGCCCGCGCCCTGGACCGCGAAGCCGCAGCTCGCCTTGAGCGCCTCGAGGTCGGGCGACAGCGCCGCCTGCGCGGCGCGCGGATTGGCAAATAGGCCGAACAGCGTGGGCGCGATGACGGTCGCCGCGCCCGTGACGAAGCCCTGCGCGACGAACTGGCGGCGCGTGACCGGCCGCGGATGATCCACCTGGTACAGCGGCGCGTCGGGATGAAGCGGACCGCGGCGCGATTTTCTCTTCATCGTTGCAAGCACCTCATTGCAGCAGCGTGCTGGCGCTGCCGATCACCGCCGCACAGGCCGACTTGACGACCACTTCCGTGCGATCCGCGGCGCAACCGGCGCCGCAGGTCGTGAGCCTTCCGATCATCGCGTCCACTTCCGCGGTGACCTCGGCCGCCGTCGGCTGGCTCGCCATGCCCGTGCCGACGGCTCGCGCGATGAGCGGCCCCGAAATCAGGGCGCGCTCCGCCGGAGTATCGAAGGCCGTCGACGCGGGCGCGGCGAAGTTGAAGCCCGGGAAGTACGCAGTGCGCAGTGGCACATCCTCTACCAGCGCATTGCAGTACTCGATCGCGAGCTGGGCGGCGCCCACCTGGTGCGAGGACAGGAAGCCCTGGATGTTCTCGACCGTGGGGAGCTGCTCGCGCACGCGGCCGTAGGTTTCCGCGACCAGCGGATGGGTCGTCGGCACGCTCGTCATGTCGGACATCGAGGCGGAGATCTCCTCGAACGTGCGGAGCCCGATTTCCGAGGCCGGGTCACCGTCGGGCGGCGGCGGCAACGGCGTCGGCGCCGGCTCCACGAAAGCATGCGTGTTCGTGTCGATCTGCTCGAAGCTCAGGAAGAACTCGTCCGCAGCCGGGCCCTTGTCGAGCGCGACGACGGTCCCGATGCTGGACAATCCGAAGCCCGTCGCCGGCTCGTAGCCCGCCGCGGTGACCGTGCGATCCACCGGCGCGTAGGCCTGGCCGACCTTCGCCTCGGCGCCATTGACGCCGATGCGGATGCCGCGGATGCGGAGCTGGTCCGGATCCTGGCTGCCGTCCAGGCTGATGAAGGCCGGCTTGTGGAACAGGTACGAATAGCTGTCGAACTGGCTCGCTTCGAACAGGATGTAGCTCTGCGGCACGCTGATGAGGTGCGCGACCGAGAACAGCATGTAGAAGCGCTCGCCGACTCCCGCGTCGAGGTTCTGCGTGATCTGCGCTTCGCTCAATGCGCGGTTGTGGATCACGACCATGCGGATCACGCCCTGCCAGATGCGGTCGTTCGAGACCTCGTTGCCGAGCACGAGCGCGAACGTGTCGTTCCAGTCCGTGAAGAGACCCGCTGCGACGGGATCCGCCGCCGTCCGCAGCTCGCCATTGACGTAGATGCGCCGTCCGTCGACCGCACTGTAGGTCGTGACGACGTGCTGGAGCGTCGCCTGGAGCACTTCGTCCGCGGCCGGCGTCGACAGCGCCGGGGAACCGTTGCCGTCGGTCATCGTCGCGCGGTTGAAATAGTCGTAGTTGTACATCGTCTGGCCGAGCGTGAAGTTCCGCGCCGTGGTCCCGCCCGAATAGCCGACGATGTGCGCCTCTTCCTGGACCACGTTCGCGGGCGCGACCCAGGCCTCGATCGAGTACTCGCCGGTCGCGCGGATCAGGTCGTGGAGCTTGCGGCTCGACGCGGTCGTGCCCTGCGCCTTGCCGCCGCGCAGGTCGATGCCCCAGCCGCCGACCCAGGTCACGGCGCCGGACAGCGTCAGGTTCAGCGCGGGCTCGACGCCGGAGGTGTCGTAGGCGACCGTGCCGGTGCCGGTCTTGAATTCATAAAGCGCGATCGCGGCATTGTCGAAACGGTTGCCGCCGCTCGCGACCGTGCCGTCGTAGAGGGTCAAAGCCTTCGAGATCACGAGGCTCGGGTCGACCTGGGTGACCGGCACGCCGTCGGCGAAATCCTGGACCGCGGCCTGCATGATGCTCGCGCTCTGCGCGCAGTCGGTCCAGCAGTTGTGGAACTCGTCGCGGAGCCTCACGACCAGGCGCGACTGCGCCGGCGTGTCGAGGTTGATCTTGGCGCGCACGGCCGCGTACGCGACGTCCACGTCGCCTTCCGCGAAGAACGGCGACTGCGGCGTGATCGCGCCCGAGGAATGACAGCGCGAGCAGTACTGCGTCAGCAGCGGATAGACCGTCGAGCCGAACAGCGCCGAGCTTGCCGGGAATGACTTGCTCGAGCCGACGTCGCGGATCGGCGGCGGCTGCAGCGGAGCGCCGCGCGTGCCGCCGAGCGTCTGCCCGGCCCAGTTGCGGATCCAGACCGTGAGCTGGTCGGCGCAGGCCGAATCGGCCGCGAGCCAGCAGTTGTGGCCGCCGCCGACTTTCGTGACCATCGTCGAGCCCGCGGGATTGCCGAGATCGACGACGCCGTTCGCGGCTTCATACGCGAGGTTGATGTCGTCGTTGCGCACGAAGCTCGGCACCTGCCCGCCCGTGCCATGGCATGAACCGCAGCGATTGCCGGCCTGCAGGTTGTCCCAGACGTTCAGCTTGAACGCCTGCACGTCCTGGCTCGCCGGCGGCGGGCCGGCGTAGCCGGCGGGCGGCGGCGGAGTGGTCGGCGGATTCTCCGTGGTCGAAGCGCCGCCGCCGCAACCCGCGAGCGCGAGCGCAACAAGCGCCGGCGACAGGGCCGCGAGAATGCGCATACGGAAATTGGCGCTGCGATTCATCGGCTGCCTCTCAGTCGCCCATGCAGTAGACGGCGGCATCCGCGAATGCCTGCTTCAGCCGGTGGCCGCTCGAGCGGAACGAGCTCGTCATCGAGCTGATCTGGCTGCGGTCGAGTCCGTTGTTCGGCGCGCGCAGGCAGACCGTGCGGAACACTTTCTCGACCTGGCAGGACGCGAATGCGTCGCTCGCGCCGAATTCCTGTCCAAGCGCCTTCGCGCCGCTGCCGGAACCCGGCAACGAGGGATCCCAGCCCATCAACGCGTTCTGCCCGGCACGCCAGCGGTTCTCCCACTGATCGTCCGGCGTCACGAAGCCGGGCGCGAAGGTGTCCTCGTTCAGGAAGTATTTCGGCTGCACCGCGCCCGCCGTGTAGATGAGCCGGCCCTGCGCGTCGTCAAAGGTGTAGAACGCGAAGGCCTGCGCCATCGGGTCCATGCCTGAGTGGCAGCCGACGCAGTTGTTGAGGAAGAGCCGCGCGTCGCCGCCGGGGCTCCGACTCACGTCCTGGCGGATGCGATCCGGCGCGCGCGACGTGTCCTGGACCTCTTCGAGGTCGCGGCACATGTGGTTCAGGAGCGTGAATCGGAACATCGCGCGGTTCGTGCCGGCGATGAAGAACGACTGCGCCGCGGCGCGCGTGGTCATGATGCCGGCCGTCGCCGCGGGCGGCGTGCCGTAAACGCCCGACTGAGTCGTGCGCTGCAAGCCGGTGAGGAGATTGACGCCCTGCGCCTCCATCTGCTCGTAGTGCGTGTTGCTCGTCGCCGAGACGGCCGGCAGGCCGAGACCGGCGTTGCCGACGTAGAGGATGTCCGCGGACAGCAGCTCGTCGAATGGCACGTCGTCGCGCACCATGCCGATCACCGTCGCCGTGTAGTCGTTCAGCGGCGCGAACACTGTCTGGTCGCGATTGGTCCACGGCGTGACGAGATTCTTGACCGTCACCGAATAGAACGCCGGGTGATCCATCGCGAGCAGCGCCGCCTGCTGCGTGCGTCCCGCGGCAATCTCGGTTTCCATCGCGTCGAGCACGCTGCCTGGCGGCGGCACGCCGGCGATGCGATCGTGCATGCGCTTCGCCTGCTCGCGCGGCCCGGCATCCGCCGCGACGGCGAATGCAGCGAGCGCCACTAGAGCGGTGACGCGCTTCACGATAGAACCGACACAAACTGGCGACCAGGGCATTTCCGTGCTCCACTCGCTCGCGGTTTCCGAAAGTGCGAGCGAATATATCGGCGGGTTTTCGGGCGGGTAATGTCTCTGAACCGCGACATTCACCCGAGACGCAGGTCAAGGTAGGCTGAATCCGTGACCAGTCGTCTAACGCGCAAATGCTTGTATTTAGGGAAACCCGGATGGGTTTCGGCGTCCGTGACGCAGTCGTTCGCCTGCATTCTGTCGTGAAGAAAGCATCGTCGGCACCGGAGTGAATTGAGATGCGTGTCACGAATCCGACATCATGGATATTGTCACTTGCAGCCGCAGCGCTCGCCGGTTGTGCAACCGGTCACGACGGCGACGTCAATATCGGCAGCGGCCAGTCGCCCGATCCGGTCACGCTCGACATTCCGATCGCGTACATCAAGGGCCCGGTCCCGGCGGCGGAAGACCTCGACGATGCGGACGTGCGCGAGCTCGAGACTTTCGAGGCAGGCTCGGACCTGTGGCTTCGCGATCGCGCCGCGCCCGACGTGCCCGAGGTCAACATCACCGGCGGCGTGACGGGCGGCCTGTGGAACGTGCGCGACGTCGACGCCTCATACGACGGCACCAAGCTCGTGTTCGCCATGCGCATGCCGCTCATCCCGGGCGCCATGGACAGCGAACAGCCGACCTGGAACATCTGGGAGTACGACCGCACGACCGACGTGCTACGCCGCGTCATCGCATCCGACCTTGTCGCCGAGGAGGGCCATGACGTCGCACCGCATTACCTGCCTGACGGGCGCGTCGTTTTCTCCTCCACGCGCCAGCGCCAGTCGAAGGCGGTGCTGATCGACGAGGGCAAGCCGCAATTCGCCGCCGAAGACGAGGACCGCAACGAGCACGCGTTCGTGCTGCACGTGATGAACGAGGACGGTTCCGGCATCCGCCAGATCTCCTTCAATCAGAGCCACGATCTCGATCCTGCAGTGCAGGACGACGGGCGCATCGTGTTCAGCCGCTGGGAGAACGCGAGCGGCAGTTCGATACATTTGTATACGGTCAATCCCGATGGCAGCAGCCTCGAGCTGCTCTACGGAGCGAACAGCCACGCGACCGGCACGGGCACGGGCCAGGTGCAGTTCCTCGCGCCGCGCCCGACGGAGGACGGCCGCCTCGTCGCCTTGCTCAGGCCATTCAACGGCACGGAGCTTGGCGGCGACCCGGTTGCGATCGACACCGCGGCCTTCGTCGAGATCTGGCAGCCGAACCTCGCGAACTCCGGGCTTCCCGGCCCGGCGCAGTCGCGCCTCTCGATCAGTGACGTGCGCACCGATCCCGGCCTGTCGCCGGGAGGGCGCTACTCGTCCGTGTACCCGCTCCGGGACGGAACCGGCCGCCTGCTGACCAGCTGGACCATGTGCCGGCTGAACGATGCCGCCGGCCGCACCCTGCCGTGCACACCGGCCAACCTGGCGAACGCGGCGCTCGTACCGGCACCACCTTTATATGGTGTATGGCTGTACGACCCGCGCGACCTGACGCAGCGGCCCGTGCTCCAGCCGACCGAAGGACTCCGCTATTCGGACGTCATCTCGCTTGCGCCGCGCACGCCACTGCCGGCCGTGATCCTCGACGCGGTAGCGGGCGTGGACTACGACCCGGTGCTGGCCTCCGAGAACGTCGGCATCCTCAACATCCGAAGCGTCTATGACCTCGACGGTGCGGACAGCGCGCCGGGCGGCATCGCCGCGCTGGCCGACCCGGCGCAGACGACTGCCGACGAGCGGCCCGCGCGGTTCATCCGCATCGAGAAGGCCGTCGGCCTGCCCGACGACGAGGTGCGTGATTTCCGCGGAACCGCGTTCGGCGCCGCAGGGGGCCTCGGCATGCGCGAGATCCTCGCCTACGCGCCGGTCGAGCCGGACGGCTCGGTGCAGATCAAGGTGCCGGCCGGCGTTCCGTTCGGGATCGGCGTGCTCGACGCCAATGGCCGCAGGCTCACGCCGCGCCATCTCAACTGGATGCAGCTTCGCGCCGGCGAAGTGCTCACTTGCAACGGCTGCCATGTGCCTGCAGGCGCGCAAGCAGGCGCTCCGCCCGCGATTTCGCACGGGCGCCGCGAGCTTTTCGCTTTGGTCAACGCGGGCGCGACGACCACTGGCCAGCCCTTTCCGAATTCGAATCCGGCGCTCTTCGCCAACCAGGGCGACACCATGGCGGAAGCGCGCGCTCGCGTCAGCTGCCAGACCGATTGCGCCGCGCAGCGGCCGTCGGTGGACCTGGTCTACGAAGACGTGTGGACCGATCCGGTGGCGGCCGGGCGCGCGGCCGATGCTCCGTTTGCGTATCGCTACAACCAGCTCACGAGCCCCGCGCCGACGAGCGCCGCCTGCCAGTCCGACTGGTCCTCGTTGTGCCGCATCACGATCCACTACCCCGACCACATTCACCCACTCTGGTCCGTGCCGCGCCTGGTGCTGGACGCGGGCGGCAACGTGATCGCAGACAACACCTGCACGACCTGTCACAGTCCGGTAGATGCAGCCGCTGCCGTGCGCGTCCCGGCGTCCCAGCTCGATCTGTCGGACGGCGCATCGCCCGACGAGGCCGATCACCTGAATTCCTACCGGGAACTGGTGTTCACGGACAACGCGCAGGAAGTTAACATGGGCGCGCTGCAGGACATCCTGGTCCCGGGCCCTCCGGATCCGGTGACCGGACTGCCGACGCTGGTGCCGGTGCCGGTGAGCCCTTCGATGAGCGCCGTGGGCGCACGGGCTTCGGTGCCGTTCTTCAGCCGCTTCGACGCGGGCGGCTCGCATCAGGACTGGCTGACACCGGCGGAACTGCGGCTGATCGCCGAGTGGCTGGACATCGGTGGGCAGTATTACAACGACCCCTTCATGGCACCGGTCAACTGAGGCGATGGCGCGGCTCGCGGCCTGCGGGCTGCTGATTTTCCTGGGAGCGATCGCGACCGCCTGGGCCGAAGGGCTCGAGGTGACCGTCGCCGATCCTTATCTCGAGCTTCGGACCGGACCCGGGCGCGGCTTTCCTATCGTCCACGTCGTGGAGCGCGGCGCGTCGGTCCGAGTCCTGAAGCGCCGGACCGACTGGTTCCAGGTGCAGGACGCCAACGGGCGCGAGGGCTGGGTCCATCGCAAGCAGATGGCGGAGACGCTCGTGCCCGCGGGCGAGCGGATGGAGATCGACGATCCCGCGCGCGAGGACTTCGGCGCGCACCGGCGCGAGGTCGGGTTGCTGATCGGCGACTACGGCGGCGCAAACGTCGTGACCGCCTACGGCGCGTATGCGTTCAACCAGCATCTCGCGGGCGAGTTCGCGCTGTCTCACCTGCTCGGCAATTTCTCGGACGGCCAGGTCGCCACACTCGGCGTGACCCACGTGCCGCGGCCCGACTGGCGCATCCAGCCGTTTTTCTCGATCGGTACCGGAGTGATCCGAATCAAGCCCAAGGGGACACTCGTGCAGACCCCGGAGCGCACCGACCAGGTCGCCTACGCCGGCATCGGCGTGCGCGCTTACCTGGCCCGGCGCTTCATCTTGCGCGGTGAATACAAAGAATACGTGGTCTTCACGGATCGCGACGAAAACGAGGAAGACATCGAATGGAAAGTCGGCTTCGCATTCTTCTTTTGAGTGCCGTCGTTCTGGCGGCCGGCTGTTCGCACATGCCGTGGCGCGACGACGAGCCTGCGGAGGGTCCCCCGCCTCCCGAACAATCGGGCGAAACGCCCGTCGTCATCGACCCGCAGATCGAGCGGCGCGAGGTCAAGCCCGCGAAGATCGACACCGAGAACTGGGAGGCCGGCGCATATGTCGGTTCTCTCTCGGTCGAGGATTTCGAGGTCAACGTGGTCTATGGCGCCCGCATCGCCTACCACATCAACGAGGACTTCTTCGCCGAGGGAATTGTGGGGACGAGCGACGCGGGCCTGTCCAGCTTCGAGCGCTTATCCGGCGGGGCGCCGCTATTGACCGACAGTGAGAGGCAATTCACTTATTACAGTCTCGGATTCGGCTGGAATGCGCTACCGGGCGAAATATTCCTCGGCGGGAAGCGCGCGCTGAACAGCGCCGTCTACCTGACGCTCGGCGGGGGCGCGACACGGTTCGCCGGGGGCGACCGCTTCACGCTCACCGCGGGGGCTGGCGCGCGCGTGCTGATCAAGGACTGGCTGGCCGTGCACCTCGATATGCGCGACCACATTCATGAGATCGACGTCCTTGGCAGCAACAAGACGAGCCACAATTTCGAAGCGACGCTGTCACTGACGGCGTTCTTCTGAGGAGGCAGCTTGAACGGGATCCGCAGACTTCCGCTGGGCGCGCTCGTCGCCGCCTTCATCGCGTTCGCCTGGCCCGCGGCAGCGACCGACGCGTCGCCGCCGGCACCGGGGTTCACACTCGCGAACCGCACGGGCGGCGAGCTTTCGCTCTCCGCACTGAAGGGCCAGGTCGTCATGATCAATTTCTGGGCGAGCTGGTGCGGGCCCTGCCGCCAGGAGTTTCCGGCGCTCGACCAGATCTACGGCAAGTACAAGCCCATGGGTTTCGAGATGGTCGGCATCAATGTCGAGAGCGAGAAAGCCGATGCCGAGCGTTTTCTCGGCAAGACGCCCGTCAGCTTCCCGATCCTGTTCGACCCGGACAACCGCGTGAGCGGAAGCTACGGGGTGAGCGCAATGCCGACGACCTTCCTGCTCGACCGGCAGGGCCGCGTGCGCTGGCAGCATCGCGCCTACAAGCCGGGCGACGAAGCCAAGTACATCGAGCAGATCCGCGCGATCTTGAGGGAAAAGTCATGAGTCTCGGCAGGCTCGCGGCGACGGCCCTCCTGCTCGTCGCGGCAGCCGGCTGCTCGCGCCTGGAGCCCTGGGTCAAGCCTTACGAGCGCGAGAACATCGCCGATCCGATCATGGCCTGGGACCGGGATCCGGTTTCCTCGTCCTACATGCGCCACGTCTATGAGTCGCGCGAGGGCGCGCGCGGCGCCTCCGGCGCGAGCGGCGGCGGCTGCGGATGCAATTGATCCGGCGAGTTTGGCTCCTCCTGTTGCTGCCGATCCCGGCAGCCGCCGGCGTGCTGCCGGAGGACCGCGCCGATCTGATGTACCACTACTACGATGGCGGCGGCGTGACGATCGACGGCCCGTCGCTCCTCGTGCGCAAGAAGTTCGCCGAGAAGTACGCGGTCAACGCGAGCTACTACATCGACATGGTTTCGTCTGCGTCGATCGACGTCATCACGACGGCGAGTCCTTACGACGAGGAGCGCACGCAGTACGGCGTCGGCTTCGAGTACCTGCGCGGCAAGGTCACGTACGCGGCTTCATTCAGCAACTCGAGCGAGAACGATTACGACGCCAACACCGCGAGCGTCTCGATCAGCCAGGACATGTTCGGCGACCTTACGACCGTTGCCCTTTCGTTCACCCGCGGTTGGGATGACGTCACGCGCCGCGGCGACGCGACCTTCGCGGACAAGATCGACCGCCGCATCTACGGCGTCGACGTCTCGCAGGTCGCGACGAAGGGCCTGATCCTCGGATTTTCGTTCGAAACGATCACCGAGGAGGGATTCCTCAACAATCCCTATCGCCAGGTCCGCTTCGTGGACCCGGATGAGGCGCTCGGCTACGGCTACGAGTTCGAACGCTACCCGCGCACCCGGACGGGCAATGCGTTGTCGGCGCGGGCGCGCTGGTTCCTGCCGTATCGCGCCGCGCTCCAGGCGGATTATCGCTTCTACACCGACACCTGGGAGATCCGCGGCAGCACCGCCGAGATCGCCTATACGCACCCGCTCGACGACGAGTGGACCTTCGACGTGCACTATCGCTATTACACGCAGAATGCCGCGGAGTTCTATTCGGACCTGTTCCCCCGCGAGGATTTCCAGAACTTCCTCGCGCGCGACAAGGAGCTCGCGTCGATGCAGAGCCACACGCTCGGCTTCGGGGTAGCCTACGAGTTCAAGCCGGCGTGGACCGATTTTCTCGGCAAGGCGGCGATCAACCTGAAGTACGATCGGATCCGCTTCGACTATGACGACTTCCGCGACCTGCGCACGACCGGGTTCGCCCCGGGCGTCGAGCCGCTTTACCAGTTCGACGCCGACGTCATCCGCCTATTCTTTTCCGGCTGGTTCTAGCCCCTTCGAGTAGATCACCCGCCCGTCGGCGGTCACGACCACCGCATCCACGTCGTCCTGAGCCTCGATCAGGGCGATGCCCCGCTCCGGCCCCAGGATGAAGATGCTTTTCGTGAGCCCCTCGGTCAACGTCGAGTTCGGGCCGATCACCGTGACGCTTCGCACGCCGCGCGGACTCTTGCCGGTGGCGGGGTCGATGATGTGGTGATAGCGGACGCCGTCCTCGTCGAAAAACCGCTCGTAGTCTCCGGACGTCGAAATGGCCGCGTCCTCGAGCGGAATGCGTGCGATCACGCGGTCGCGATCGTCCGGATGGCGGATGCCGACGACCCAAGGCCGGCCGCGCCGGTCGCCCAGGACCCGGCTATCCCCGCCGGCGGTCACGCTCGCATTGCGGATGCCCCGCGCCTGCAGGATCGCGATGCTCGAGTCCACCGCATGTCCCTTGGCGATGCCTCCCAGGTCGATGCGCACGCCGGGCTTGCGGAAATGCAGGGTCGAAGCCTCGCGGTCCACGACCACGTGGCGCCAGTTGACTGCGGGCAGGGCCGCCTGGATCTCGGCCTCGGTGGGATGTTTCCGGTCCCGGTAGTCGTAGAGGTAGCCGACGCTCGCGTAGGTGATATCGAACGCGCCGTCCGACAGTTTCGAGAATTCGAGCGCCCGGGCGATGAGCCCCGCGAGCTCGGGATCCACCTTGACGGGCGCCTTTGCAGCGTCGCGATTGACCTGCGAGAGCTGGCTTTCGGGCTTGTAATGGGACATCAGCTCGTCGACCCGGTGCATCTCCGCGATCACGGCGTCGATTGCCGCGTCGGCCGCGGCCGGGTTCTCGTGCCAGACCTCGACCGCAATGCGCGTGCCCATGATCGACTCGAAGCGCTCGTGCCATTCGGCGCGCGCGGCGACCGACGACACGAGAAGCAACGTGACCGCAAAGGCGAATCGGCGCATCATGACGATCACAGTGTGGACGAAAACCAAAGCGTCGCACAACGGATACACTAGCGCTACGCCCGGTCATCGCCGGAACCTGTCACCATGCGTGCGGTCTGTCCGGATGGGCCCTGAACAGGAATTACCGCCATGAAGATCTTTTCGATGTTACTGGCTGCGACGCTTGCCGCCACGCTCGTGGCGACGCCCGCGGCAGCCGTCACGCGCGAAGAGGCGATCATCGACCAGTCTCTGATTGTCCTGCGTGAGTTGCAGGCGATCCCGGACACGCGAATCCCGGATCTTCTTCTCTCCCGTGCCGAAGGCATCGTCATCCTGCCCGCCAACGTGAAAGTCGGGCTGATATTCGGCGCCCGCTTCGGCAACGGCGTCATGCTCGTGCGCAGTCCGGATCGAAGCTGGAGCAATCCCGTCTTCGTCTCGACGGGCGGCGGAAGCTGGGGCTTCCAGGCCGGTGGTCAGGTCTCCGACATCGTTTTGGTATTGACCACGCGCGAAAGCGTCGAAGGCATCACCGACGGCAAGCTGACACTCGGAGCCGACGCCTCCGTGGCGGCAGGCCCGGTGGGCCGCACCGCGATGGCCTCGACCAGCCTGACGTTCGATTCCGAGGTGTACGCCTATTCGAAGTCCAAGGGACTCTTTGCCGGCGTGTCGCTGGAAGGCAATGGCATCTTCATCGGCAAGAAGGCGAACAAGCGCTTCTACGACGGCAAGGACAGCGCCGCCGAAATCCTGGCGAGCAAAGAAGCCCCGCCCGCCCCGGCCCCGGCGCTCGTTGCCGAGGTGACGCGCATCACTGCCAACGGGGCCCAGAGCGTCGCCGACGAAACGGCGCAACCGGCTGAGCCCGCGACGCCGCCCACCGAGGCAAAGACCTATCCGCTGCCGGACCCGGAGCCGGGCGCCGAGCCGCCAGGAGGCTAGTGCGTCGCGCGCACATGGGCGCAACCCGCCGCATGCGATATGCACGACCCGGCGTCGCTCCGGCATCACGGCGGTCACTGCCTGAGGCCTCGCAGGAAGCCTGCAACGTCTTGTCCGTTGCCGAGGACCTCCACCAGTGCGGAACCGACGATGCAGCCATCGACGTGACCGGCGAAAACTGCAACCTGGGCCGCCGTGCGGATCCCAAAGCCGGCGCACACGGGCGATGGTGAGACCTCGCGCACGCGCCGGAGGTAAGCGAAGAGTTCATCGTCGGCGGCGACCGGATGACCGGTCGTGCCGGTCATCGTCACGGCGTAGACAAACCCGCGAGACTCGCGCGCAAGCAAGACGAGGCGCGCCGGCGGAGTTACCGGAGTTACCATTTGGATCAGAGCGAATCCTTCTGCGTCGAATCCGGATCGAATCTCGGTGCACTCCTCGAACGGCAGGTCCGGAATGATGATTCCGGATACGCCGGCGTGACGCGCGTCCACCGCGAGGCGAGCCGGGCCGTAACTCAGTAATGGATTGAGGTAACTCATCAAGAGTATTGGCGGGCAACGAGCCGGCTTGCAGGCGCCGATTGTTGCGAGCGCCCAATCGATTGTCACGCCCTGCTCGAGGGCGATGCGGCTCGATTGCTGAATCGTGAGCCCGTCCGCCATCGGATCCGAGAATGGCACGCCGATTTCGACGACGTCGGCGACCTCCAATACCTGGAGGAACGCGTCCTGAAACTCATGCTTCGTCGGGAATCCGGCGGTCAGATACGCGACCAGCGCCGGCTTGCCACGCGCAACCGCGGCTCGGATCGCCTCCGCAATTCCTTCGCCGGGCCGCGTCATGGATCATCTGGCAGCAGATTTTCCTGCAGCGTCGCGAGGTCCTTGTCGCCGCGACCGGAGAGGCCGATGAGTATTCGGCTGTCTGCGTGCACGCCAGCATACCGGCGCGCGCCAGCCAGCGCGTGCGCGCTTTCGAGTGCGGGCAGGATGCCTTCCAGCTCGCAGCACTCCCGCACGGCTGTCAGCGCTGCCGCGTCGCTTGCAGTCTCGTAGCGGGCTCGTCCGCTCGCCTGGAGATACGCGTGCTCCGGACCAACCGCGGAATAGTCGAGACCGGCGGACACGGAGTGAGTCTCCGCGACCTGTCCATTCACGTCCTGCAACAGCATGGTGTAACTGCCATGCAGGACTCCCGGACGGCCCGAGGCGAGCGACGCCGCGTTATCGCCCAGGCCGGGCCCACGGCCGCCGGCTTCGATGCCAATCAGCGTGACATCGCGATCCTCGAGGAAAGGGTGAAACAGACCGATCGCATTCGAACCGCCTCCGACACAGGCCACGACCGCGTCGGGTAAGCAGCCAGTTGCGACGCGCAGCTGCGCGCGCGCCTCGCGGCCGATGACCGATTGCAGCTCGCGCACCAGGTAGGGATAGGGATGCGGCCCGACCGCCGAGCCCAGAAGATAATAAGTATCCGTCGGCTCGGACACCCAGTGGCGCAGTGCCTCGTCGATCGCAGCGCGCAAGGTTTGATCGCCGCTCGCAACGCGTCTCACATCCGCGCCAAGCAGTTTCATACGCCCAACGTTGGGACGCTGGCGCTCCATGTCCTTCGAGCCCATATACACGGTGCAGGGCAACGAAAGCCGCGCGCAGGCTGCGGCGCAGGCGACACCATGCTGACCGGCACCGGTCTCCGCCACGACACGCTTGGCGCCCATGCGACGCGCGAGCAGCGCCTGGCCGATGGCATTGTTGATCTTGTGCGCGCCGGTATGCGCCAGGTCCTCGCGCTTGAGCCAGATTTCCGCGCCCCACTCGCGTGACAATCCGTTCGCTCGCGTGAGTGCGGTGGGTCGCCCGGCCCAGCCGTTCAGCTCGTCCCTGTACTCGCGCTGAAAAACCGGCGTGCCGAGAGTCACCGCGATCAGCTGCTCCAGGCGATCGAGCGCAGGAATCAGCGTCTCTGGGACAAACCGACCCCCGAACGGCCCGAATCGGCCGCGCTTGTCGGGAAGCGTTGAACCGATCATGAGTCGACGCTCCGGTTTGCGGCCCGGGCTGCTGCCACGAATTCGCGGATCAGGATCGCATCCTTCACGCCGGCCTCGCGCTCCACACCGCTCGATACATCGACGCCGATGGGCTTCACTTCCTCGATGGCGCGTGCGACCGTCGATGGATTCAAACCGCCGCCGATGATCAACAGGCTGTTGCGCGCCAGAATGGCCGCTGTCTTCCAGTCGGCCTGCATTCCGTTGCCGCTGACCGCGGCATCGAAAAGCAGCGTGTGAGGCAGCTTCATGGGCGCGCGTCCGCCGGTTCGCAATACGGGCCAACGCTCGATACCGCTGGGAATCCGGATCGCTGCGAAGTCCTCGAAGTCCGACTGCCAGACATCGGGTACGAACCCATCGAGAACACGCTCCACAAGCATTTGCGAAGGATTGAGCGTCACTGCGACACGGAGCACTGCTGGCGGCACTGAACTCGCGAGTTTCGCCGCGCATGCCGGCGTCAGATTGCGTCTCGACGCGTCGTGAAACACGAATCCGACCGCATCCGCACCGGCCTCGACCGCCGCCGAAATGTCAGTCTCTCTCGTTACGCCGCAGATCTTGATGAGGAGACTCATGCGGCCCTCCCCGCCGCAAGCATGCCGCCGATAATCGGCGCCGGATCGGCCGCTCTCATCAAGGCGCCGCCAACGAGTGCGAAATTGAAGCCCGCACGGGCCAGGTGCGTACAATCAAGGGCGGTCTCGATCCCGCTTTCCGCGACCCGCATCGCAGCCCCCGGAAGCCTGTGCGCCAGCTCCAGCAGTCGTTTCGTTCGAACTTCGAGCGTCCGGAGGTCACGGCAATTGACTCCAATCAGAAGCGGCGAGCCATCGGCACTTGGCGTACCGCGCTCAAGCTCGGCTTCAGCGAGTTCGAGGTCTTCCTCATCGAAGGCTTCGAGCAGGACGAACAGGGACATCTCGCGAGCGCAATCGAGCAACTCGGCCAGTTGAGCTCGCGTCAGTATTCGCAGGATCAACAGGATACCGCCGCCGCCGGCGGCACGCGTCTCACACACCTGATACGGATCGACGATGAAGTCTTTGCGCATCACGGGAACGCCGAGCGGAGTCAGCGCCTCGGCTGCGGTTCTAAGATGCGATAGGTCGCCGCCGAACTGCATCGGCTCGGTTAATACGGATACCGCCGTTGCTCCACCATGTGCGTAGGCCGTCACGCGCGCCGCCAGGTCGCATGGCATGAAAGAACCGGCCGACGGCGAACGGCGTTTGAATTCAGCGATCAGGTCGAATCGTCCCCGGCGCTGCAGCCTCGGCGGCAAGCCGGTGCCGTTCGTGCGGGACCGCAGTTGCGAAATCGATTCGCGAACGCGGAGTTCCCCGACGCGCGCCTGACTCGCGGCCGCCATCAGACCCAGAAAATCGCTCACGCAGGTCTCTCTCGGCCCCATTCGATCACGCTCGCCAGTAGGCGCGCGGCCCTGCCGTCTTCGATGGCTGCCGCTGCGAGCGCAGCACCGGACACGGGATCGTCAACCTGCCCCGTGACTTCCGCGACGAGTGCGGCACCCATGACAAGCGCATCGCGATGCGCGCCTTGTTCCTCGTTGCCAAGCACGGCCGCGAGTCGCCGGGCGTTGTAAGGCGCATCCCCGCCGCGGAGATCCTGCACTCGCCAGACAGGCAGACCGAAGTCCGCTGCGGATCTCTTCTCTTCCGTGAAAACTCCCGGCCGGACGTCGAAAAGCGTGAACGGGGCGGCAGGCGTCGGCTCGTCCCAGCCACCATCTCCGTGGACCACGAACATGCGTGCGATCTCCATGCCGGAGAGCGTCTCCGCCATCAATCGCGCGACCTCGAGGCTCCAGGCACCGATCACCGCATGCGGCACGCCAGCAGGATTTGCGAGGGGACCCAGCAGGTTGAACACCGTCCGCACGCCGAGCGCCGCCCGCACCGGCGCGACCGCTTTCATGGCGGGGTGGTAGTGCGGCGCGAACATGAAGGTAAATCCGGTCCGATCCAAGCACTGGACTGCGGCCGCCCCATCCGGCGGCAGAATGAGACCCAGCGCCTCGAGCACGTCGGCGCTCCCACAGCGCGACGAAACCGAGCGATTGCCGTGCTTCGCGATGCGAATACCGGATGCCGCGGCCAGTAAGGCCGCGCCGGTTGACAGATTGAGGCTTTGCGATCCGTCGCCGCCCGTTCCGACGACGTCGGCCACCGGCGTGCCCGCGGCGATTTCGGGCCTGCGCGCGAGCGACCGCATGGCGCGCGCGAAACCACGCACCTCGCCTGCCGTGACTCCTCTGACCCGGAGTGCCGACAGGATCGCTCCCGCCATCGCGGGAGCCATCGCCGAGTCAGTCAGGGCAATCAGCAGGTCGTAGGCGGCGCTTTCTGCCAACACTTGCTTGTCGAGCAGCGCCTCGAGCATCTGCCTGCCGACGTGACTCATGTCGAGAGCCCCGGCATGAGGAAATTCGCGAGCATGTGCGGACCGAGCGGCGTCAGCACGCTCTCGGGGTGAAACTGCACACCTTCCATCGGCAGCGTCCGATGACGAACGCCCATTATTTCTCCCTCAACAGTCCATGCGGTGACCTCAAGCTCCGTCGGCAGGCTTTCACGCTCGACAATCAACGAGTGATAGCGCCCGGCGTCGAGCGGGCTCGGAAGTTCCGCGAACAGTCCGCGGCAATCGTGCAGCACCGAAGACGCTTTGCCGTGCATCAGGCGCCCGGCACGCACGACGCGACCGGTGCAGGCCTCCACCATCGCCTGGTGCCCCAGGCACACGCCCAGGATCGGCAGCTTTCCCGCGAACGCCCTGATCATGGGGACGGAAATGCCAGCTTGCGCCGGCGTACCAGGCCCTGGAGAAACGCACAGGTGTGTCGGATTGAGAGTCTGGGCTTCCTCGATCGTGATGCGGTCGTTACGGTGCACGTCGACTCTCGCGCCGAGCATCAGGAACGCCTGCACGAGGTTATAGGTGAAAGAGTCGTAGTTATCGATCAGCAACAGGCGCGCGTTCACATTGTCTCCTCCGCAAGCTCGAGAGCGCGGCGTAGTGCGGCACTCTTGGCCATGACCTCGTCGTATTCGCAATCCGGAATACTGTCGGCGACGATGCCGGCTCCCGCCTGATAGCGGTAACTGCCGTTCGCAAACTCAATCGTTCGGATCGTGATCGCCTGGTCCATGCTGCCGTTGCTGCCGAAATAGCCGACCGTGCCGCCATAGAGGCCGCGTCCGACCGGCTCGATCTCGTCAATGATCTGCATCGCGCGCACTTTCGGCGCGCCGACAAGCGTGCCTGCCGGAAAGGCCGAAGCGAACAGATCGAATGCATCGCGTCCCGGCGCGAGCTCGCCGACAACCCCGCTCACCAGGTGCATGACGTGGCTGTACCGCTCGATCTGCCGATTCGGATGAACCCGGATCGATCCTGCGCGCGCGACACGGCCGAGGTCGTTACGCGCCAGGTCAACCAGCATGACGTGTTCAGCGTTTTCCTTCGGATCGGCAAGCAGGCGCTGCGCCAGCGCGTCGTCTTCCGCCGCATCCGCGCCTCGCGGAAGCGTCCCCGCAATAGGCCGTAATTGCGCGGTCGAGCCGTTCAGGCGGACCAGCGCCTCCGGCGACGAGCCGACGACGGCAATGCCGGCACCTTCGCAAAAATACATGTAGGGCGACGGATTCAACAGGCGAAGCGCGCGATAGACGGTGAAAGGATCGCCTTCGCAGGCGCCCTCGAATCGCACCGACAGGACGAGTTGGTACACGTCACCCGACTTGATGTGCGAGTTCACGCACGCGACAGCAGTGATGAAGTCCTGCTGCTTGAAACTGGCGGTGGCGACAGCATGGCGATTCTGGTGACGTGCCCGCGGCACTGGCCCCGCAAGCGCGCGCGTGATTTCACGTTTCAACGATTGGCGCTCCCCCTCGCTTCCCGCGTGCAGCAGCGTGACGCCGCGTGTCAGATGGTCGAAGACGAGCAACGATCGCGGCGCGATGTAAAGTGCCTCAGGTGTCGTCGGATCCGGCCGCTCAACTAGCGAGGTGGGCTCGAAGTGACGGGAGAGTTCGTACGACGAAAAACCGACCAGACCGCCGGGCAGCGGCAGTTCGCCATCGCAGGGCTCCAATCCGGGTGCCCGCGATAGCGCTTCGCGCAGCGCCGTCAGCAACTCGCCTTTGCCGTTCAAGCTCCGACAGAACGTGCCATCAACCGACAACCCGCGCGCGTCGAGTCGAGTCTCCTGACAGTCGCCGAGCCCGATGAACGAATAACGCGCGACGCGCAGGCCTTGCTCCACGCTTTCCAGCAGGAAGCGCGGGCGCAAGGAGCGCAGCTTCATGTACGCCGAAACTGGCGTGTCCAGATCCGCTGCGATGTCAAACGTCAATGGTTTGGGCATGCGCAAAGCCCATCCCCGGCGTGTCCGGAGATGGGTCCTGGTTGTAGGTGAAACTCGGGAGACTAAATCAGAAAGATGCGACCAGCGCCCACTCCGTAGAGCGGAGCCACCACCAGCGAGCGAAGAAATACGTGGGCTGGGCGGTCATGTGGCTTGCAGTATTGCTTTCGTGGCGATCATCGGTCAAGTGGCAGGTTCAACAACGGTTTTGGTGTGCTCGCTCGCTCCGGGCTCCCTGGCGCGGGCTAACGGTCCGATGCTCGTTCATGGGTCGCTCCCGAACAAGTGACGCCCGTCCCGCCGATGCCGCAGTAGCCGTCCGGATTCTTTGCCAGATACTGCTGGTGGTAATCCTCAGCGTAGAAGAATTCCGGCGCCGGCAGCACTTCCGTCGTGATCGGCAGGCCATGGCCCGCGGCGTCGAGCGCGCGCTGATATGCGGTCTTCGATTCCTGCGCGAGCTGCAGCTGGTTTCCACCGATCGCATAGATCGCCGAACGGTATTGCGTGCCGACGTCGCCACCCTGGCGCATCCCCTGCGTCGGATCGTGCGATTCCCAGAACGCTTTCAGCAGTTCTGAATAACTGATCCGTTTCGGATCGAAGACGACGCGGACCGCTTCCGTGTGCCCGGTCCCGCCCGTGCACACTTCCTGGTAGGTGGGATTCGGCGTGAAGCCGCCTGCATAACCGGCCGACGTGGACCAGACGCCCGGCAATTCCCAGAAGAGTCGCTCGGCACCCCAGAAGCAACCGAGGCCGAACAACGCGAGCTCGAGTCCGGCCGGAAACGGCGGCGCCAGGCGGTTGCCATTCACGAAGTGTTTTTCCGCGACCGGCAGCGGCTGCCCGCGTCCGGGCAGCGCCGCCGCGGGGGAAGGCATCGTGGTCTTGCGGAGCTTGCTGGCCATGGCTGTATCTTACAATGTCCGTTGTATGCGCGAACTCAAGTCGGATCTGTTCGGCACGGTCTGGCGCGGCGATGAGCAGGGGCGCCAGATCGTGATTCGCGATACGACCGGCGCGCGCTGGTGGACACGCCTGCTGGCGCGGCAGCTCTGCCGGCGCGAGGCGCAGGCGCTTCTGCGGCTCGACGGCCTGCCGGGCACACCGCGGCTCTATGCATCAAACTCACGCGAGCTCCGCCGCGAATGGATCGAGGGCCGGCCCATGCAGGTCGCAAGGCCGCGGAATGCGGCCTACTTCCGGGCGGCGCGGACCCTGCTCTGTGCGATGCACCGGCGCGGGGTCGCCCACAATGACCTCGCCAAGGAGCCGAACTGGCTCGTCACGCCGACCGGTTTGCCGGCCATCGTCGATTTCCAGCTCGCGCTCGTCGCGCCGCGGCGCGGCCGGATCTTTCGCGCGCTCGCCCGCGAGGACCTGCGCCACCTGTTGAAGCACAAGCGGAGCTATTGCCCGGAGCGACTGACGGTGCGCGAGCGCGGCATCCTCGCGCGGCCCGCGGCCCATTCGCGCCTCTGGATGGCGACAGGAAAGCCGGTTTATACCTTCGTCACGCGGCGCCTGTTCGGCTGGGCTGACCGCGAGGGTGCGGGGGATCGAAGGTTTTAGCCCTGCGGGTTGGATGGTGCGGCCGGTTTCGCTATCGTGGCTCCATGGCGATCTGCCACGAGCACAACCTGAATGCCCGCCCCCCGGCCGCCGGACGATTCGGAATACGCGTGAGCCTCCACCCGCGCGACCCGTTCACGCGTCTCGTCGGCACGGACTGGCAGAAACTGCACTGGTTCGCGACCGAACGCGAGCGTGACGAGGCATTTCACGATATGGCGAGCCGGCACCGCTACTCGCGGCGCGGCGACGAGCCCACGGTCCTGTTCGAGAAGATCGCGGAAGACGGGAGCCGTTGAGTTTCGTCAGCGGACGCGGCCCAGCAGGAGATAGAAGCTCCTGTCGCCGCCCTCGCCGAACCCCGCGGCGAGATAGACCGGCCCGAGGAAAGTGTCGAATCCCAGGTACGCTGCGCCATTCACGAGCGCCGAACTGAAGCTCGCGTCGCTCCGCCGCTCCCAGACATTCCCAAGCTCGAGCGAAACGCCGAGGTAGGTCGGCACGTCGAACAGGCCGTCCTGCCCGCTGCCGATGCGCCGGTTGTAGATCGCGCGCGCGATGCCGAAATGCGGGCCGCTGATCTCGTCCGGCGAGAGGCCCGAAAGATTGAAGAGCCCGCCCAGCGTGTAGAAGTCCTGCACCTGGTCGGTCGGCCCCGAAACGTGCGCGCCGCCCGCGGCCGAGAGGATCCAGGTGCTGCGGCCATGCGAGCGGGCGTGCGTCCAGTCGAAGGAAACCCGGTCCGCGTTCGCATCCGCGCCGAGGCCTTCGCGTGGACCATTCCATTGCAGGGTAAAGAGCTCGCCCTGCCGCGGGAAATAGACGTCGTCGAGCAGGTCCACGCTGAAGCGCAACCGGAACTCGCCGCGATCGAAGCCTGTGCGCGGCGGCAGATCCGGATTGCCCGGATCGCCGACCAGCAGATGGCGGCTGCCTTCGCCCCGCACGACGCCGCCGCGCAGCTCGCCCCAGCTTCCGAACTCACGGCCGACGTCGAACTCCACCTCGCGGTTGTGTACGCGATAAGTCGCGAGCCGCTCGTCGCCCTCGATGATGTCGAAATTCTGCCGGTCTACGAGCAGCCTCGGCACGATGAACCAGTTCGAGCTGTAGCCGACCGGCTGGTAGAACTCCGTCTCAAAGCGCGGGTTCGCGCCGACCTGGAGATCGGTCTGCCACTCCGCGCCATAGCGGTTGACCTCGGTGACCTGCGCACGCACGCCCGCGCTGAAGCTGTTGCCACCTTCGAAGTCGTCCTGCAATTCGAGCCCGAAGCGCAGGAAATTCGGCCCCCAGCTCTTGCGCCGCGCGCTGACCTCGATGCCGGTC
>JBOHZO010000022.1:0-52770 GCA_050738555.1 Steroidobacteraceae bacterium | reverse complement strand
GCTTTGCAGGGCAAGACTCTGCAGTGACAGTGCCTGCGCGGGCTTATCACTGGCCGATCGGAACAAGTCGAGCGCTTTCCGATAGTCGTCGCGCGCGCGCTCACGCTCGCCGGATACGTGGAACGAGACGCCACGGTAATTCAGTGCATAACCGGCTTCGTAATTGTTTCCGAGCGTCTGAAAGCGTTCGAATGCCTCGGTCAACTGCTCGCGTGCCTGCCTGAGATCTCGCTCGCGCGCCCGTAGCTCGACGTCGGTTGCATTGGCGCGCTGATCCAGTGCCGCGCCTTCAATGCGCACAGCAATCGCCACGAATTCTGGCGCATCGGTACGCGCGAGCGTCGCGGCCGCCTGCGATGCGAGCTCGGCTGCGCTCGCCCAGTCGGCGAGACGCGTATATCGCGCTCCTGCCGCGTGCAGGCGAGCGAGACCCTCACGGAGTCGATCGCCATTTTTTGCGTGCAATCGTGCGGCGGATTCAAACGCCTCCGCACTGTCCTGGCCCTGAGGGACATCGGGAAATGCCAGACAGCCGGCCGCATCCAACGTTGCGGCCTGGAGCCGCCGTCGATCGGACTTCGTCGTGAGCGGAAGTGCCACCGCCATCACATCGGCATGGCCTCGGGCCTGCGAATGGTCATTACGCTCGATCTTTACGTTGATGACGCGCTGATGCGGCACGTCGATGAGCAATGTCTCCACGCCCATTCGCCGATTCGGCGCGTCGGCGAAGATTGCGACGCGGGAGTCATCCGTAACGACAGCGGCCCTGACATCGACCGAACGGCCAGAGACCGTTACGAGCACGGGCAGGTCCGTGGGCGCCTCGATTGTCAGCTCGTGGGAGCCGGCATCCGCGATTGCGATCCGGGCCGACAGGAGCACTTGCTCGGGTGAAAGCTTCGCGGAGCAGGCGGCAAGGCAGATCAGGACAGGAATCGTGCCCGCCAGACCGCACCGGGCCCACGACGGTCCCGGTCGATCGTCGGCCTGAGTTGCTGGCTCCATGTCGGTCGGATCGTTACAGGTGGCCGCGAGAAATCCTCGGCTACTTAACACGGCGACCCGTAATTCGGCAATACGCGAAATTTTTTTCGCTCAAGGGTGAGACTTTCGGCTGGCTCACGACAGAGATATTAGTGGAGTAGTGCGCACACGAAACCGTCCTACGGCGGGGGGTACTTGATGCGATCGGACGAAGCAAGGCATGTTCAAGGTTTACACGTTTGGTTGGGAAAGTCGGGCAATGAATATCGCTACAGCATCTACATGTTCGGCACGGTATTCGGCCCAGGAGCAGCCAATTTCATCTTCGCCCAGGAGTTCAAGCCGGGACAGTTCGTCCCAATCTACATCGGGCACACGAGCGATCTGTCCGAGCCTTTCTCCAACTACGTCGCCTTGCAATGCATCAAGCTGAGGCGGGTGACACACATTCACGTGCATTTCAACGAGACGAGCGAGGAAATCCGCCGCGCCGAACGATCCGACCTGATCGCACAATGGAATCCGCCGTGTAACCAGATGCGCTAGATCGACGATCCCATCTGCTTAGCCTTACGGCAACACATCGACCCACTGCGTGCGGCATTGCCGCACCGGCTCGCCGACACCATGCCAGCAGGTACGGAACGTGTAGCGCACGTGCTCGTGCCCGGTATCCACGGTGAATCCCCAGAGCTTGTCGAAGCGGACGGACTCGCCGGCGTGCAGGAGGTTCCGGCCGGCTGGGAAGCGCCAATAATTCCGGACGTCCCCCAAGCCGCTGCGCGCGGCTGTTCCGCTGCTGGTCAGCCGGACACTTTCAATCTCGACCGGACGCCTGCTGGTGTTCGTCATGGTGACGCGGAATTCACTGTGATCGAATACCGTGACACCGTCGCTCTTGAGCGTCGTATCGGGATGAAAACTCGGCTGCAACGGATCAAAACGCAGCTCGACGGGATGCACGCGACCAGCGACATCGGCCGAAAGCGCCTTGATCTCCGCATCGACAATCGCCACCTCGTCGGCGGTTCCATGCCGCTCGGCGAGGCGTTTTCGCCTGTGCAGGGCGTACCAGTCGTAGGGATTCTCTGCCAGGGCGCGCTCGACCCACAGGCGCGCCATCTGGGCATCGCCGTGATTGTGATAGGCCTCGGCGAGCGACAGTTCGACGCCGGGGCCGACTTTCTCGAGCGCCGGAATCGCGAGCTCCGGGAAACCCAGGTAGAGCGCCCGGTCGGCGAGCGTCTGCAGCACGAGGGGATCATTGGGCGCCGCGCGAATCGCCTCCTGGTAGGCCGAGAGCGCTTGCGGGAACAGGAAGACGTTTCGGAGCCAGATCTCGGCGCGCCGCAACGCCGACAAGACATCCTGCCGGCCGTCGAGCCTGGCGTGCGCCTGTGCGATCGAGTCGTTCCCGAGGGGCAGTGGCGCGATGTCGAAGTGGCGGCCGTCACCGAACTGCTTGAGTCCGAAGGCATACGGCGTATTCGAGTTGCGCAGGAAATAGTTTCCGTCGTTGTCGAAGAACAGGTTCTTCCAGGTCTCGACCAGATCGATGCGCCACAGACCCTGCTCGCGGTGCAGCAGGATCGGCACGAAACCCGTGACGGGCCGCCGGCTGGTCGCAACGGCGTAGTCGCCTTTGACGACGTATTCGAGCGGCATGGAGGCATCGATGCGCTCGGCACGTTTCAGCTCCTCGAATCGTGCCAGCGGGTAATGAGTGCGCATTAACTGGGAACCCTCGGTGAAGAGCTCGAGCGAGGGGTCGCCGGCGAGTTCGACTGTGGCACGCAGGAACGCCGCGACGGATTCCTTGACGTGGGCAGAGGGTGCATAGCGCGCGCGCCGGGCCTCGGGCACGGTGCGTTTGAGGTCCGCATCCATGGGCACGGCGGACAACGCGGTCTTTGCGCCGGCGCCGCCGGAGACGAACCGCTCGTACTCGAGGAAACCTTGCCGCCGACGGAACTCCTCGCCGAGCTGCAGATTCCCGAGCGCGGCAGACAGATAGACCTGGTCGCGCAGGTAGTGCAGCACGTCCATGACGGCCATGCCGGCGATCGCATAGGACGCGTACGGCGCGAGCTGATCGCGCGCGATGCGGCCCATGTGCAGGTCCGTCAATCCGCCTTCAAGGGAATAACCCACTTCGATGCGCGCTTTCTGAATCGCCGGATTCAGGATCACGAGCAGACCGCCGGTCAGTGCTGTCACCCCAATCTTTCGATCGCGGAACGCCAGGTCGGCCTGCGATTCGATCGTCGAGTTCGCATCGTTCTGCGTGACGATGTGCACGTCGATGCCGAGATCCTTGTAGAAGTCATCCGCCATCCGGCCGAGCCGCACGCCGAAGGGCGCCAGAATGCGCGCCTGGTCGTCCACGCGGGGATGCGATTCATCGGTCGATTTTGTGGCCGATCCGACGTCATCGACATTCCGCTCAGAGCGCACCCAGATCGCGACGGCCCCGATCAACAGGAGGACCCCGAGCAATACGATCGTGCGCCAATTCAAGCCGGTTGCTGGTGCCATGTCCGCAATCTAGCTTGGACGGCCACCCGGAGATGCAACCGGGATCACAGGTTGCGCCGCTAGGGACGAAGCTTATCCAGCAGTCGCATGCGTTCCGCGCGCAATGCGCCAACGCTTGCGGGCGGTTCATCCTGCTTTTCTTGCTCGAGCAGAAGCGCGACTGCGTCGTGCATCTGAAGATCGGACATTCCTGCAAGCGCGGTGGCCAGTTCTGCGCATCGCTTGTCCTGTTTGAGTTTCAAAAGGGACACAAGCCGACGGTCCGCCCGATCGAGGGCCGTGTGCCCTTCTTGGCCCAGCGATACCGGAAAAATACAGAACATGCAGGCGTAGGTTGCCGCGACCCCGGTTGCGACATCCGTCGTCGTGCGGGCAACGCGCTCCCCTGGCGACAACAAGCGGGCGCCGTCCTCGCGCATCACCCAGCGCACGGCCTCCGATTTCAGTATCGCGTCATCGAGTCTTGCACAGTCGAACTCCGCTTCAACCGGGCCGGCCTCGGGCAGCTTGGGATAGGTAATCGTCGGCTGATGCTGACAAGCTACGAGATATCCCGCGGTGAGCAACACCGCAGTCAGCGTGGCAAAGCGCATGGCTGGCAATTTAGGCTCAGGGTCCCGCCGTGACCGGCGTCGTCGTAAGCGCGATGCCCGCTGCGACAAGTACGACGAGTACAGGTGCCGCCACCGTGCGGACGGCGCTGAATCGCCGGACCTCCACCAGCGCAATGTCAGCATAGGGTACGACGACGTCGCGGCCGGCCGGGAGGGTCTCATGCGCCGCGGGCTTGACGCTGACTCCGGCCAGTTCGGTCGGACGGATTTCCGTGATCTCCAGCGAAATCCGCTCGCGCTGCTTGGTCACGATGCGTATGGAGTCGCCCGCGCGCAGGCGGAGTTCAGTGGGCTCGCCGCTGTCGACCGGCGATACGGTGCGCTGGGACGTGCAAGCGCTGAGCGCAAGCACCACGAATAACACGCGCCATGTGCCCCGGTCCCCTGACATGCTGTCGCCGTTAAAAGAGACTCGACAGGACGCCGGGTCCTTATATCCCTTTCCCGCAGCACTGTCCAAGAACCGCGCAGACCCCAACCGATTGTCGCCGTGGCTGGTAAAGTCTGCGGCGGCCCGGATCGCGATGCCACCGCGGGAGTCGACCTGATGACCTACCTGTCGCGCCGTACTTTCATAGCAGGCAGCACGGCCGCCGCGATTGCGCTCGCGCTGCGCGAACCGGCATTCGCGGCCGTCAGTGATTTGTATCGGGACGCCATCGTGATCGACGGACTGGGCGGACTTGGAAACTCGGCGTCCCGGGGGCCACTGACGGATGCCTACATCCAGGACATCCGGGACTCAGGCATTACCTGCGCGAACATTACGCTGCGTCCGGTCGGAACGACGCCGCCGGATGCGGCCTTCGCCGCAACCGTTCTCAATATCGGCGAGGTCGAGTGGGAAATCGATCGGCATCCCGACGTGCTTAGCCGGATCCGCTCCGTCGCGGACATCATTGCCGCCAAGAAGGCGGCCCGCACCGGACTGATCTACGGGCTCCAGGACGGCGTTTCCTTCGAAACGGACCTTTCGCGCCTGGACGAACTCTATCGCCTGGGCCTGCGCATCGTTCAGCCGACCTACAACCGTCGCAATCTTCTCGGCGATGGCTGCCTCGAACCCGCAAACGCCGGCCTGAGCCGCGCAGGCGTCGAAGCCGTCGAGCGGATGAACGAGCTGGGAATCCTGGTAGACCTCAGTCACTGCGGCCGCCAGACGGCGGCCGACGCGATCCGTCTCTCGAAATGGCCGGTGGCCTTCACGCACACGGGTAGCGCCGCGCTTGCGGATGTTCCTCGCAATCGCACCGATGACGAGCTCCGTGCGGTGGCCGAGAAGGGTGGCGTTTCGGGCATCTACTTCATGCCGTTCCTGAACCCTGGGATACAACCGACTGCGGCCGATGTCATCCGCCACCTCGAGCACATGATCGAAGTGGCGGGTGAGGATCATGTCTCGATCGGCACCGACGGCGGAATTTCCGCCGAAGTCCTGGATCAGGAATACAAGGACCGGTTCGCCGGCTTCACCCGCGAACGACAGGAAGCCGGCATTGCCGCGCCCGGTGAATCCGAGGTGGGCTACCTGTTCGCCTCGGACCTCAATACGCCGCGCCGCCTGGAGACGCTCGCGGACATGCTTTCGGCCCGCAAGCACAGCGATGCACGCATCGAGAAGATTCTCGGCAAGAACCTGCTCAGGGTATTGTCGGAAACCTGGAAGGCGTGACGGCTCGCCGATCAGTAGCTTGAGCTGCCGCCGCCGGCCGCACCGATGAGGATCGCAGCGAGCACCACCCCGCCCACGACCCACAGCACCGACCGCGATTTCCCTTCGCCCTTGTGCGCGGATTTCAGGTCGGAAATATCCGTGTACGCGATGCGCATGTCCTTCCCGACCAGCGCCTCATTCGTCACCTCAGTAACCTGAAAGCGGTGCACCTGCCCCGCATGCGTTGTTACTTCGACGGTATCGCCGACCTGTACCGCTGCCGGCTCGGACCCGTCCTGCGGTACCTGCACGGTCTGCAACGACATGCAGCCCTGAAGGAACAGACAAACAGAACTCACTAGCGCGACGACTCGCCTCATAAATCCCTCCTCTCACCCCCGGTGATTGGAATGTTTCGCAGACAGGGGCTTGCCGGTTTGATCTGCCAGATCGGATATCGTTCCTAAGGCAGCAGCAGGGAAGCGAGACGGACCGATGTCATTTTGCGTCATTCGATCTTAGTCGCTCCAGATACCGATCCCGCAGGTCGGTCTGGCGCGAACGCATTTCGACCGGGCGTCCGTCGATCCACACCTGATCGGCGATGGTCGTGACCTCGATCGGGTCGCCGCTCCAGAGCACGAGATCCGCCACCTTTCCCTTTTCGATCCGCCCGCGCTCGGTACCCAGCCCAAAAATCTCCGCTGGATGGGTGGTGATCGCGGCGAGCGCGGCCTCCTGAGGAAGTCCATGCGCTGCGGCGTTGCCGGCCAGCTGGCGGTTCTTGCGCGCCTGGTGGCTCTCGTTGTAAGTGAACGCGATGCGCACGCCGGCCTCATTCAAGAGCTTCGCATTGTCGAAGCGCGCCGCGAGACGGTCGAAGTCGTCCGGAAGGTTGTCGAGCGGATTGAGAATGACCGGCACGTCGGCGGCGGCCAATTCCCGCGCGACGATCCAGGCCTCGGTGCCGCCCGCGATGACGGGTTTCATGCCGTGACGGCTCGCGTAGCGAATCACCTGGCGGATGTCCGCGGCGCGCTCGACATGAAAAATCACGCGTCCGCCCGCGAGATATGTTTTCAGAGCGGCGCGCCCCTCGGGAAGCAGGAGCGCGCCTTCACTCGCCGAAGCCGGCTGGCGCACCTCGCGGATCGCCTGGTCGAAGAGCATGTACTGTGCCGCGCGGCTGCCGCCGGAAGCATCGTGGGCCGCGCTGCCCCAGTTGACGAAGAGCGTTTGGCTGCCGTCGAGCGCGGCATCGAATCGGCCATCGAGTGTGACCGCAGCGCCCTGGCCCGCGATCAGGCTGTGGTCGCCTGACGGAGCGAGCATCGCCCACGTTACGCCTTCGATGCGCGTGACGGGGAGGAGCGAGGAGCGCGGGTTGAACGCCGGTGTCACGTCGAACTCCGGGCGCCAGTGGTGCTGCCACGCGGGCGCCAACCATTCGATCTCCGAGTCGACAGTCGAAGGCTCGAGCGAAACCTCCTCGAGGCCAATCTGCGTGAGACCGCCGAAAAGCCCCGGCGTCAGGGCGCGTCCATTCGCTTCGATGACCGCAACGCCGGCGGGCGCCGCGAGGCCAGTTCCGACTTCGGTAATCCGGCCCGCCTGGACGAGCACGTCCGCATTCTCGAGCGTGCCGGCGGACGAAACCGTGTGCACGCGCGCGCCCCTGATCAGCAGATCCTGAGCGGAAGCCGATGCAAGGTTCAGCGACATTGATGCGGCCGCAGCGGCAATGCAGAAAATTTTCACAGCGAGAAATCCGACCAGGGCTTGGCCCCGGGCTTCGAGCGATCGAAGCGCAACGCACCATCCACGAACACCTGGTCTGCCAGCGCGTACACGCTGAAGGGATTGCCGTTCCAGATCACGACATCCGCCATCTTGCCGGTCTCCAGCGTTCCCGTTTGATTGGCGATGCCGAGCGAACGCGCGGGATTGGAGGTGACCCAGCGAATCGCGCGCTCGGGCGGGATGTCGAGTCCCGCGCGCACGCCGCGCGTCATGGCCTTGGCCGCCTCCTGATTCAGACGCTGTATGCCTTCCGAGGAGTCGGAGTGGACGATGGCGCAACCGCCTTCCGGGTAGTCGACGAAGGCGAGGTTTTCCTGGATGCCGTCGTAGGCCTCCATCTTGAAGCCCCACCAATCCGCCCAGAGCGCGCCGCAGACGCCTTCCTGCGCAAGCCGGTCGGCGAGCTTGTAGGCCTCGGCGCCATGATGGAAGGCGGAAATCCTGAAGCCGAATTCGCTGGCGAGATCGAGCATGATCGCCATTTCGTCCGCGCGGTAGCAGTGGTTGTGCACGAGGACTTCGCCCTGCATCGCTGCTGCGAGTGTTTCCAGGCGAAGATCGCGCTTGGGCGGCACGGGACGGGTTTGGTCTTTTTTCTTCTTCGCCTCAAATTGTGAGAGTTTTGCGCGGTATTCGTTCCATTGCTCCAGGTAATCCTGGGCATCGGCGAACGCCTGCCGATATCCGGCGACATTCCCCATGCGCGTCGTCGGCGTCTTGTCGCGTCGACCGTAGACGCGCTTCGGATTCTCGCCGCAGGCCATCTTCAACCCCTGCGGCGCGCCCGGAAACTTCATCGCCTGGTAAGTCGTGACGGGGACGTTTTTCACCGTGACGCCGCGCCCGCCGATGAGATTCGCGGAACCGGGCAGGATCTGCAGCGACGTGACTCCGCCCCGCAAGGCCGCCTCGAACCCCGGATCCTGCGGCCACACCCCGTGTTCGGCCCAGACGCCGGCCGTCACCGGATCGGTCGCCTCGTTGCCGTCGTCGTGGGCGAGGACACCGGGGCTCGCGTAGACACCGAGATGTGAATGCACGTCGATCAATCCTGGCGTGACCCAGCGTCGGCTCGCGTCGATGACTTGCGCACCGGACGGTGCCTCGAGCTGCTGCCCGACCGCTTCGATTCGACCATTTGCGATCAGGACGTCGCCGTCGTCGATGCGTGTGCCGGTTCCCGTGAGAACGGTAGCGTTGCGGATCAGTATCGGCGGACCGGGCTGGTCGACCCGGTACGTGGAGGAGTAGGGAGCTGGATCGGAGACGGGCGGTTCTGCGGTCGCCGTCGGCTGGGGCGGCACCTGGGATTGCGCGGCGCACGCTGTCAAGCAGGCGGTACAGGCCGCCAGGAGAGTATTCCGCAGGGGCACGGGAGCGAAGGCGCGAAGCAGCATTAGAACCCGGAGATTAACCGCGGCGATGCGAACCGACAAGCCGCTGTTTCGTGCGGTAGACTGGCCCGAAACCATGTCCGCTGAGCAAATCATCTTCTTGCTGATCGTTTTCATCACGCTCACGCTGTTTATCAGTGAGCGTGTTCGCATTGACGTTGCGGCCATGCTCACGCTGCTCGCCCTCGCAGTAACGGGCATCCTGACGCCAGCGGAGGCGCTTTCGGGATTTTCCAGCGAGCCCGCGATCATAGTCGCCTCGGTCTTCGTTATTTCCGCTGGGCTGAATTCGACCGGCGTGACCGAGCGCATCGGCACGCTCATCGCGCGGGCCGGCGGTGCGAAGGAGTGGCGCGCCATCATCGTCGTGATGCCTGCCGTGGCCGCGCTTGCGGCCTTCTCGCATCACCTCATGATCACCGCCATGATGCTGCCGATCCTGATGCGATTCGCACGCATGCACAAGCTCTCACCGTCTCGCCTCCTGATGCCCATGTCGCTCGCCGCCTCGCTCGGCACGACGCTCACGATCTTCAGTGCCCCGGCCTTTCTGCTGGCCAATCACCTGTTACGGACAAGCGAACAGCCGGTACTCGGCATTTTCGGCATCACGCCGATCGGTGCGGCGCTCGTCGGACTCGCCATCATTTACATGTCGCTGGGTCGCTGGCTGCTGCCGCGACGCCTGGCGCGCGCCGATGAGGCCGACTACCTGCGCCTGGACCGGTACTACACCGAGCTTGTTGTCGAAGAGAACTCGCGCTGGATCGACCGGCCGATCGCCGAATTCAACATGCATTTCGAGGGACGCCTGGATGTCGTCGAATGGCTGCGCGGTGGAGTTCCGCAGCGGAACACCGGACGGGAATCGATAATGCGCGCGGGCGACCTGTTGTTCGTGCGTGCCTCACCGGATGAAATTGCATCGGTTGAAGGCGAGCCGGGCCTCGCATTGCATGCGGTGAGGAAGTACAGCGACACGCTGGAGTCGGGCCGCGGCAAGGATGTTGACACGCAGCAACTCGTGCAGGTTGTCGTCGCGCCGCATTCCCCGTTTGTGGGAGAGACCATCGGCAGCATCGATTTTCGGCGGACCATGGGTGTCGTCGTAGTGGGCATGTGGCGCCGGCAAGGCTGGATAAGCGAGGAGCTGTCGCAGGTCCGACTGAGCGAAGGCGACCTCCTCGTGGTGCGCGGGACAGCGGACAAATTGAGTGAGCTTTCCGGCCATCACGGATTCTTGATGATGGTGCCATTCTCTGCGAACCCGCGCCGCCGGCAGCGAGCGGCCCGCGCGCTGCTCATCGTCGTCGCGGTCGTCGCGGCGGCGGCTTCCGGCGAAGTGCCCGTGCAAATGGCGTTTTTGGCGGGGGCCGTGGCGCTGGTGCTGACGGGATGCGTCAGTGTCGAGTCCGCCTACCGCGAAATCGACGTGCGTATCTTCGTGATGATTGCCGGCGTCATTCCGCTTGGTCTCGCGATGGAGCAGACCGGTACGGCGGCGTTTCTGGCTCAGCAGCTACTGCAAGTGACCATGGGCTGGCATCCCCTTGCCGTGTTGCTGACACTTTTTTGGGCTGCGGCGCTGGTCACTCAGATTCTTTCGGACTCAGCGACTGTCGTGCTGCTCGGCCCGATCTCACTCGCGCTTGCATTGGCGCTCGGCTTGCCGCCTCAGCCCTTCATCATCTGTACGGCGCTTGGCGCAGTCGCAGCCTTCCTGACGCCTATCGGCCATCACGGAAACCTGTTGATCCTCAATCCGGGTCAGTACACATTCGGCGACTTTCTTCGGGTTGGCGCGCCTCTTACTGTGGGCATCAGCCTCGTCAGCGTCTGGATGGCCCAGTGGTTGTGGCTGGACGGGCCATTGATCCCTGATTGGGATCTGATCGTGCAGGAGCTGAAGCAGCGATTCTAACGGCCGCGCTTGGCGTTCCTGCCGGAGGAGCTGCAGGCACCGCCTTCGCTCCAGGAGGCGCTGAGCACATTCAATATCAGCCGGCCCGCCATGATGCACGTCAGTCCGTTCGCAAAATCGAAACTCGGCGCGATCTCGACAATATCCATGCCGACGATTCGGTTGCTGCGCGCAACAGTTCGCAGCAACGGGGCGAGCTGGCGAAAGTAGATACCGCCTGGCGTCGGCGCCATCACCGCGGGCATCTCCGTAGGATCGAGGCCGTCAGCGTCGATCGTGAGATAAACGGGGCGGCCTTCAGGAATCGTTGCCAGCACCGGCTCAATGCCATCGGCGTGAATCTGCTCTGCACTCACGAGATGCGAGCCATAGGAACGGGCGGCTTCAATCTCCTGACGGCGCGCGCTACCGATCGCGCGCAGGCCGATCTGCGTCATGCCGGACACGGCCGGATTTTTGCTCGCCCACTGCAATGGGCTGCTGTACCCGCGGCGCACACCGCCAACTTCCTCGCGCCAGTCGAGGTGAGCGTCGATGTGCAGGATATGAACCGGTTTGCCGAGGGCATCGAGAGCGTCAACGACAGGAATGGTTACGCCGTGGTCTCCGCCGAGGACCACGAGCTGCGTGCCTCGCTTCCAGAGATGGCGAACGCGATCGGTGATGCCCGCGGCGTAGTCGCCATAGTCGCCTTCGGTCCAGCCCACGTTGCCCATGTCGACATGGCGCGGCAGATTGGATGCGAGATCGGTACCCGTGTCGAAATCCCAATGCGCAGGGTTGTAGCAGAAGCTTTGAGATTTCGCGCGAATGGCGTCCGGTGCGCTTGCCTGGTCGTTCGGAAAGGAGTCGTGAGCGTAGGGCTCGCTGTGCTGGATTCCGAGCAGGGCGACATCGGCTTCCCAGCCTGCGGGATCGGTGACCACCGGCCAATCCAGGAATTGTCGGACGGGCTGGGTGGTCGGCTGCAAACGGGTCATTTACGCCTCCGCGGCCGCAGGAACGATCGGCGCCGGGCGGCCGGCATCGATGGTAAGCCACAGCAAGGCGGCCGCAAGCGCCGTGGCTGTGCCCGTCGCAAAAACCACGCCCCAGCCCTGTCCAGCCGACAACGCGGCAATGATCGGAGTCGCCACGACACCGCCGAGGTTGCCACCCGTATTGAGCACCGCGGTCGCCGCCATCGTGTCCGACGGCGCGAGGCGCATTGTCGCTCCCCAGTACGATCCTTCCGTCACCTCGATGCAGGCGAACCCAAGGCAGAGCGCGGCAACGCCCCAGTACGGGTTCTCCGTCCACACCGTCAGGAAAAGAAACAAGGCCGCGCAGGGGAGGGCGAAGAGAGGAACGACGCGAAGCCCGATGCGATCGCCCCATCGTGCGCGAAGTAAATCGGTGAACCTGCCGCCGGCGGCCGCAGCCGCGCCCGCGACAAGGAAGGGCAGGCTTGCGAGCCACCCGCTCTCCAGGACGCTCAGTTTTCGCTCCTGCACGAGGTAGAGGAAGCTCCAGAACATCACCAGGTAGAAAACGTAATTCATGATGAAGTACGACGCCGTGAGCCGCAGGATCTGAGGGTCAGCGAGCACGCGGAATACGCGCCGCGCAGTCAGCGGCGCGCCGGCCACGCAAGGCGGATTGCCCTTCAGTTCGGCGAGCTCAGCGGTCGAAGCCGCAGGGTGTTCCTCCGGACGGTCGCGCCCGAATGCGTACCAAAGCACGACAAGCAACAACGACGGGACGCTCGTCATGATTAGCGCCATCTGCCACCCGTACGCCTGCATGAGCCAGGCGACGAGCGGTGTCGTGGTCGCGGCGCCGAGCCAGAGCCCGGCAACGATCAGACCTTGCATGGAACACCAGGCGCCGACCGGAAACCAGAGGCGAATCGTCCCGGCAGCGACTGGAAAGAGCCCACCCTGGGCGACGCCGAGCAGGGAGCGGGCGAGCAGGAGAGCGGTAAACATGACGCCCGCGGCCGCAATCAAGGGTGCGCCCGCGGTCAGGACGCTGGCGACAATCGTCATCAGACCGATCGCGGTCAGCACCCGGCGTGCACCCAGCCATTGCCCGACGAGCGCACCCGGCAACTGAAGCACCGCATAGGTGAACAAGAATGCCGTGAAAAGCCAGCCGATCTGGACCTGAGTCAGGCCCAGTTCCGGCATCATCCGCTCGGCGGCGATCGATACGCTCGTTCTCTGGACGTAGCCCGTGAACGCGAACGCGAACAGCATCGCGAACACGAGTGAGCGAACGCGAAATCCGGGCATCTCGCCATAGAGTACATGGCTACGTGCCATGGCGTTCGAGCGGTAGAATCCCGCGATGCCTTTCGTCAGCTCCGAGACCTTGGGTGAATACGACGTCATCGTGGTCGGTTCAGGCGCGGCCGGCGGGCAGACGGCTTACACGCTCGCGATGGAAGGCGCGAGCGTCCTGATGCTCGAAGCCGGACGCAATTACGTGCCGGAGTCCGAAACGCCGATGTTCCAGACACCCGGCCAGGCTCCGCTCCGCGCCACGTCGACGCCCGACAAGCCATTCGGTTTCTACGACGCCACCGTCGACGGCGGCTGGCAGGTGCCGGGCGAGCCCTACGTCAATACGTCGCAGGAAGACTCGGGACGATTCGACTGGTGGCGCGCGCGCATGCTGGGCGGGCGCACGAATCACTGGGGCCGTTATTCATTCCGCAACGGCCCCTACGATTTCAAGCCGAAGAGCCGCGATGGGCTCGGATTCGATTGGCCGCTGATGTACGAGGAGCTCGCTCCGTACTACGACAAAGTCGAGATGCTGATCGGTGTCTACGGCGCGAACGATGGCTTGGAAAACACGCCCAACTCATCGCCGGGCTGCCTCCTGCCGCCACCCAAGCCGCGCGTCAGCGATCTGCTCATCGCCGAGCGCGCGAAGCAACTTGGCATCCCGGTGGTCGCCGGACACCGCGCGGTGCTCACGCAGGCACTGGAGTTTCGGAGTTCGCCGGCGAAACTGCATCCGGGCAATGCGAACGCGCAGAAAGTACTCGCCGAACACATGAGTCGTCGCGCGGTCTGCTTCTGGGCGACCCCTTGCGGTCGCGGATGCTCGATCCGCGCCAACTATCAGTCAACGACCGTGCACCTGCCGCCCGCACTGGCCACCGGCAAGCTCGACATCCTGGTGAACGCGATGGTGCATGAAGTGACGCTCGGACATGACGGTTTGGCAAACGGCGTCAGCTACGTCGACAAGGCCACGGGGAAGACGCGTCATGTCAAGGCCCGCGTGATCTGCCTCGCCGCGAGCTCGTGTGAGACCGTGCGCATCCTGCTCAACTCGAAGAATGCGCAGTACCCAATGGGCCTCGCGAATTCGAGCGGCAAGGTGGGCCGCTATCTCATGGACACGGTGGGCAGCAGCGTGCAGGGTCAGGTCCCGCTCCTCGAAAATCTTCCGCCGCACAACGAGGACGGCGCGAGCGGGGGACACATGTACGCTCCCTGGTGGCTCTACAGCGAACAATTGGCAGGCAAGCTCGGTTTTGCGCGCGGCTATCACATCGAATTTCAGGGTGGCCGGACCATGCCTTCGGTGCGTACGCTGGCCGGCATCGAGTGGCTCACCGGCGGCAGCTATGGGCGCAAGCTGAAGGAAGACGCGCGTCGCTACTACGGCTCATTCGTCAACTTCGACGGCCGCGGCGAGATGATTCCCAACGAGCAGTCATTTTGCGAGATCGATCCAGCGGTCAAAGATAATTGGGGTATCCCGGTTCTGCGCTTTCACTGGCAGTGGTCCGAGCACGAGACGCGCCAGGCTGCGCACATGCAGAAGACCTTCGGGCAGATCATCGAAGCGATGGGCGGCCGCGTCAGGGGCGAGGTCAAGACGGACGGCACCCGGGCGATCGCACCTGGCGGCTCGATCATTCACGAAGTGGGGGGCGCCATCATGGGAACGGACCCGAAGACCTCCGTCACCAACCGCTGGGGCCAGACCTGGGACGTGAAGAACCTTTTCATCACCGATGGAGCCGTGTTTCCCTCGAACGCGGACAAGAATCCGACGCTCACGATCATGGCGCTGGCCTGGCGTGCCGCCGATCACATGCTCGACCGGATGCGCTGCAAGGAGCTGTGAGATGAGCGAGCCGTTTCGAGTCGATCGCCGTACGACGATCAAGTGGGTCCTCGCAGCCTCTGCTGTGTTGCCTGCCATGCGGCAGCGCGTCTTCGGCGAAGCGGCAGTTCCCGCGGCCGCGCCGTCACTTACGGCCAAGGGTTATGGCACGGATCCGGTTCTCGCCAGGATCTATGAGCCAGGGAACCTCTGGCCGCTGACTCTTACCGCGCAGCAGCGGCGGAATGCCGCGGCCCTGTGCGACCTCATCATCCCGGCGGACGCCGAATCGCCGAGCGCCTCGGCGGTCGGCGTCGTGGATTTTCTCGACGAATGGATCAGCGCCCCATATCAAGCGCAGCACGAGGATCGACCGACAATCCTCGCGGGTCTCGAGTGGCTCGACGCGGAGTCGCTGCGCCGGTTCGCGCGCCGCTTTGCCGACATCGACGAGCCTGAAAAGGCGGCAATCTGCGATGAGATCTGTTACCTGCCGCGGGCGAGCCCGCAACTGACCCATGCCGCCTTGTTCTTCGCCAGGTTTCGCGATCTGACGGTGGGCGGTTTCTATACGACACCGGAAGGCATGCGCGACCTGAAGTATGTCGGCAACGTTCCGCTGGCGCGCTTTGACGGACCGCCGCCGGAGGTCCTTCGGAGGGTGGGTGTCGGCGAGATGCCGACGCGAGGTGAATCGTGACAGCAAGTGCCCGACGTCTCGGCGTAGGCTTTGTCGGCAGCGGCTTCAATGCGGGCTTACACCTGCAGGCATTTCGCGCGGTTCGCGATGCCGACGTGCTGGGCGTGTGGAGCCCGACATCCCAGAATGCCCTCGCGGCGGCGGACCGTGCGCGGCGGCTCGAAATCGGCGAGGCAAAGGCGTACGCGAGCATTCGCGACCTGGTCGCCGATCCCGCGATCGACGCGCTCTGGCTCACGGGCCCGAACCACCGGCGCCTCGAGAATGTCGAAGAAATCGTCGATGCCATCGAGCGCGGCCACGGCACATTGCGCGGCATCGCCTGCGAAAAGCCGCTGGCGCGCACCGTCGCGGAAGCCGAGCGCATCGTGCAGCTCGTCGAGCGCACGGGACTCGCGAATGGCTATCTGGAGAATCAGTTGTTCGCGCCCCAGGTGGAAGCCGGACACGCCCTGGCCTGGGCGCGAGGTGCTGCAACGACGGGGCGGCCTTATCTCGCCCGCGCGGCGGAAGAGCACAGCGGCCCGCACGCACCGTGGTTCTGGCGCGGCGAGCTGCAAGGCGGCGGCGTGCTCAACGACATGATGTGCCACTCGGCGCTGCTCGTCCGGCACCTGCTGACGCAGCCAGGCGCGCCACGCTCATCAGTGTGTCCGGTGCGCCTCACGGCGCACATTGCGAGCCTCAAATGGACACGGCCGCAGTACGCCCGGCATCTCCAGCGAACTCATGGCAGTGAGATTGACTACTCGCGGCACCCTTCAGAAGACTTCGCGAGTCTCATGATCGAGTTCAAAACCGACGATGGCCAAACGGTGATCGGCGAGGCGACGACATCCTGGAGCTTTGTGGGCGCGGGACTGCGCCTGTCGGCCGAATTGCTTGGGCCCGAGTACTCGATGTCGTGGAACACGCTCGATAGTGGCCTCAAGGTCTTCTTCTCCCGCGCGGTTCAAGCCCCGGCCGGCGAGGATCTCGTCGAGAAGCAGAATGCCGATACCGGCTTGATGCCTGTCGTGGCGAATGAAGCGGCCGCCTACGGCTACGAGAACGAGGATCGTCATTTCGTGCGGGTGTTCCTCGGCAAGGAGACTCCGCGGCTGACATTCGACGATGGGCTGGAAATCGTCAAACTGCTGATGGCGGCTTATCAGAGTGCCGAGGAGCGCAAGACACTGGAGTTTCCGCCGCCGGGGCTTGCCGGATTCGTGCCGGCTGTGGCCCAGGGCACGTGGCGACCGTGGTGACTTCGTCGAGTAGGAGGCCCTTTGAAGACCCTAGCGATTCTTGTGGCTGCATTGGCCATCGGTACAGCGTGCGCCCGATACGTCGCCAAAATGCCTGAATGGCGGTCGCTGCTCAGGGACGACGCCCGCGAGATCTGGCGAGGCTGGAAGTCGGCCAGCTTTCCCGACGGCTGGCGCCTTGCTGGCGACACCCTGTCCAAGGAAGGCGAGGTCGAGGATCTCGTCTCTCGGGAAACGTTCGGCGACTTCGAGCTGGAGCTGGAATGGAAGGTCAGCGAGGGCGGGAACGCGGGGATCTTCTATCGCGGAACGCGCGAGTACGATTACATCTACTGGAGTGCCCCAGAGTATCAACTGCTCGATGACGCCAGGCACCCCGACGGAGGCAATCGATGGACTTCTGCCGCCGCCGCCTATGCGCTCTACGCGGCACCGGCCGGGATCGTCAAGCCGGCAGGGGAGTGGAACAAGGCGCGCATCGTCGTCGACGGTGCGCACGTCGAGCACTGGTTGAACGGTCAGAAAGTCGTGATCTACGAGCTATGGAGTCCGGACTGGAAGTCGAAGGTTGCGGCGAGCAAATTTGGGCGCTATCCGAACTATGGACTTGCCAAGGAAGGACTCATCGGCATCCAGGGCGATCACGCGGGGACGCTGACGCTGCGGGGCATCCGGATTCGGGGGTTGCGGGCCAGACCAGCGCAGTAAGTGCATACAGGCCGGCTGCCATCGACAACACGGCACTGTAGCCCAGGTGCACCGCCAGCAGGGCGGCCAACAGTGCCGAGAGCACCGACGCGCAGCCATTGATTCCCCAGGCCCAGGGAATGAATGCCGGTGCCTCGGCCGCGAGACGCGACAAGCCGAGCGGAAACGGCATGCCCATCAGAAACGCCAGCGGCGCAATCAGCGCGAGCGTGAGAATCACGCGCCCGACGGTCGACTCGACGATGCCAGGTGGCAGTGGCAACGCTACCGTCTGGAGCAGCAGCAGCGCGACGATACCGACGACCGTCCAACGCAATACCCGCGCCCGATGGCGCAGACGCGAAGCGACGAAGCTGCCTGCCCCGGCGAACACCAGGAAACCCGCCAGGACCGCAACCGCGGCAAACAGCGGCTGCCCGATGAACAGGGCGTAGCGCTGCATGCAGGCGATCTCGACGAACAGGAACGCGAGTCCCAGGCAGAGAAAATAAAACCCCGAGCGCAGTCGCGCTCCATAGCGCTGCTGCCGGCCGAGGGCCACGAGCGGCGTCAGGATCAAGAGCAACGACAACGGCAGGGCAATCGCCAGCGCGCCGACCAGCAACAAATACCCTGTGTCCAGCAGCGTCAGCCCGCCCTGGCCGCGCAGCGCAATCAGACCCGGCAACAACGGCCAGCGGAAGAAATGAAAAAAGTACGGGCGGTCGTCGGTCGCCGGTGCGATCTGGAATCTGTAATCGGCGAAGAATTGCTCCGCATCGTCGCCCAGCAAGGCGACTGCACCCTCGTGCAGCCAGGGCCGCGACAGGCGGTGGTGCCGGTTCACTTCATCGGGCTCGATGCCGGGAAGCCAGGCCGGGTCGAAGCCGCGCAGCTCGCAGAAAGCCCGCAGGCGGTCGAGGTCGGCCGCAGTCAGCTCGCCCTTCTTGACCAGCAGTGTGCTCGTCTGCCAACCGCGGATCAGCGCCAGCTGATGGCGCGGATTCATTCCGAGCGCGCGCAATGTCTCGACCGCCGTCGCGAACAGCTTGAGACCTTCGCGCGGCGGTTGCTTCTCCCACCGCGTCAGGGCGAGAAAGCCGCCGGGCGTGAGCCGCGCGTAATAGTCGCTGAGCGCCTCGACGGTATAGAGAAAACTCTCCGCCATCGCTTGCACGCCGGCGCCCGAGCCCCCGTAGGAATCGAGCGGCGCCACCTGGATCAGGTCGTAAGCTTCGCGGTCGGTGCGGACGAATCCGCGGGCTTCACCCCGATGCAGCTGCACGCGCGGCTCATCCAGCCGCGCGCGCAGCAGTCCGAGCATGGTCGGGTTCAGTTCGACCGCATGGATTTTCCGCGCGTCGTGATAAAGCGCCTGCAGCACTTCCGCACCGCCGCCCGCGCCCAGCACCAGCACGCGCGGGCGTTCGAGCAGGTGATAGGGCAGGGCCGATGTCGTCTCATCGAGCCAGCCGAGCGATTCGCGGCGCCCGTCCCACGCCGTCAAGGCGGTCATGGAATCGCCATCGGTGAACACGGCGAGTTGCCGGGGAGGCTCCGAAGTCGCGGCGAGACTGCGGCCGGGCGCGTGACGGAACGGGATCATGTCGTTGCGAACGATCGTCAGCAGTCCGTAAGGACTCGAATATTCGGCCTCGATTTCCGCTCCCATCACCTGGAGCGTTCGCGGGAGGCCCTTGAACTCGGTGATGCGCGGGGCGAGCCACGAACCCGGCAACATCGACACTGAGGCCAGCGCGAGCGCCGGCAGCGCCAGTCGGGCGAGTTTCGGCGCCGGCAACACGGCGGCCGCGACGGCGCCTGTGGCGGCAGCGGCGCGCAGCGCGTCTCCCGGCGGAAGCAGGAAGAGCAAGCCGGTCGCGAGGCCGGCGCCGAGGCCGGCGCCCACCAGGTCCGCGGAGTACAGCGCGGCGATCCGCTCGCGCGCGTGCATGAATGCCAGCCCGAAACAGCAGGCCGCAAAGAAGAACGGCAGCGACAGCAGCAAGAAAAAGCCCGCAAGCCAGCCGAACTGCCCCGGATTCCAGACCAGCTCGAGCCCGTTGAACGGCAACCGTTGGGCGACCGCCCAGCAAATCGGTACGGCGACCGCGAACAGCGATGCGCACGTCGCGTAGACGACGGGGAATCGCGGCAGCAGCCGGTGCCCGGTGAGCGCGAGCGCCGTGCCCGCTGCGCCATGGCCCAGGAGAGCCAGGCTGATGATCATCGCGGCGAATTGATGCCACTGGACAATTGCGAGCAGGCGAAACAACAGCACCTGGTAGGCGAGTGCTGCTCCGGCAAGCAACCCGATTGACAGGGCGAGCAGCGCCTGCTCGCGCCGCGCCATCAACGATCGCCGGTCAGCGGTACGAAAGCGACCGGCAGTACGGATGTCGTCGTGACCTTGCCCTTCGCATCCTTCCGCAGCAGGATCAGATCCTGGGTAAAGAAAGGCGCGCCGACCGGTATGATCATGCGGCCACCAGGCTTCAGCTGCTTGATGAGTGGCGGCGGAATCGAAGTCGCAGCCGCGGTGACGAGGATGCCGTCGTAGGGCGCGTGCTCGGGCCAGCCGTAATAGCCGTCGCCCAGTTTCACCTCGACGTTGCGGTAGCCGAGTCCCTGCAGGCGCTTGCCGGCGCTTTCGGCGAGCGGCGCGATGATTTCGACGGTATGGACGCGTGCGACGAGTTCCGCGAGCACCGCTGCCTGGTAGCCGGAGCCCGCGCCCACTTCGAGAATGACGTCAGCGGGCTGCGGTTCCAGCAGCTCGGTCATCAAGGCGACGATGTAGGGTTGGGAGATGGTCTGGCCGTGGCCAATGGGCAAGGGCCGGTTGGCATAGGCGCTGCCGGCGTTGCGTGGCGGCACGAAACGGTGCCGTGGCACGGCATCCATTGCGGCCATCACGCGCGCGCTGAAGCGCGGCCGTCCGGTAGCGTCGGCGGTGGCGGCGGCGTCGCGCTGGATTTCGGCCAGGAGCGCCTTGCGCTGCGCAGCAAAGCGGGCCTCGTCCGTGGCCGCGATCAACGGCGCGGCGCAGACGATCAGCAGGGCGTGCGCCAGAAACCGCGGCATCGCACTCTCCGGCCCGACGGTCAGAGAGCACTATAGTCAGGTTTATGCGACGCGTCGCGGCTTCACTGGCTCAGGCGTTGAATGCGCTGCGTGCGGGTGCCGTCGAACTGCTCATTCGCCCGCTGCAACAATAGCCGGGCCTCGTTGGCGGGCAGCGCGCGGCTCAGCAGAAATCCCTGTGCCTGGCCGCATTGGTGATCCTGCAGGAAGCGGAGCTGCGCAAACGATTCGACCCCCTCGGCCACGATGCCGACTTTGAGGGCATTGGCCACGGAGATGATCGCCGCTGCAATGGCGCCGTCATCGACACTTTCGCTGAGATCCCGTACGAAGGAACGGTCCATTTTCAGCCGGTCGATGGCCAGGTTTTGCAGACGCTGGAAATTCGAGTAGCCGGTTCCAAAATCGTCGATTGCGACCGACACGCCGATGGCGCGCAGCTCCGCGAGCAGCTTTTTCGACCGCTTCTCGTCTGACATCACCATGGATTCGGTAATCTCCAGCTCGAGCATTCCGTGCTCGAGTCCGGTCTCCGCGAGGATGCTGCTGACCAGCGCGACGAAGTTGGGCATCGCAAACTGCTGGCCCGCGATATTGACGGCCATGCGCTGCACGGCCAGATCCTCGTCATGCCATGTCTTGGCCTGGGTGCAGGCGGTCCGCAGCACCCACTCGCCGATTGAAATGATCAATCCGCAATCTTCGGCGATCGGGATGAAGTCCGCCGGCGGCACGACGCCGAGCTCGTCGTTGGTCCAGCGCAGCAGCGCCTCCATTCCCGCAATTTTGCCCGTCGACATGTCGATCTGGGGCTGGTAGTGCAGGGACAGCTCGCCGCGCTCGAGTGCACCGCGCAACTTGCCCTCGATCGTGTAGCGCTGCAGCATGCCTTCATTCATCGATGCGTCGAAGAATGCGTATGAGCCCGGCCAGCGGCGCTTGGCGAAGTACATTGCGAGGTCGCCGTGCCGCAGCAACGATGCCACGTCGGTGCCATCCGTCGGCGAGATCGCGATGCCGACGCTCGGCGTGATGATGACCGTATTCGTCGACAGCTGCATCGGTTGCTGGATCGCGGCGATCAGGCGGTCGGCCACCGATCGGGCATCATCAGAACTCGCGATTTCCGGCAGGATGACCATGAATTCGTCGCCGCCGAGACGGCCGATGTCGCCCAGCCGCTCGATCATCAACGAATCGAGTGCGCGGTCATCGCCGTGGCGCAGCGAGCTCCGGAGCCTTTCGGCGGCGACTTTCAGCACTTCATCCCCGATCGAGTGACCGAGCGTATCGTTGATGCGCTTGAAATTGTCGAGATCGATGTACATCACCGCCAGCATTTTGCCGTGCTGCTGCGCCGCCTCGAGCGCCGAACGCAGGCGCGTGTGCGCCTGCTCGCGGTTGGGCAGGCCCGTCAGCGCATCGAAGTAGGCGAGACGCGTGATGTGCCGTTCCGCGCGCCACTTGCTCGCGAGGGCGATGGTCATCTGCCGGACCTCGTGCGGGTGAAACGGCTTCTGCAGGTACGACAGCTTGTCCTCGGGCGGCACACGCCCGCCGATGTCGCAGGGGTCCACATCCGAGTAGGCCGTGCACACCGCGATCTCGATGGCGGGGTCGAGTTCGCGAATGCGGGCTGCGGCCCAGGCGCCATCCGGGCCGGGCGGCATGCGCATGTCGAGAAATACCACGGCGAATGGCTGTTTCACGTCGAGCGCCGCGCGGACGGCGGCGACGGCGGCCTCCGCACCGTCGCAAAACTCCGGATCGAAGTTCAGCACCGCCTTCGGCTGGCGATCCGGACGCTTGGAATCTTCGCGACCGAACAACTTCGCGCCCAGTGTCCGGCGCGCGGAATTCTGGGCGTCCACGTCCGTATTGCTGAAAATCTGGCGGTAGGCGTCCCGGACCGCTGGCTCGTCGTCGACGACGAGGACGCGAATCGGGGTACGAGCAAGTTCTGCCATGGTAGACCTCAAGCGGCCCGGACGTTGACTTTGGTTGCCTGCGTGGGCACTGGAACGACGATATGCAAGGTGGCGCCACGGTCATGGCCGTCGCTGGTCGCCCAGATGCGGCCGCCGAGAGCATTGACGGCCGTCGCGCACCAGTGCAGCCCGATCCCCGTGTTGCCGTGCTCACGCTTCGTCGAATAACCCTTTTCGAAGATACGATCGAGATTCTCGCTGGCGATGCCGACACCCGTATCCGTGCAATCCAGCTGCAGCTTGCACTGGTCGTTGTCACGGACGAGGGAGGCGAAGAAGCGCACCTTGCCCCGGTTGCGACCGGCGGCACCGACCGCCTCCGCGGCGTTGATGATCAGGTTTTGCAGGACCAGCCGGAGCACGGTACGCGCCACGTAGACCTTGCCCACGGCTTGGACCGACGGGTCCAACTCGATGCTGACTTGCTCGCGGCAGCGGTCCGGGATGATCTCGAGGCTCTGTTCGATGATCGCCGGAAGCTCCGCGGCCTCGATCACGGTCGGGGCGCGCGACGAACGCGACTGCTCGGCCAGGGCGCTCTGCACGATCGCCGCTTGCCGGGTGATGATGTCGACGTCGTCCGCCGCCGCATTGATTTCACCGGCCAACTCGCCGCTCGCGAGGCGCAGGAACTCGTCGAGATCCGCCTGCCGGGGCGACCCATCGGGCTCGAGGCTGCGCTCCTTGAGTGCTTGCTCCACGTCGCCCGTCGGCGCCGCGCGCAGGCGATCACGCAGCTTGGCCAGACGAACGCTGAGTGGTGTCATGGCATTGCCGATGTTATGCAACACGCCGCGGGAGATTTCTCCCATGCCGGCGTGGAAACTGTGGTCGATGAGTTGCCGCCGCGACTCCGCGACTTTTGCGACCATTCGATCGAACTCGGCCGCCAGCATTCCAATCTCGTCGGTGCGATGGAGATTGAGCCGGGTCGTCAGGTCGTCGCCCGCGCCAATATCGACCGCATGGCGAGTGACCCGCGCCAGCGGCGTCAGCACCGTGCGGTCGAGCGAGACCAGGAGGATCAACAGCACTACCACGGCGGCGCTCACGGTAAACGCCAGCACATAGGCAACCGTCGTGTGGGCACCCTCGCTGATCGTGCGCGGGACGTCGACGCGCAAGGTCATGATCGGTTTGCCGTAAACGTCGAGGAAAACCCGAAAGACGCTGGTCGTGTTGTTGTCGATCGCTACTTTTTCGTTAGCAACCGTCTCGCCATCGAGGCGTAGGAGCTCCTGATCGCGGCCTTCGGCGCCGCGTACCGCCGCCAAGGCCACGTGGGTTTGAGCTCTCGCACCGATCTGAGCGATCTCCGCCTCGGTTAGTAGCCGCCCCATCAACACCATGCCTCGTGACGGGCCGTGGCCGAAGCCGTCGAGTATCGGCGCCACTGCGGCGAGCAGCACGCCGCGATCGGTCGCGATCAGGCCCCGTCCGGGGCTGGTGCTGCGCAGATTTTCCCGCCAGACAAAATTGCTCGGCAGCGAGCCTTGCGGGAACAAATCGAGGGGCAAAATGGCTCCCGAGACGGGATCCAGCGATTTCGACAGGACGATATCGCCATTCAGGTCGATGTAGGCCAGCGCCGTCAGGCGCAGCTGCCCCATCGACGTCTGGTTCAGATTGTCCAGCTCGTACTGCGCGTTGTGGTCCAGAATGAATTGGTAGGTATCTTTCCAGTTGCCCCAGTCGGTCGCCGATGTTTGGATTTCGGACAGCGCCTGGTGGACGCCGTAATCGATGCGCTTCATGGCAGTGCGCGCGTTGTCGAGTTCGATTTCCTCGAAGCGCGGCAGTAGCAATGCTTGCCCGACGCCCCACTCGACGAAAGTGAGCACGAGGAACACGGCTGCGAGCAGCGCAACGACTTTGGCGCGTATTTTCATGACAACAGGCCAGAATATGACGCACGCCGCAGAGTCCGGAATGTGACGTAACCGATATGCGCCAAAAGCGTCGGGGGGCCGTGCGCGGGTAGTGACGCACGTCACACGGTGCGGGAATTCGCGGCACGCCGTCGGGATCCGTCCGGTTCAGGCCCCGATCAGTTCGTCGGCTATCGCGGCGTAGACCTGCGTATGCCGGTCGACGTCGTCGGCAGTGGTTGCCGGCGACATCAGCGCCATGTTGTGGAAGGGCGTCATCAGGATGCCGCGGTTCAGCAGGTAGAGATGGATGTACGGATCGAGCAAGTCATCCTGTCCGGCGGCAGCTTCCGTGCCGTTCCGCGCCGCTTGTGACCGAAACAGATACTCAACCCGGCAACCAAGGCGCACGACGTGCCACGGCAGCTCGCGCGATTCGATGACGCCACGCACGCCCTGCTCGAAGCGTTCACCGAGCGCGATCATGTGGTCGAACGCCGCGTCGGTCATGACGTGTCCAAGCGTGACCCGCATCGCGGCGAGTGAGAGCGCATTGCCGGCGAGCGTGCCGCCGATGCCGCTGACGTCGGTGTTCCCGGCGTCGGTGTGTTCGTAAACCAGGTCGCGAACACGTTCGGTCATGCCGTAGGCGCCGCTCGCGATGCCGGCGCCGAGCGTTTTGCCGATCGTGACGAAGTCGGGGGCGAGGCCCCAGGCCTTGGTGGACCCGCCGGGGCCGGCGCTGATCGTGTGCGTCTCGTCGATGATCAGCAGAGCGCCGTACTGCGAGCACAACGCGCGCACCGCTTGATGGTAACCGAGATCGGGCAACACGATCCCGATGTTGGTCAGTGCGGGTTCGAACAGGCAGGCCGCGACGTCTCCGTGGGCGAGCGCCGCTTCGAGTCCTGCGAGATCGTTGAACTCCACGACACGCGTCGTCTGGTCGAGCGGCACGGGCTTGCCGATGTTGCCCGTGCGCGCGACTGTGCGGCCGTTCTCGAGCATGGCGACGCACTCGTCGACCGTTCCGTGGTAGCAGCCGTTGTGCACGACGATCTTCGGGCGTTGGGTGATCGCGCGCGCCCACCGGATCGCGCAGCGATTGGCATCCGTGGCGGAGAGCGTGAACTGCCAGTAGGGCACGCCGAAGCGTCGTGCCAGCTCGTTTCCGACCCAGGCCGCGTCGACGGTAGGCAACATCAGGGTAATACCCTTGCGTGCCTGGCGGGCAATGGCTTCGACCGCAGCCGGTGGTGCGTGACCCGCCATGCCGCCCGTGTCGCCGAGGCAGAAATCGATGAACTCATTGCCGTCGACATCCCGGAAGCGCGCGCCTTCGGCACGGTCGACGTAAACAGGATGGTCGCCCGGCCAGCGGGTCATCCAGTTCATGGGCACGCCGAAGAGCAGCGAGCGCTTGGCTTCCTCGGCCAGTTGGCCACTCCGCGGGTGCCGTTGTCGAAACGTCGTGCGTTCGCGCGCCATCAGCGCGGCAATGCGAGAAATAAAGGACCTGGCCACGGGCATTGGGCGGCGATAGTAGCAACTATCGCCGCCGAATCGCCCCGTTTTGTTCAGCGGCGCCCCGAGAAAATCAACGCTAGCTGCGCGGCCTGCCGCCGATCAGTGGCGCGTCGATTCCCAGTAGCGCGGCGCCTTGTAGTAGTCGAATGCCTTGTCGCGAAATACCTGGCCGTCGTTCCGGGTCAGCTCTTCGATCGAAGCGGCCGGCGCAGCCTCCAGCTGCTCTTTCGTGAAATCCACGACGTAGGCATCTTTCGACTTGTCATACTTGAGCGAGGACCACGGAATCGGGTGGTATTTCTCGGCAATTCCCAGAAATCCGCCGAAGGACACGATCGCGAACATGATGTTGTTCGAAAGCTTGTCGAGCATGACGTCTTCGATCTCGCCGATCTTCTTGTCGGAGCGATCGATGACGCTCGTTCCACTCACTTTCTTGGCACGGATTGCAGCTGTGTGGCCGGTTGCTGTAGGCATGATTACCCCTCCTTGGGTTTTGGGACTGGTTGTCCGAGCATACAAGACATCGATGCGCTGATTAGCCAGTCGATGACTCTTCCAGTTGTGGGACTGACTCCGACAGCGCTTTAATCGCACCGTGAGCCGGGCATTCGTCAAGGATTCGGATGGCGCGGAGGGGCAGGAGCTGCCGGAGCTGCAGGTCAGTCCGCACCGCAATCTCGTGACGCCTGCCGGGATGCGCCAGATCGAGGCGACGGTTCAACGACTGCAGGCTTCCTTGTCCGAAGCCCGCGCGGCGGACGATCGCGCTGCCATTGCGCGCTTTCAGCGGGACCTGCGTTATTGGACAACGCGGCAAAGCACGGCCGAGGTCATTGCGACCTCAGCGGCATCCGGCACGGTGCGATTCGGGTCTACTGTCGTATTGGAAAAGGCGGACGGCGAGCGCGTCGAGTATCAGATCGTGGGCGAGGACGAAGCCGATCCGGCCCACGGCAGGATCTCTTACGTCTCGCCGATTGCGGGGTCGCTGATTGGCGCGAATGTCAGGGATGCGGCTGCGCTGGCTGACGGGGCAGCGAAGATCATCGAGATCAGATGAGAGGCCGCTGACCTCTATTGGTAACCGCGCGCCTGCAACAGGAACAGGTGAGCGTAATGTCCATTGGCCTGCATGAGTTCGGCGTGGCTGCCGCGCTCGACGATACGGCCGTCCTGCAATACGACAATCTGATCGGCCATCCGCACAGTGGAGAAACGGTGCGAGATCAGGATGGCAATTCGCCCCTTGGTCAGCGCGCGAAAATGTTCATAGATGGCGGCTTCCGCGGCCGCGTCCATGGCCGCAGTCGGCTCGTCCAGCACCAGGATGTCGGCTTGCGAACGCATGAACGCGCGCGACAGGGCTATTTTTTGCCATTCGCCGCCGGATAGCTCGCGACCCTGGTTGAACCACTTGCCGAGCGCGGTGCGATAGCCCTGCGGAAGGCTTTCGATCGTCGGCGCGGCCAGTCCTTTCTCGGCGGCTTGGTGCCAACGCTCCTCGTCCTCGAAGTGCCGCACGTCGCCGGCGCCGATATTCTCTCCGACCATCAGCTGGTAGCGGGCGAAGTCCTGAAAGATGACGCCAATCCGCTGCCGTAGCGCGGTCTCGTCCCACTCGCGCAGATCCTGTCCGTCGAGCGTGATGGAACCGGTGGTCGGCGGGTACAGGCGAGTCAGCAGCTTGATCAGCGTCGTTTTGCCGGAACCGTTGGCGCCGACGAGTGCGAGCGACTCCCCCGGCCTGATGTGCAGATTCACATCGACCAGCACAGGTTGTTCGGCGCCCGGGTACGCGAAACCCACATTCGTAAAGCGAATTCCATCCTGCGGCCGCGATCCGCGGACGACCTCGCCTCTCAATTTCTCGACCGGCGTTTCCAGGTATTCGTACAGCGTCGCCAGGTACAGGTAGTCTTCGTACATGCCGCCGATTGCGGCGAGGCTCGCCGACACCGCCGCCTGTCCCTGGCGAAACAGCATGACGTACATCGTCATCTGGCCCAGCGTGATTCGCGCCGCGATGGTAGCCAGCGCCACCCAGGCATAGGCGCCATACAGCGTTGCCGTCGCGATCAGGCCGAGCAGGAAGCCCCAGGTGTCGCGGCGGATCGTGAGATCGCGATCCTCCTGGTACAGCTTGCGAAAGATCGCGCGATAGCGCTCTAGGAACAGCGCGCCCAGGCCGAACAGCTTGACCTCTTTGGCGTGATCTTCCCGCGCCAGCACCGTCTCGAGGTACAGCTGCATCCGCGTTTCCGGCGAGCGCCACAGGAACAGCCGGAAGGCAGCGCCGGAGAACCTCGTTTCGGCCATGAAGGCGGGAAGGCCCGCAACGAACAGGACAACGACGGCCCAGGGCGAAAATTGCGCAAGCAGCGTGCCGTAACTGACGAGCGAAACGCCGTTCTGCGCCAGGCCGAAGGTGCGCATGACCAGGGCAAGCGGCCGGCTGGAGGCTTCGCGCCGCGCTCGCGTGAGCTTGTCGTAGAACTCGGAATCCTCGAAATGCGACAGCTCGAGCGTCAAAGCCTTTTCGAGAATCATTGCATTCACGCGCTGGCCGAGTTGAGCGCGCAGCAGCGACTGGCACAAGGAGATGCCGCGCTGTACGCCCGCGAGCGCGGCGACGAGCAGTCCCTCGACCCCCACCAGCAGCAAGGCATGCGTCGTCAGCGCCGTTCGATCGGGCCCGGCCGATTGGATCGCCGCCACGACGGCATCGACGATGAGCGCGCCGACGAAAGCGACGGCGGCCGGAAGCGCCCCGGCGATGAGCGTCAGGGATGCAAGCGCAATGCTCAGCCGTCGGCTGGTCGTCCAGACGAGCTGCAAGGCCCGCCGGCTGTAGCCGAAGACGCCGAAGAATCCGCGCGTCAGTTCAGGTGCCGCCGGCGGCGGCGGATTCCGCCTGGGCTTCAATCGCTACAGGGCCGGCCCGGCGTTTTCGCCCAGCAGCTTGCGGCGCAGCATCGGAACCGGCGGCCCGCCGAACGACAGGAAGCTGTCGTGGAATTCGCCCCAGGCGGCGCGGCCACCGCGGGTCGCGGTCCAGTCGTCCCGGACCTTCCGGATCATCAGTTTGCCCAGCGTGTAGTTCAGGTAGCCCGGATCGTAGGTGCCGCGCGCCGCCTGTTGGCGGGCATTGCCCGGATCCTGGAAGGCCTGTTCGCGGAACATCCTTTCGCACTCATCGACCTTCATGCCCTGCGTGTGCATGCCGATCGCGCAGAGGTAGCGGACGTTGCGGTACAGCGCCTTGTTGATCTGCCCGACGCGGTACTCGGCGCGGCCACCCGCGAGGCCGCCCGTGAGCCCGGCTTCCCACATCATCTCTTCGGCGTAGTGCGCCCAGCCTTCGGCAAAGGCGTAACCGACGAACAGTTTTCCGATGAGGCTCTCGGAGCGGTTGGAATGCAGGAATTGGAGAAAGTGGCCCGGCCACACCTCGTGAACCGACGTGGACATCAGATCCGCCACACCCGGCACGTAGTCGAGCTGTTCCTGTTTTGGCCACGACGGATCCGGCGGCGCAATGTAGTAGGTGGAGGGCATCCCGACGTCAAATGGCCCGGCCGTCATGATGTAAGCGAAATTTGTCGCCTGATAGGGCGGCGCCACATCGACTTTTACCGGGTCGTCCGCGGGAATGGTCGCGAGCTTGTTCTCGACCAGGAACGCGCGGAGCACGTCAAGCTGCCGGCGCGCGGCTTCCACGGGGCCGCCTTCCGGGCGATTCGAATTCATCTTGGACATGCATCCCACGCGATCCTTGCCGGGCGCAAATTCCCTGCAGGCCTCGTCCAGGGCTGCGAGATTGCGATCGAGATCGGTGCGACCGAGCGCCATGAGCCGGTCGAGCGGTACGTCGACGCGTTCCGTCTGCTTCAGCATTTCGCCGAACAGGTCGGCTCCGATCGCATAGTCCTCCGTGGCCGTGGCGCGCTGCGACTCCAGCCAGGTGGAGAGTTTCTGCAACGCAATCAGCGCCTGGGTGTTTGCCTCCGCGAAGGATTTCTGCAGCTCGGCGTCTTTAACCTCCGCGAAGACCTCCGGCGCATCGTCGCGCAGGAACTCCACCATGCCGCCAAACCGTGCCACTCCTTCGACAATCCAGGTGCGTGGCATTGGAATGCGCAAGTTGCTCCGGATCTGATCTGCCGCCCGTGGCAGATTGCTGAGCCACTTCGTGAAGTCGCGCATGCGCTGATCGAGCGGCGAGTAGGGTTTCGTCAGGTACGGATCGGGCGAGAGGAAATCGAGGCTCCAGTCGAAATAGAAGGTCGGGTTGCGAAATGGCCATTCGGCCTGCTCGAGCCAGAACAGGTTTCGGTCGACGACCGCCAGAAGATAGTCCCGCTCGAATCGCTGCGCTTCTGTCAGTTGCGCCGCATCGAACTTTTCAGCTTCCGCCTGCACCGACTTCAGGCGCGCGATCTCGGCCGCGATGCCTTCGCGGCTCCAATCCGGAAACTGGCCTGCGTACTCCCGGCGGCCCGCGGAGAACGCCATCAGGGGATGCGCTTTCAGGAAATCCTCGGCGAACGTCCCGACGAATGACGGCCATTCCGGCTCCTTCGTGGCCGGTGCGGGCTCTTCTTTCCCGCAGCCGTTCAGGACGGCGGTCAGCAGGAGAATGGCGGTGACAGTGACGATTCGCATGGGCCGCTCCGGATCGGTGGAAGGGCGACGGTACCGATTTAGGCCGAAGCATTCAATTGAAGCGGTGAGAACCACCTGGTCGATCAAGCAGGCCCGACCCGGAGCCAGAAACCGGCGTAGACCGGCGAAGCCGCGGCGGGCACGGCCTGGGCGGCACCCGACGCATGACCGCATTGCGTGCAATACATCGTCGATCTCCCCCTAAGGAATCACTGGCAATTCCCCTGCGGGCGCAGCATCAGGCAGGCACCGATAGCATTCTGCCGAGGCTCTGGATCAGCCGCTCCACTTCATCCTTCGCCGTGTAGTGCACGAACGATACGCGCACGGCCCCGTCATCCGTGTCGATTCCGAGTGACTTGATCAGGCGAAACGCGTAGAAATTCCCGACTCCTACGCCGAGCTTCGCCGCCGCGAGTTTGCCCGCGATCTCGGCGGAGTTATGCCCATTGACCGTGAACGCAACCGTCGGCGCGCGCTCAGCAGCGCGCAGCTTGCCGATCAGTCGGACTTTCGGGTGCCTGGAGAGATGGTCGAGCAGCGGTTGAAGCAACTCCGTCTCATGCGCGCGAAAGAGGTCGCGAACCGCCGCGGCACGCGTCTGTACCGGCTTGCCTCTCAAGCCATGCTTGTCCGCGACCGCATCCAGGTAGTCCATCACGCCGTTGACTGCGGCTATCTGCGCGTGGTCGGGTCCGGCGGGTGTAAACCGGGCTCCCGCCATCCCGCCGTTGAAGAAATGCCCCTGGTTCGGCAGCGCCGCATTGACCTCCCGCCGCAGGAACATCGCGCCGAGGTGCGGGCCATACACTTTATATAGGGAGAAGAAATACGCGTCGACGCCGAGCTCCTGGATCTCCGGCAACCCGTGTGGACAGAATGCGACTCCGTCGACGAATGCCCAGGCGCCGGCCCGGTGAATCAGATCCGCGAATTCGCGAACGGGGTTGATGCTTGCCACGACATTCGAGCAATGCGTGAACGCGACGACTTTCGTGTGCGGGTTGAGCAGCGACTCGAGATCCTTCCTGCCGAGCTCCGCGGTTTTCGGGTTAACCTTCCACTCGCGCACCGTGATTCCGTCGTCCGCCAGGCGATTCCAGGCGCCGACGTTCGCTTCGTGGTCCTGATTCGTCACGATGACTTCGTCGCCCGGCTTTAGATATCGCCGCAGCGCCTGCGCGATGACGAACGTGTTCTGCGAGGTCGATGGCCCGAAATGAAGCTCGTCCTTGCCGACATTGAGCCACGCGGCCATGCGCTCCTTGGCCGAATCCATCTGCTCGCCGGCCTTGGTGGACGGCGCAAATGCGTAATAAGGCTGCACCTTCGTCTGCCGGTAGTAGCGTTCGAGCCATTCGATTGTCTGGCGGCAGGCATAGGAACCGCCTGCATTCTCGAAGTGCGCGAAACCTGCGAGGGAGGGCTCGTCGAAGGCTGGAAACTGCGAGCGGATGAACTCCAGGTCGAGGGCTATCATGCCGCGCGGCTTTCCCGTAGCTTCGTGCCGACGCGCACGATCATGTTGATGACCGGTACCAGCTCGCGCCCGAGTTTGGACAGCGAATACTCCACCGAGGGCGGCGAGGAGGGCAGCACTTCGCGTACCACGACACCTTTCTGCTCGAGCTCCCGCAGCCGCGTCGTCAACATCTTGGGCGAGATTCCGGGAATGTCACGCTGAAGCTCGCCGAATCGCCGCGGATCTCCCGACAGTTTCCAGATCAGGCTCGGCGTCCAGGCGCCGCCCAGCACCGACATGCAGGCCGCCATCGGGCAACCGGGCGGCGGCGGGGGCGCCTTGCTCTTGCGGACTTTCAATCCCATCCGTCGGCTCCAATGCAGTTACCGGCAGGATAGTGGAATTTTATGCTTACAGGAAGGTATCTACTATACAAAGGAAAGCATGGCTGCTAGTTTCGCTTCACACCCACAAGGAGGCACGTGATGAAGCTGTATTACTCCCCCGGCGCCTGCTCGCTGTCGCCCCACATCGTCGCGACGGAAGCGGGCATACCACTGGAACTCGTCAAAGTGGACACCAAGACCAAGACGAGTCAGAAGGAAGGCGACTTCTGGGCCATCAACCCGAAGGGCTATGTTCCCGCGCTGGAGCTGGACAACGGCGAAGTCCTGACCGAAGGTCCGGCCATCGTGCAGTACCTGGCCGACCTGCGGCCGGCGGCAAGGCTCGCCCCGGAGAATGGCAGCTTCGAGCGCACGCGCGTCCAGGAGATGCTCAATTACATCACGTCCGAGCTCCACAAGACGTACTCGCCGCTGTTCAAGCCGGACATCCTCCCGGCGGTTCGCGAGGAGCGGCTCGAGTATCTGCGGAAGCGCTACGGCTTTCTGGAAAAGCGGCTCGAAGGGCGGAAGTTCCTGTTCGGCGAGCAGTTCACGATCGCCGACGCCTACCTTTTCGTCGTCACGAACTGGGCCCGGAGCGTAAAATTCGATCTGAGCGAGTTTCCCAATATCGAGGCCTTCCAGAAGCGCGTCGGCAGCCGAAAGTCCACTTTGCAGGCGATGCGCGCGGAGGGGCTGATTCCCGAGGACAAGGCCGCGTAAACTAGGCGTTCATCGAGACAACGGAAAACGGGGCCGCGCGGCCCCGTTTTTTGATGTGCTGCCAAGGAGAAAACGCATGTCGATCTCGTGGCACGGAAACACCGCGCAAGCGTTTGGACTCGGCCTGTTGATCATCTGCGCGGGGGCCATTGCCCAGGAAGCCGCGCCGCCCGCGCAAGGCGAGATTCCCGCGATCTTCACGCCGAAGACCGACAGCTTCGACTACGTCAAGCGCGAAGAAATGATTCCGATGCGCGATGGCGTGAAGCTGAAGACGTTCATCCTGGTTCCAAAGGGCGCCAGGCAGGCGCCGATGCTCCTCGCGCGAACGCCCTACAAGGCTTCCGGACGCGTCGCCCGTTTCAACAGCCCCAATCTCGCCGCGGCCGTGCCGCACATGCTCGACACGGCCGTTGCGGCCGGCTACATCGTCGTGTACCAGGACGTGCGCGGAAAACACGGATCCGAAGGCGATTACGTGATGACGCGGCCGTTGCGGGGCCCGCTGAACGCGACGGACACCGATCACGCGACGGACAGTTACGACACCATCGAATGGCTCGTGAAAAACGTTCCCGAAAGCAACGGCCGTGTCGGAACCATCGGCGGCTCGTACGAGGGCTACACGACGGTGATGTCGACCGTGAACCCGCATCCGGCGCTCAAGGCTGCCGTGCCGTTCGCGCCGATGATCGACGGCTGGATGGGCGATGACTGGTTTCACAACGGCGCATTCCGCCAGGACGGCATGGCCGAATTCACCTATAACCAGGAAGCGACGCGCAAGGGCGAAGAAACCTGGTGGACCGGAATCTACGACACGTACGAGCTATTCCTCAGAGCGGGCTCTGCGGGCAACGTCGCCAAGTCGCGCGGCCTCGAGCAGCTCGGTTTCTGGCGCGTCGTATCCGAGCATCCGAGCTACGACTCGTACTGGCAGGAGCAGGCAGTGGACAAGCTGCTTGCGAAAAAGCCGCTGACGGTGCCGATCATGATCGTCGGGGGACTATTCGATCAGGAGGACATCTACGGCGCGCCTGCCCTGTACCAGGCGCTCGCGCCCCAGGATCCCGGCGGAAAGTTGCTGCATCTCGTGCTGGGCCCGTGGAATCACGGCCAGGGGCGGCGCGAGGGTCGCGGCATCGGCATGGTGCAGTTCGAGGGCGACACGGCCCGTTGGTTTCGGCGGAACGTCATGCAGCCGTTTCTCGACCACTATCTGAAGGACGCTCCGAAACCCGATACGCCGCGCGTGCTCGCCTATGAAACCGGCGCCGACCAGTGGCATCGCTATGACCATTGGCCGCGCTCCTGCGCGGAAGGCTGCGGCGAGAAGCCGCGTGACCTGTATCTGCTGGCGGACGGAAAGCTCGGCTTCGAGCGGCCGGCGGCATCGCGCGCGGCCTACGACGAATACGTTTCCGATCCCGCGAAGCCGGTGCCGTATCGCCAGCGTCCCACACTCGGGTCCAGCGCCGCGGGGTCGACCTGGGGCGACTGGCTGATGGATGACCAGCGACACGCGGCCACGCGGACGGACGTGCTCGTGTACTCGACCGAGCCGTTGACGAGACCGGTTCGCGTCGCCGGCGAGCCCTATGCGAAGCTGTTCGCGTCGACGAGCGGCAGCGATTCCGACTGGGTCGTCAAGATCATCGACGTGTGGCCGGACGAGTATCCCGACAATCCCAAGATGGGCGGCTACCAGCAGATGATCTCCGCGGACATCTTCCGCGGGCGGTATCGCGAAGATTTTGCCAATCCGAAGCCGCTCGAGCCCGACAGGCCTCTGGCATACCGGATCCGCCTGCCGCAGGTGAACCACACGTTCCTGCCGGGCCATCGCATCATGGTGCAGATCCAGTCGAGCTGGTTCCCGCTCTACGACCGGAACCCGCAGTCGTTTGTGCCGAACATCCTGTTTGCGGAGCCTGCGAGCTACATCAAGGCGACCCAGAGGATCTGGCGGACGGCCGAGCATCCGACGTCGATCGAGTTGCCGGTCATCCAATAGGCAGCGGTTGACCGGTGCATGAAACGCGCGGGTTCCAGTCCGCAAAGGTCCCGTCCGGATTGTTGCGCCATGCCCAGACGTGGATTTCGTAGAAAGCAGGAATGCCATAGCGATTGGGCGCGCCCACGTAGTGCAGAAGGTGACCGTCCAGCACCGGAACCTCGTCCACCCAGTCGGATGCGAGCGTGATGATCTCGACGCCGACGAGCCGCATGCGTCCGTCCGGCGAGGGCTCATAGATCAGCGCTTCAGGTGTTTCCGCATCGACTTCCTTGGTGAGCAAGCCGGTGTTGATGAGATGGACACCCATCGCGCCGCGATTGGGGCCGCTCACGCAGGGACCCGCAACATACTCTTCGGCGATTGCGACATTGATATCCCGGAATCGCGCAGTCGCCTTGCGGACTTTCTCGACCAGCGGCGAAGGCGTTTTACTGTATTCATGATAGGGTGACTCGTGATGCTTGCGCCCGAGGTCTTCCGCGATGGCGGGGCAGCACAGCAGACCTGCAATAGCAGCAACTAGAACTTTCATGTTCCTCTCCTGAGTTGTTTGCCGGCGCGTGCCAGCGTCCTCGGAGCGACTGCCGCAGTCTTGAAATGACCTTGAAACGGTTCTGAATCTTCGCTATGTGGGGGCCGCGGAACGCAGGACGGGAGAGCCGATCGGCGCACGGCTGACGACTCCCTGGTACAGCTCGAGCATCCGGCCCGCCATCTCGGCGCTCGACCAGTGTGTTTCTACGAATCTCGACGCCTGGGCGGCGAGCGACGCCCGCAGGTCGCGATCCAGCAGTACTTTTTCGAGGGCGGAGGCAAACTGAGTCTCGTCCTCGTCGACCACGATGGCGCCACGCGCGCCGTCGAGCACCGATTTCGTGCCCATGACGGCCGTCGATATGACCGGCAGGCCGAGTGCCATCGCTTCGAGCAGCACCAGGCCCTGAGTTTCCGTCCTCGACCCGAAGATGAATGCATCGGCGCTCCGGTAGCAGTCGAGCAGCGGGCCGTTTCGATCGAGATAACCGACGAAGCACACGTGATCGGCGAGCCCGGCCTGCTCGACCCGGCGGCGCAATGGCATGAGCGCTGGTCCCTCGCCTGCGATGATGAGGAGGATGTCCGGAATCGACACGCGGACGCGATTCACGACCGAGACGAGAAATTCGATGTTCTTTTCGAATGCGACGCGGCCGACGGTCAATGCCACCGGGCGGTCACGGTCGATGCCCAACTGGGCGCGAAAGCGCGCGCCATCGCCGCCGGCGAGCTTGGCGAGGTCGAGCCCCGTCGGTATCACCTGGATCTCGGACCGCACGCCATAGGCACGCAGGACCTCCGCCATCTGCGGGGAAGGCGCGACGATCGCATCGACCGCATTGCACTGCCGGCGGGAAATCGCTCGCGCCGCAGCCCGCAGCAGGGAGCGGGGGAGAAATGGCAGGTAATGGTGGAAGTACTCCTCGAAAAACGTGTGATAGGTCTCGACGACCGGAATCCCGAGACGGCGCGCCAGGTCGATCCCGACCGCATGAGCCAGGAATGGCGTTTGAATGTGGAGCAGGTCGAATTCGCGGTGGAGCGCGAGCACGGCACGCTTCAGCTCGCGCGCGACGATCACGCGGTCCTCGGGATCGAATGGGAAATATCGCGACCGGACGCGGACGACGCCGGGTTCGTCATTTCGCGCATGCGGATACTCCGGAGCCACCAGGACACTCGGGCAGCCGAGCCGATCGAGATCCTTGCGAAATGTCTGGATCGAGGTCGAGACGCCGTTGACGCGCGGAAAGTACACGTCCGACAGCATGAGGACGCGCGGCGAGCGCATCGTCAGACGATCAACTGGGCGACCTGGAGGCTTGCGAGGGCGATGCCGCCGCCCAGGACCGCGCCCGCGGCGACATCGGTCGGATAATGCAAGCCGAGCACGACGCGCGAAAGCGCAACGAGCAGCGCAAAGGCTGCCAATGGCGCGGCCAGCTCCGGGAGATAGTGCGAGCCGAGAAATGCGTACGAGACCGCGTGCAGCGTATGGCCGGACGGGAAGCTGTATCGGTCGAGCGGCGCCGCCGCACAGTTGATCGCCGGGTGCGTGATGAACGGGCGCTCGCGGACCGCGTGGCGCTTGATCAGCTTGTAGGCGAGAAGGCCGAGGCCGCCGGTGACGGCCAGGTGTGCCGCAACAAACCAGCCCTGCGCGCCGAACAGGAACGGCTGGATCACGATCAGCGCATACCACAGCCACCCGTCGCCCAGCCGGCTCACGCCGCGGAAAAACGTGCGCAGGCCCTGCGAACCGCCCGGTCGGTTCAGGTAGCGGCAGACGCGAAGTTCTGCCTGGTCGAAATGCTGGAAGGCCGTTGTGAGGCGTGTACCCATGGCACACAGCCTGCGCCCGGCGCATTGCAGTTCTGTTATAGAAACATGACGTTATTGCGGCAAATCAATGCGTTATGTAGCTAATTGCACCCGGAAACCGAGGAACGGTGACTTAGTGCCGCCAAAGCTTGCGACTGGCGATGCGGGCGCCTTCGGCAAGTGCGCCGAGTTTCAAATAAACGATGTCCGGATCGATGGGTCCGAATCCGGCGAAAGTGCCGAATCCGCAGTCGGAACCCGCGATCACGCGCTCGCGGCCGACGATTTCGGCGAATCGGACGATGCGCTCCGCCACGAGCTCCGGGTGCTCGACGTAATTCGTCGTCGTGCTGAGAACGCCAGGCACGAGAATCTTGTCGTCGGGCACCCGCTGGGTGCGAAACACGGCCCACTCGTGCGCGTGCCGCGGATTGGCGGATTCGAACAGCAGGGCCTGTGGCTTGGCCTTGACCACGACAGGCAAGAGCTGCTCGAGCGGCACGTCGTGATGATGCGGTCCTTCGTAGTTGCCCCAGCAGATGTGCATGCGCATGCGGTCGGCGGGGAGATTCCTGACGGCATGGTTCAGCACTTCCACGTGCCGCGTCGCAGCCTTCAGGTAATCGCCGACGCTCGCGTTCCGGTACATCGTGTGGCGGCCCATGCCGAGATCCGGCGCGTCGATCTGCAGCAGGAACCCCGCGCCCACGATCGCTTCGTACTCCGCGCGCATGGCCTCGCCCAGGGCTTCGAGGTAGGCATCTTGCGTCTTGTAGAAATCGTTCGGCTGAAATAGGGCGATCACGCCGGGTGAAGCGGCGTTCAGAAAGGCCTCTGTCGGTTTGACTGCGTCGACCGCGCGGCGGAAGTTCCGCAGATCCTCCTGGAGCGGCCCGGAGTCCTTGAGGCTGATCTCGCCGACGCAACGAGGCCGCCGATACTTCGCCGTCGAACCTCGCTCCGCGAGCTTCGTGAGCAGGCGCGGGAATTCGACGAGGTCCTGGCCCGGCTCGCGCGGCGTGTCGCCGGCGAAGCCCGCGAAGCGGTCGGCGATGTAGGTTGCGTAACTGATCTTGTTCGACTCGCCGTCACTCACGACGTCGATGCCGGTTTCGACCTGGCGGCGCACAACCTCGACCACGGCGTCGGAAATGACCTCCGCCGCCGCGCGCTTGTCCTTGATCTCGCTTTTCTCGCGGCCGAAAAGGACGTCGGTCACGGCCTGCGAGCGCGGCAGGCTACCGACGTGCGTCGTGAGAACGCGCTCCGTGCTTCCCCTCATCGATACATGTTGTTCGAGATGTGATCGCCGGCGAGCCAGCGCTTGAGCTCGGAGTGCGCGTCGGCCCGGCGAGTCTTGTTGATTTTCTCGACGTCCGGGTGGTCCAGCGTGAACTCGACGATCATCCCATTAGGGTCGGTTGCATACACCGAACGGCAGTATCCGTGGTCCAGCACGAAGGACTGCGGTTCCTTGTAACCGGCCGCAGCCAGGCGCTTCTCGATCCCGTCCTGGGTCTCCTTGTCGACGTGAAGCGCGATGTGGTGGAAGGGCGTGAACGGCATCTTCGGCCCGAACTGCTCTTGATCCGCCCTGTCCGCGAACTGGAAGAAAGCGAGGGCGCCGCCGTCCGCCAGCCCGAAGAAGCAGTGGCAGTAGGTACGCTCGGCGCCGAACAGCAAGTCCTTCTCGCACCAGGTCGCGAGCAAGGGGAGGCCGATGACGTCCTCGTAGAACTTGCGTGTCGCCTCGAGATCTCGCGAAACGTAGGCCGTGTGATGGAGCCGGTTGGGAGGACTTGCTGTTGCCATGTGTGCTTGCTCCGAATGCGCCGCGAGCTTCAGAAACGGTACGTAAAGTCGACGCCCCAGGTGCGCGGCGGTGCCTTAAATACGAAATTGTTGGTGTAGCCCGGGTTCGGGAAAAACATCGGCCCGGGGGACCACTCGGCATTGTAATCCTCGTCCGTGAGGTTCTTCGACCAGGCCACCAGCGACCAGCTCTCCGTCTCGATCCCGGCCCGCAGGTCGAGCAACTCCACGGGATCGCGCTTGGTGAAGTTGTCCGGATACCACCACGTATCGCCGATGATCCGGAAGTCCGGGCGGATGAAGAACTCGTACGCGCCGGCGGTTCCGAAAGGAACCCGGAGCTGCGCGCCCAGATTGACCGTGTACTCCGACACGAGTGGTGCCTGATTGCCGACATCCGCGGCGTTGCGCTGCGACTCTTTGATCTCGCTGTCGGTCCAGCCACCGCGCGCGTACACATCGAGACGGTCGCTCACCTGCGCCTGCAGCTCGAGTTCGAGTCCCTGGTACTCGACCTCGTCCAGATTGCCGAGATTCTGCGTGCTCGTGTTGGGGTCGAATACGAAGAAATACGAGCCTTCGGCCTTCGTGTGATAGATGCTCGCACCCGCCATCACGCGGTTGTCGCCAAACCGCGCCTTGACGCCGGCCTCGTAGGTGTCCGCCGTCTCCTCGTCGAACAGGTCAGTTACGCCGGCAATGCCGGCGGTGCCCACCCCCGTCTGATTGAAGCCGCCGCTGCGGAAGCCGCGGCTGTAGCTGACATAGGTTGTGACGTCGTCATTCGGCTTGAAGCGCAGGGTCACTTTAGGCTGAAGCTCGTCCCAGGTCTCCTTGCGGACCTGGCCCGGGAACGCGCAGTCGACCGGCGGCGCGGGCGGCGGAGGACAGACCAGGGGCGCAGGAATGAATTCCTGCGGCGTTTCGGTCGTGTTCTCGCGCTCGTCGCGGTCGTAGCGCAGCGCCAGCGAACCCTCGACCCGGTCGGTCAAGTCGTAACTCAGCTCGCCGAACGCGGCCCAGGCGAGGTTGTCCTGTGAGTCGGCGAGAAACGTGAATTGCGGCGCGAACAACGGCAGCGGCGTGCGCTTCACCCTCGGGACCTCGCCGGTCCCGAGATCGAAGACATTACCAGTCGAAATGAAGCGGTCAGTCGCGATGGCGTAAGCGCCGAGAATCCAGCGCAGCCGGGCTTCCGAAGGGGACGTGTAGCGGAACTCCTGGCTGACGGCCTCGACGTCCAGCCACTGGTGCTGCGCCTGGTCCGCGCCGAAAAATTGGAACAACACGGATTCCGGAATCGGCAGGAAATTGAACTGGTCGCCGGTCAACAGCTCCTCGAGCTGATCGTAGGATGTGATCGAGGTGAAAACACCTCCCCCTACGTCGAAGTCGAGCCGGAGCGAGGCGCTGTACATGTCGCGCTCGTTCTCTCCGGCATTGTTGACGCGTACCGGCAGGCTGGTGTCGTCGGCCTGCTCCGTGATGTTGAAGTACAGAGCCTGCGTGTCGACCTGCGAAAACGACAGCCTGAAATCGGCCGCCATCCTATCGTTCGGCTCCCAGATCAGCTTGAGTCGTCCGGACGCGTCCTTGAAAGGGTCCGCCTCCGCGCCGAGGAACGGATTGTCAATGTAGCCGTCGGTGTCGAGATACGAGCCCGAAAGCTGGAACTTCCAGGTGTCGGAGCCGCCTATCGGCCCGCCGACGCCGAATCGCGCCCTGTAGCCGGGACCGGAATCGTAACCGGCCATCAGCGACCCTTCGATCTGGTCGCCCGGTTCCCTGGTGCGGATAATGACGGCCCCGCCGATCGCACTTCGCCCGTAGAGCGCGCCCTGCGGCCCCTTGAGTACCTCGATGCTTGCGATGTCGAACAGTTCCTGGTTGAACTGCGACGGGTTGGCCATCAGCACGCCGTCGATGAGCACGGCAACCGAAGGCTCGCTGTTGCGCGCCTGCGAGATGCCGCGCACGACGATGAATGACGTGCCCTGGTTCTGCGTCTGCACCATCGTCATGTTCGGTGTCAAAGCGATGAAGTCCTGCGGTCGCAGGATGCCTGCCGACTGGACTTCCTCCGCGTTGTAGGCACTCACGACCACGGGCACATCGAGCAGTGCCTCGTCGCGCTTGCGGGCCGTCACGACGATTTCCTCCAGTTCCGTGCCCTGGGCCATGACCGGCATCGCGACCGCGGTCGCGACGATCCAGGCCGCCAGCATGGAAATCCCCATGACTGTGCACATGTCAGTCTCCCCGTTAAGAGTTCGATTGCACCCTGACGGGCCCGGTGTCACGCGCCAATTCCTCGCGGAGAATGGCGGCGCCGGCGACCATCGCCTTGAGCTTTCCGAAAGCAACTTCCCGGCTCAGGTATTTCATTCCGCAGTCGGGCGCGACGATGACGTCCTCCGCGCGCACGAACGGCAGCGCGCGCCGGATACGCGCAGCCACGATTTCCGGCGTCTCCACCTGCGGGTTTCCGAGGTCGATGACGCCGAGAATGATTTTCTTTCCGTCGAGCGTCTTGAGGATCGAGCAGTCGAGATCCGGCTGCGCGGTTTCGAGCGAGACCTGCTGGCAATGGCAGCCCGCAAGCTCGGGCAGGAAGGAATACGCCGACGATCGCGTATGGATGATGGCCGCGTAGCCGAAGCAGATATGCACCGCCGTCGTGCCGTTCACGCCTTCGAGCGCGCGATTGAGCGCCTCGAGGCCGAACTGGCGCGCTTCTTCGGGCCGCGCCTGCATGTAGGGCTCGTCGATCTGGACGATGTCCGCGCCGGCGGAGAAGAGATCGCGGATCTCCGCGTTGAGCGCGACCGCGTAGTCCACGGCCGCCAGGTGACGGCTGCCGCCGTAGTGGTCGATCTGCGCCTGCTGCGACATCGTGAACGGCCCGGGCACGGTGACCTTGACCGGCTTCGTCGTGTGGCGGCGCAGGAATTCGAGATCCCGCACGCCGACCGCACGGCGGCGGCGGATCGGGCCGGTGACCCGTGGCACTGGCGTCGGATGCCCGCTCCGGTCGAGCGCCGTGCCCGGATTGTCGAGATCTACTCCCTCGAGCGCGTTCGCGAACAGGTTGGAATAGCTTTCGCGTCTGATTTCGCCGTCGGTGACGATGTCGAGCCCGGCCCGTTCCTGCGCCCGGATCGCGATGATCGTCGCGTCGTCCTGCGCCTCGACCAGGTGAGCTTCGGGTATGCGCCAGAGCTCGCGTGCGCGCACGCGGGGAGGGAAGCGGCCCGCCAACTTCTCTCGATCGATCAGCCAGTCCGGCTGCGGCATGCTGCCGACGAGCGTTGTGGGAAAGAGCGTGGGGACCGGCTCCGGCATGCTGTTTACCCCGCCGCGCGACGTGCCACCGCGTCGCTGGCGGCGGCCGGCCATCCTTGACTGCGCGCCAGCGTCGCGCGGATCGCATCGCCGTGCTGGTTGAGCAGCGGCGCTGCCGATACAGCCGTCGCGCGATTGCCGTCGAATTGCAGTGCCGAGCGAACGGCCTCGCGTCCTCCTTCCTGCGCAGCCTCGACGGGAACGACAAGCCCGAGGTGGCGCGCCTGCGGATCGTTCACGACCGAATCGATGCCATTGATTGGGGCGAACGGCACGTCATTCGCGGAGAGGCGCGTTACCCACTCGGCGAGCGGCCGTTTCCGGAAATGCCGGTCGAGCTCTTCTGCGAGCGCCTCGTAGTTCTCGATCCGTGCGAGCCGCTCATTGAAGCGCGCATCGAGGTTCAAATAGCCGGCTTCAAGCGCCGTGGTGAGCCCCTGCCAGAACTTCTCGAGTGACGAGAGATGGATGGCGAGCAGACGATCGTCGGCCGTCCGCAGGATGTAGGCTTGGGCGAGCCGCGGACGATCGTTAGACTTCGGCACTTCGCCGAGTGCAAAAAACGCGGCGAAAGGTTCCACGGCGAAATGCGCCATGGCTTCGAACATCGACACCTCGACGAGTCGACCCTGGCCCGTGTGTGTGCGCTCGAGCAGGACGCCGAGGATTCCATAGGCCGCATAGATGCCGGTGATCGCATCCGCGAGCGCAGGACCGAGGAAACGCGGCCGCTCCGGGTCGACGACCACACTGAGGAAACCGGACAGTGCCTGCGCGACGGAGTCGTAGCTCGGCCGTTCGGCATAGGGGCCGTCCGCGCCAAAGCCGCTGATCGAGCAATAGACGAGCTTCGGGTTGATGCCGCGGAGCCGCTTCGCACCCGCGCCGAGCCGGTCGGCGGTGCCGGGCCGGAAATTCTGGAGGTAGACGTCCGCATTCGCGATGAGCTGTTCGAACACTTCGCGGTCGGCCGGTTGCTTGAGGTCGCAAACGAGGCTCCGCTTGTTGCGGTTGTAGGCCTGGAAGTGCGGCGAGTAGAGGCCCTTCTGATAGCTCCGGTACGGATCGCCTTCCGGGCTCTCGATCTTGATTACGTCGGCGCCGAGATCTGCGAGCATCATCGCCGCGCACGGGCCGGTGATGAATGTGCCCTGTTCGACGACGCGGACTCCTCGGAGGACGGACTGGAACATCAGGCGCTCGGCACGAATCCGGCCGGGGACTTGCCGTCGTAATCGACGCTGGCTGCGCCGGAGTCCGCGAGGATGAATCCGATCGACCGCTCCTGTTCTTCCAGCAGGTGAGCGATAAGTCCGGCGGTACGAGCGAGAATCGGAATTCCCTTGACGGCAAGCAGTGGGTATCCGGCATCGAGCAGCACGGCCGCAATTGCCCCGGAAACGTTCATGACGAGTGGCTTGCCCGCAATCTCCGGGAGGAGCCGCTCGACCAGCCGCGCGACTTCCACGTGACGCCCGCCGATGCCGGTCTCGGCTGCGATGGTGAGCAACCGCGCGACCCGCGGGTCCGCGCGCTTGTGCAGCGGGTGGCCAAAACCGGGAATCGCACGCCGCGCGTCGCGTGCCTCGACGAGCGCCGCGTGCGTCGCCCCATTGACTGCGCGGGAGGTTTCACTGGCGAGAATCCCCGCGAAGAACTGGGCGGCCGCTTCCGCGGAACCCAGGATCACGGAGCCGCAACCGAGGATACCGGCCGCCACCGCGCCCTGGATCGACTCAGGCGCGGCCGCGAGCGTCATGCGGCTCGCCGCGACGCTCGGTACGAGGCCGTGTTCCGCGATTGCGACGAGCGCGGCATCGAGGATGCGCCGCTGCGCGGAAGTGGGGAGATCGCCGGTGACGAGCAGCCAGACGTGGTCGGTGAAGGTCACCTGCCCGATGAGTTCGCGGCACAGGTCATATCCGCGGACGACGATCGAATCCGCGTTGGATGCCGAGATGGCCGAGCGGTGCCCGGCCTGCGAACCGATTTTCATGCCGTCCCAGCTGCGTCGTCGCCTCGATCCAGTTTCGTATACCGAAAAGAGATTCGACTATCGAACATGCTGAACTCGAGTGCCGCTCGACGTCAAGTGCGCGGCGGCCCCGCTTTTGCTTCTTCGCATATCGAAATACACTGGGTCATGCCACGCCGCCAGCCACCCGCGCGCAGGGAAGCCATGGGCGGACTCGCGAAAGGGCTCCAGGTGATCCGCGCGTTCACGCGCGACCATTCGGCGCTGACTCTTTCCGAAGTCGCCGGCATCGCGCGTATGCCCGCGGCGACTGCGCGCCGCTGCTTGCTGACGCTCGAAGAGCTAGGCTATGTCACGCGACGGGGGAGGCAGTTCCTGCTGCGCCCGAAGGTGCTCGAGTTGGGCGCGGCCTATCTCGAATCGATGGACATCGAGCACCTGACGAAAACGCATCTCGAGGAACTCGCACGGCTCACCGGCGATTCGGCGGCGCTTTCCGTGCTCGACGGCAACGACATCGTCTACGTCGCGCGCACGTCCGTACGAACGCTGATGCGCCTGGAAGCGCATATCGGAAGCCGGTTTCCGGCACACGTGACATCCATGGGCCGCGTGCTCCTCGCGGGCCTCGCGCCGGAGCGCCTCGAAACCTATTTCCGCACGCAGCAATTCGTCGCGCTGACCGAATCAACGGTCACCGACCCACGGAAGATCCGCCAACTGATCGATGAGTGCCGCAAGGCGGGATACTCGGCCGTCGAGGACGAGCTGGCCTACGGCGTGGTGGCGGTCGCGGTTCCCGTGTTCGACGAGGCCGGGCGCGTCGTCGCATCGCTCAACAGCTCGAGCCATTCGCGCCGCATCACGAAAGTCAAGCTGGTGCGCGAGCGGCTCACGATGCTGAAGCAGGCGAGCCGGGAGATCTCCGCGGAGCTTGCCCGCGTTCCGGGCCTGTCACTCAGCGCACTGGTGTAATGGTGCGCCAAGCCGGGCTTGACGCGCACTCCGTGCGCTCGTAGCCTGTTTGCGAACTTTTTTTCGATATTCGAAATAGCATGCGAGCCCGGGACGACTATTTTCTGTCCGGTGCAGCCCGACTGCGTTTTCGCGACGAGGGCGAAGGCATGCCGGTCGTCTTCATTCACGGCTGGACCGTCGATCTCGATGTCTGGAATCCGCAGGCCGCCGCGCTCTGGCGATCGATGCGCTTCATCCGTTTCGATCGGCGCGGATTCGGCCTGTCGGAGGGAACGCCTGCGCTCACCGCGGATTGCGACGACTTGCGCGTACTCCTCGATCGGCTCGCGATCCCGCGCGCCTCGCTCGTCGGCACGTCGCAGGGCGCGCGCGTCGCGCTCGCATTCGCATTGCGTCTGCCCGAGCGGGTCACGAGCCTCGTGCTCGACGGACCACCGGACGAAGCTGGAGATCCCGTCACCGCGCGCGACGAAGATTTTTCGGTCGATGAGTTTCGACGGCTGGTGCAGGACGGCGGAGTCGACGCATTCCGGCGTGTGTGGCGGGACCACCCGTTGATGAAACTCCACTCAGCCGATGCCGAAGCGCAGGCATTGCTCGAATCCATGCTCGCGCGCTATCCGGCCAGGGATCTTCTCGTGCCCGATTCGAATCGGTCGCCGCCCGTCGGCACGATTGCGCTCGCGCGGTTCCGCGCCCCGGTCCTGGTCGTGAACGGACAGTTCGACACGCGTATTCGCCTGGAGGCAGGCGAGCGGCTGGGCCGCAGCCTGCCGCGTGCCGAGCGAATCGTGATTCCGGATGCGGGACATCTCCCGAATCTCGACGATCCGGCCGCCTACAACGAGGCGATTCAGTTATTCCTGCGACGTCAGTCGCGAGCCGCAGCCTGAAGTCGGGGAATTCCGATGGCGAGCATCCTGGTTCTCTACTACAGCAGCTACGGACACGTGGAACAGATGGCGCGGGCTCAAGCCGAGGGCGCCGCGCGGGTCGAGGGCGTCACGGTCGAAGTCAAGCGCGTGCCCGAGCTCGTTCCGCTCGAGGTCGCGAAGCAGTCGGGCTTCAAGCTGGACCAGACGGCGCCGGTTGCGGAGCCGGGAGAGCTCGGAAATTACGACGGTATCCTGTTCGGCACGCCGACACGCTTCGGGAACATGTGCGCGCAGATGCGTAACTTCCTGGACCAAACCGGCCCCTTGTGGGCGCGGAATGCGCTCCTGGGCAAGGTCGCGAGCGTCTTCTCATGCACTCAAAGCCAGCATGGCGGCCAGGAGACCACGATCACGTCGTTTCACTCGACGCTGCTGCATCAGGGCATGATCATCGTCGGCCTGCCATACACAGCTCCGGGCATCACCACGATGCGCGAGGTGACGGGCGGCACGCCGTACGGGGCGAGCAGCATCACTGGCGCGGGCGACGAGATGCGCATGCCGAGCGCACTGGAGCTCGGGATGTGCCGCTTCCAGGGCGAGCACGTCGCGCGAATCACGAAGGACCTCGTCATCGGGCGCGCGCGAGGCAAGCCGTGAACACGGAACAAGGCGTGGCAGCCGCGGCGTCGCCGGACGAGCAGGCGACGCCTTTCCGCTTTTATGACAACCGCCAGAAGTACCTGGCCTTCGTGAATACTTGCAATGAGAAATCCGCGGTCGCGCACCGGGCCGCGCTCGAGCTCAAACATGTCCGTCCAACGCCGCCGGCGCTTCGCATATTCGATGCCGGCATGGGCGATGGCACCGTCCTTGCGCGCCTGATGCGCCATGCGCACAGCCAGGAACCGACGGTGCCGCTCATGGTCGTCGCCAAGGAGATCAGCTTGGAAGACGCTCGTCTGGGCCTCGAGAAAATGCCGGACCGCTTTCACGAGCATCCTGCGACGGTGATTGTGATCACCAATATGAATTACTCCGAGGCGCCCCGACTGATGCCGCGCGACATCCGCTCGGCCGCGGCGCTCAACTGGCATGAGGTGCGCCTCAAAGGCGAAACATCGCACGAGTACGCCGAGCAGATTGAGGAACTGGCGGAGACGCTCGCCTTCGGCTGGCAGACGAAACCGAGCCCGAAGTCGGGGAATCCCGTGTACGTGCGCCCGTCGGTGCTCGTGGCATACCGTGAGGACCACAAATTCCTGCTGGACCGCGTGATACCGAAGCCAGGCCAGACCTTCGAGTACTATGACCTGATCGTGGCCTCGCAGCCGTGGCGGGCGCGGCTGTCCGCGAAATTCAAGGCGGAAAAAGTGCTCGCGCCGCTGGCGCGGAGCCTCGCGCCCAATGGCCGGCTGCTGGTCATCCAGTCGTACGGGCGCGACCCGGCTCTCGAAATCATCCAGAAGCTGTGGCCCGACGAGAATCCCTTCCAGGTGGACCGCCGCCAGCTCCTTGCCGCGCTGAAGAGCGAACTTGGGCGCGAGGCGAGCGAATTCTCCCTGTCGGTGCCGGCCGACGACAAGGCGATTTTCCGCTACGAGATGCACACTCTGCCGAACGAAATCGGCGATCGAATCGGCACGTCGACTCTGTTTGCGGCCTGGAACGCCGCGATCTACGTTAACCAGATCGAGGACGAACGGCTCGATGAAGTGGTGACGACGGGAGCCTATCTCGACGCCACCCAGGCAGTCCTGCGGAAGCACGGCGGACTCTGGTTCAATGACGAGACCTTTGTCGTGAGCCGGCGGCAGAGGTAGTGGCCGCTCGCCTCCCGGCCGCCGGAGAAGCCGACCTGAAGGCCAGGCTGGTCGATTTCGTCGGGGCAGCATCCATCGAGGTCACGCCGCACGACAAGGAAGCGCTGACTTCGCTGGTTGGCCGCCTGCCCGCCGACACGACCATTTACGTCACGCACACGCCGACTGCAACGGTCGCGGACGTAAGTGATGTCGCTTGCGCCGTCCAGGCCCGGGGGTTCAAGGCGTGCCCCCACATCGTCGCGCGACGGATTGAGAACGAGGTTGCGCTCGCGGCCGCGCTCGGCCGGCTGCAGGACAACGGAATTACGCGAGCCATGCTTGTCGCTGGCGATCTGTCGACGCCCGCGGGCCGCTTTGCGAGCACGCTCGACATTCTCGATTCGGGCGAGCTCGTCTCCGCGGGCATCAACACAATCGGCGTGGCCGGGCATCCGGAAGGGCATAAGCGCATCGGCTCGACGCTCTTGTGGAAGTCCCTCCAGCAGAAGCAGGATTACGCCGAGCTGACCGACGCTCGCGTACACATTGTGAGCCAGTTCGGCTTCAATCCCGGCGCGCTCGTCGACTGGGAGCGCCAGCTCACTGAACATCGTATTACGCTTCCCGTCCATATAGGAATAGCGGGCCCGGCGTCTCTGAGAACGCTCATCAAGTACGCCATGCTCTGCGGCATCGGCGCCTCGCTGAACGCCTTGATGACGAACCTGAGCGCGATCAGCTCCGTGAAGCACCTCGTTACATCGGCCGACGAGACGTTGCTGCAGATCGTGCGCGAGCTGGACGGCGCGTTCGCGCGCCGGATCGTGCAGCCGCATTTTTTCTCGTTCGGCGGCGTTCTGCAAACGGTGCAATGGCTCCAGGCAATCCGCACCGGTCGATTTGAAATCGATGCAAGTGCCTGCACGCTGTTGGTCCATCCATGAATTTGCGGGCGAAGTCACAGGTTGCATGAGCGAAAGCTATCTCTTCACTTCGGAGTCCGTGGGCGAAGGACACCCCGACAAGGTAGCGGACCAGATCTCGGATGCGGTCCTCGACGCCGTGCTCGCCCAGGACCGCACGGCGCGGGTTGCAGCTGAAACTCTTTGCAGCACGGGCCTTGTCGTGCTCGCCGGCGAAATCACGTCGAAAGCGGTCGTGGATTACCAGTCCGTGGCGCGCGAGACCATTCGACGCATCGGCTACGAGTGGACGAGGGCCGGGGAATCGATCTGGAGCAGGGCGCGGGCGACCAGGGCCTGATGTTCGGATATGCCTGCGATGAAACGCCGCAGCTCATGCCGCTGCCGATTCACGTCGCACATCGGCTGGTCCAACGGCAGGCGGAGCTCCGGCACTCCGGCAGGCTGGCCTGGCTGCGGCCCGACGCGAAATCCCAGGTGACCGTCCGCTATGTCGATGGCAAAGTGAAGGGGATCGACACGGTCGTGCTCTCGACACAGCACGCGCCGGACATCGAGCACAAGACGTTGTCCGAAGCCGTCATCGAGGAAATCATCAGACCGGTCCTGCCAAAGGAACTCGTGTCAGGAAAGATCCGATATCTCGTGAACCCGACGGGCCGGTTCGTCGTCGGAGGGCCCAAGGGCGACTGCGGGCTCACCGGCCGCAAGATCATCGTCGACACCTACGGCGGCGCGGCGCCACACGGCGGCGGCGCGTTTTCGGGAAAGGACCCGTCGAAGGTAGATCGCTCCGCCGCCTATGCTGCCCGCTATGTCGCGAAAAACGTCGTCGCCGCGGGGCTCGCCAGCCGCTGCCTGGTGCAAGTCGCCTACGCGATCGGGGTCGCGCGCCCGACGAGCCTGATGCTGACGACCTACGGAACGGGCCAGTTGAGCGAAGAGAGGATCAGGGAACTTGTTCTCAGGCATTTCGACTTGAGGCCCAAGGGTCTTGTGCAGATGCTCGATCTTCTGCGTCCCATTTATCGCAAGACGGCGGCCTACGGCCACTTCGGCCGCGACGAACCGGAGTTCAGCTGGGAGAAGACGGACAAGGCGGAGCTGCTCGCCGCGGAGGCCGGGCTGATACGGCGGGCGGCCGGCTGACAACCCTGCCGGCGGCCTGAATTGGCCGCCGTTGGCGTGCTAGCGCACTGGTCAGGACCGAGTCAGACCGACAAGCCGCGGCCGACGCTGCCGATTCGCGATTTCAGGGCGTGAGGTTGACGGGAACTTCCATCACGCTGTCGACCGGGAGACCATTTAGCGCCGCGGCCTGGCGCACCGCGTCTTCGCTCGGTCCTTCGTAGACACAATACGTCTTGGTCTTGTCGGAGTTGGCGTAAGAGTGCAGCCAACGCACGCCGAGCGTTGCGTTATTCGCGTTCACTTTCTCCTTGGTCGCGGCGTCCAGCCCATCCAGGGCGCCGGCCGGGAAGCTCCGCTCGATCAGGTAGCGATGGACAGACCCGTCCGGCGCCGCCGACTCGTCCGCGATTGCAGGTGAAAGGAAAAGGAATGCCAATACCGCAATGAGTGCTTTCATCGTCGTCTCCAGGATCTGTTGATGTTGCGGCCTATTCGGAGGTCGCGGGATCGATGACAGCCGTGACGCGCGAGATCTTGTTGGCCGGGAATCCGCCGAGCTCGGCATGTCGCTGTACCAGCGACTCGTCCGTCGCGTGGTAGACACAGTAGATCTTGTCGGCGGTGACGAAGCTCTGGATCCACTGTACGCTGGGTCCGAGGCTGCTGAGCACGCCGCAGGATTTTTGCGAGATTTTCTTGAGGTCAGCGGGGCTCATCTTGCCCGCGCCGGGTATTTCCCTTTCGATCACGAACTTCGGCATGACGATCTCCTCGGATTACCGGCTTGCTGGAAGGCTGTCGCCGGAGTCGTAGCATCTCCTGAGCGGCCAGTCCCGTCTTGAAACCCTGGTGAAATTACTCTAAATGGTCGCTGATGGAGCTGATACGCGTCGGGGCCTTCGAGCTCTACCCGACGGAACGGTTGCTTTGCGCGGGGGGACGGCCCGTCGAGCTGGGGGCGCGGGCCTTCGACCTGTTGCTCGTGCTGGTCGAGAATCACGGCCGGCTCGTCACCAAGGCGACGCTGCTGGACCGTGTCTGGCCCCGGCTCGTCGTCGACGAGAACAACCTGCCGGCACAGATCGCGAGCCTGCGGCGCGTGCTCGGCGCGGGTGCGATCCGCACGGTGCCGCGCTTCGGGTACCGCCTCGATCTCGAAGTCTCGACTTCCACGGCGAGCGCGACTTCCGCTACTGCTGCGCCGAGCCTCGACCTCGCTCGCCGATTGGTGGTACCGCGTATTTCCTGGCCCGCCCGCCTTGGGCCCCTGATCGGCCGCGACGAAGACCTTCGCGCGGTCCGGGACGCGCTTAGCCGGACATCGCTCGTGATCATCGTTGGGAGTGCGGGAGTCGGCAAGACGCGGCTCGCGCAGGAGATACTGGCGCGCGAGGCCGACCAACCGGATGGCGCGGTGGCCTGGGTCTCGCTCGAGACGGTCGATGGCATCGAGCGTGTGCCTTCGGCGATCGCCCTGGCCCTCGGAGTTTCGCTGCCCGATGGCCAGGAGGGTTTCGCCGCGCTGGGCCAGGCGCTCGAGCATCAACCGCTGCTGATGATTCTCGACGGCGCAGAGCACCTCGGCGCGGCGTTTGCGACGGCACTTGCGACGCTCGTGTCGCGGACACGTGGCGTGCGCGCGCTGGTCACGAGTCAGGCGCCGCTCGGCACCGCAGGCGAGACGGTGGTTCGGCTGATGGGCCTTGCGGTGCCTGCTCCGGGAGCGACGCCTGCGGATTCGGCGGAATCCGCCGCCGTGCGGCTGTTCGCATTGCGCGCGGCGGAGGCCGACCGGCGCTTCGAGCTGAACTCGACGAACAGCGCGCTTGCCGGCGAAATCTGCCGGCGGCTCGACGGGAACCCGCTCGCGCTCGAACTCGCGGCTGCGCGCGTTCCCTCGTTGGGGGCGGGCGCGCTGCTTGCGCGGCTCGACGATCGATTCCGCTTGCTGAAGCAGGCCGGCCACTCCACCGAGCCCCGTCATGGCGTGCTGCAAGCGGCGCTCGACTGGAGCTACGGACTGCTGACCGCGGCGGAGCAACGCGTATTCAACCGGCTCGGCGCGTTTGCGGGGAGCATTGCGCTCGACGTCGCCGCGCGTTGCGTTGCAGATGCCGCACTCGATTCCTCGGAGGCCATCGACGTGATCGGCCGGCTCGTGGATCGGTCGCTGGTGACGACGCTGCCGACGGACCCGCCCCGTTA